>CAZRPW010000003.1:0-113284 GCA_964601975.1 uncultured Bacteroides sp.
TCCCAGGCAAAACCTCAATGGAAGCTTCCAGGGAATGGCACGTGTGTACGGGACAGACCTCCTGCTCAAAAAATACTTTGGGAAGCACGAAATGTGGGCTTCCTACACCCTCAGTAAAACGGAAGAATATTTCTCATACTTTCCACGGGAAGGCTACAGGTATGCGCCTCAGGACCAGCGGCATGAGGTGAAGGCTGCCATTTTAATGAATTTCAAACCCTTCTATTTCTCTGCAAATTATGTATATGGTTCCGGATTTCCTGACCGAACCCCTGTGCCCCAGGAAGTTTTTGAAAGGCATCGCTACAGTCGGCTCGATGCTTCGTTGATATACCGCTACTCCATAAAAGGCTACCATTTTGAGGCAGGAATCTCCATTCTGAATCTCCTGAATACCGAAAATATCAAATATTCAAACCTGATTAAGATTCCTGAATCTCCATCGGCCAGCTTCAGCATTCATGCCGAAGCAGTTCCTTTCACACCTACGATATATCTGAACCTTTCCTTTTAATATTTCTTTTTATCTTCGCCGCATGAAGCGAATCGCAGTCTATTGTGGCTCCAGTTCAGGGGCAAATGGTATTTACAGGGAGCAGGCAGCGCAGCTGGGTAAGTTGCTGGTAAAGAATAATACAGAACTTGTATTTGGCGGTGGCAAGGTCGGGCTGATGGGGCATCTTGCAAATGCGGTAATGGAGGCCGGAGGCAGGGTCACTGGCATTATACCTGGGTTTTTACATGTGAAGGAGGTTGCCCACGATGGTCTGAGCGAGATGATCACCGTAGATAGCATGCACGAGCGGAAGGCCCTGATCTATGATATGAGTGATGGTTTTATAGCCCTCCCGGGTGGATTCGGAACCCTCGATGAGCTTTTCGAGATGCTCACATGGGCTCAGCTGGGGCTGCATCAGAAACCCGTGGGGATTCTTAATATTAATGGCTACTACGACTCCATACTTCATGGAATCGGGTCCATGGTGGATGAGGGTTTTCTGAAGATTGAAAACCGTGAAATGATCCAGGTCAGCACCGAGGCGGAAGAACTCCTTCAAAAGATGGAGCACTACCAGGCCCCCGCACTTCCCAAATGGATCAAATAAAGGTTATTAACACCTTATAACAGTGTGGCTGAAAGTTTGATGTCTGCCGCTGCCACAAGCCTGGAGATGGGGCAGCCTTCTTTGGCGGCCTCAGCCAGTTCATCAAATTTCTCCTGGCTCAGGCCTTTACACTTTACCTGGCATTCCAGTTCAATGGTAGTGATAACAGGTCCTTTGTCATCTTTTCCAAGATGAACTTTGGCCGTAGTCTCCACACTTTCAGGAGTCAACTTCTCACCGCTGATTAAGGCTGCTAGAAACATTGAGTAACATCCCGAATGTGCCGCTCCAATTAGTTCTTCCGGATTGGTGCCGTCACCTTCTTCGAAGCGTGATTTAAAGGTAAATGGTCCACTGTAGTTACTGAAGTTCATTACACCCTTACCGGAGGCAAGCGTTCCTGTCCATTGTGATTTTGCTGTTCTGACTGACATTGATTGTGCTTTTATAGATTGAAAAATTCTGTTTCATACAAATAACCTGTACAAAACAGAATTGTTCGACAGACTTTCGACTTTACAGACTTTACAGACTTTACAGACTTTACAGACTTTACGGACTTTACGGACTTTAAGGACTTAATTCCTTCCTCGTCCCCGTTCAGGCCGGGCTTCCTGTCCGCCACCGGGATTGCTCTCCTGGCGCTGCTGACGCATTTCACTTCTGCGCTGCTCCTGGATTTCCAGGTGTTTTTCATACTGTTCAGGACTCAGCACTGCTTTGTACTGTTTATTGAGGTCTTCCCGCATCTTCGTCATCTTTTCACGCATGGCATCCCGGTTTTCCGGTGTCCGTTCGGCATTCATCATTTTCTGACGCTCGATTTGCATCTTATTGTAGAAATCCATATCGATTGCCAGGATTTTTTTTGCCTGATCGTCATTTAAATCAAGAACCTTTGCGGTTTGTTCTGCCCGCTCCTTTATATCGTCTTCAGTCATCTGAGGACCACGTCCCGGTCCGCCGGGTCCCTGGGCTGAGATGTTCATTGAAAACAGGGAGAAGAGCAAGGCGACTCCCATCATTTTGAAACTTTGAATACCTTTCATTATTACCTGGTTTATCGGATTAAGTATATCTTAGATGCTTACCATACAAAAAGGTTTAATTTACATTTATTTTAATAAATATTGTAAGTAGGTTAAACCTATCTTGTTTATAAGAGTCAAAGCTCAACAAATACTCAAAAACTCGTGATCCCGTGCAAATTGAGATTAAAAATCTGACCAAGACCTACCCCGGAGGATTTAAAGCATTGGATGACATCAATCTGACCATCACCAATGGAATGTTCGGGCTCCTTGGACCAAACGGGGCAGGCAAATCTACGCTGATGCGAATCCTTGTTACCCTGATGGAACCAAGCGAAGGGCAGATATTTGTGGATGGTATGGAAATCGGAAGCCACAGGAAGGAGATCAGGAAGATGATTGGCTACCTGCCGCAGGATTTCAGGTTCTTTGCCAAATTGAAATCCTGGGAGTTTTTGGATTATGCAGCCCGACTGGCCGGAATGAGTTCAAAAAAAGAAAGGCTCGAACGGGTCGATGAAATGCTTGAAAGCGTAGGACTCCTTGAGTTCAGGGAACGTATGGCCAATAAATTGTCAGGTGGAATGAAAAGGAGGCTGGGCATAGCCCAGGCCCTTATTGCCCATCCTTCGATGATTATTGTTGACGAACCCACCACCGGACTTGACCCGGAGGAAAGGATTCGCTTCCGTAACCTCTTATCAGATCTCGGACGCTCCGAAACCATCATAATTCTATCCACACACATTGTGGGAGATATTTCAAGTACCTGCAACCAGATGGCGCTTCTCAACGAAGGATCGCTCATATACCAGGGCACACCCGATGAGCTGGTGACCGGGGCCCGTGGACAAGTATGGAGGGCAGAGGTGAGTCATCAGCAATACGAAGAGCTGAAAGTGGAATTCCCCATCATCTCCACCATTCCTTCGGGAGCAGGCTGGGAGATACAATTTGTGGGAGATAAACCAAAATCCCTTGATGCAGTCAGTGTAGATCCCAACCTGGAACACGCCTATGTACACTATATGGATAATCAACTTGATCACTGGAACCTGAAATGAATCTTATAAACATTTGGAGCGTAGCAGCCTATGAGAGTAAGACCCTCTACAGGTCCTGGTTTTTCAGGATATTTGCCATTCTGGCACTTCTGATTCTCTTTGGGACCAACATGGGTTTTTTCGGGGGACACGCCGATGCGCGATGGACCTTCAGGGCCATTCCGGCTAATATGCCTTATATCAATGTCCTGTTCATCTCGGTAGCCCAGGCAGTGATTGCTGTCTTCCTTGCCTCCGATTTTCTGAAACGTGATAAAAAACTGGATACCACCGAGGTAATCTATGCCAGGCCCATTACCAATGGAGAATACGTGCTGGGCAAAACCCTGGGAATCCTTGTGCTTTTCGTGGGACTGGTTGTCCTGGCTCTTGTGATGACCCTGGTTTTTAACATGATCAGAAAGGATGTCCCGGTGGCATGGGGAGCCTACCTTTACTATCCACTGCTGATCACCATTCCGACCCTGGTCTTCATCCTTGGACTTTCCTTTTTCATGATGATTCTTCTCCGGAGTCAGGCTGTCACCTTCCTTGTACTGCTTGGATATATAGGGCTTACCCTGTTTTACTTCCAGGATAAGCTTTATGGAATGCTCGATTACATGGCCTTTAACCTGCCCATGGTATATTCCGACTTTATTGGTTTTGCAAGTCCCCGTCTGATCATACTACACAGGTTGAGCTACCTGCTGCTTGGCATCGGATTTATATTTGCCACCATTCGTTTCCTGAACCGACTGCCACAGACCGGCCGCTGGAATAGCCTGAACCTTATAGGTTTTATCGGATTTGTTTCGGCCGGACTCTTCACTGGATTTTTGTATTATAGCATGCATCATGAGCATGCGAAAGAGCGGGAGCGGTACCTGGAACTTAACAATCATTATGCAGGCAGGCCGGTGGCCGATGTGATCTCCAACGATCTTATCGTGAGCCTGCAGGGTCAATCTTTGGAAGTAAGCTCCAGCCTGCGAATTCAGAATCAAAACAGCTTTTCCCTCGACACCCTGATCTTCTCCCTGAATCCTGGTTTTTCAATTGACAGTATCACCTCGGTCAAGGGAGATGTGGAATTTGCCCGTAAGGAACAGTTAGTGATGGTGATGCCATCCGCCAAAGGCGGATTGGAGCCTGGCCGGTTTACCCGGTTGAATATCTATTATAGCGGTATCCCGGAAGAGGCAATAGCCTACCTGGATATCCCCAGGGAAGAGATGGATGCAACAAAGCGGATTATGGTGGCTGCCCTTGATAAGAAACCCGGAATCATTCACCCCGACTACATGCTGCTTACCCCCGAACTCAACTGGTATCCAGTAAGTGGAGTAGGATTTAACCTGCTTACATTCCAGCCAAGGGAGCCAGACTTCAGCCGCTTTACGCTGACTGTAAAATGTGATACTGCCCTGACCGCCATAGCCCCGGGAAAGGTGGACATGGATGAGGAGGGTTTCCATTTTACGCCTGAGAATAATCTGAATGCCCTTCCCCTTGTAATCGCCCCCCTTGAAAAAAGGAGTCTTAAAATCGACGAGGTGGAGTACAATCTCTACCTTGACCCAGAGCATGATTACTTCTCCGAATATTTCACTCATATACAGGATACCATCAAGGCCCTGATAAGCGAGGCGAAAGATGACTGGGAACTGGATGAGCTGGACCTGTACTATGCCTTTGACCGCATTAACCTTGTGGAGGTGCCCATTCAGTTTCATGCCTATGAAAGACCTTATATTCAAACTGTAGAAAATATCCTGCCGGAAATGATTCTGCTTCCCGAAAAAGGAGCAGGGCTGAATACCCTGGATTTAGCAAGATTCATGAAGGGTGAAGAGCGACGCAATCGCAATAATGAAAACAGCAGGAGCCCAAGGGAGGTTGAAACGGATCTGTTCAAGCGTTTTCTGCAGAACACCTTCTTCCGCTCAGAACCCCGAAGCAGGGAGCGCGGACCCGGCGGAGGGGGAGGTGGAGAGGATCTTATAACCTTCCAGGGCGATATCAGTTACAATAAAAATCCTTACTGTGTATTCCCTCTTTACTACAGCTATGTAACCACAATTAGTTCAAAAGAATACCCTGTATTTAACTCCATGCTCGAGATTTACCTGAAAGAGGGCTTTGAGGTTTCACCCAGGGATGGTTTCACAGGGGGTATTACCGATAAGGAGCGTGCCAACCTTTTACTGGGCAAGCGAAGCATGATTGAGTTGTTTGCCCGCTGGGATACTGAATTAACTTCATCCCTGATCAACCAGACCGGCAGCTTCATTATCTCGGCATTGAAAAACCGGGTAGGCATGGATGATTTCGACTACTTTTTCTATTATTACCTTGAAGATCATGCTTTTTCAGAGATCAGTTTTGAACAGTTCTCCAGGGATTTCTACAAGGAGTTCGAAGTGGAGATCGCCCCCTATCTTGAGATTATCAATGCGGGTGGAGATCTGCCTTCTTTCCTGATTTCGGATCCTGATTACCTGCAAACCCGCGATGACATTGGCGATGTTTACCTGGTGAAATTTAAAATTAGCAATGTGGGTGATGCACGCGGACTGGTGGATATCAATTTCCGGATAATGGGACAGGGTGGTTTTGGAGGGCCAGGCGGCATGACTGAAGAAAAGCGCCTGTATGAAGTCGAGGCCGGCCAGACAAAAGATATTCAGGTGGTACTCTATGACAGGCCCATGATGATGACCATTAATACGCTGATATCGGGGAACATACCCTCAAGCTACAATAACTTCCTCCGCTCAGCCACCGAGCTTGAAAAAACAAATATGGAGGAGTATGAGCAAATCAGCGAACAAGCCGTCAGTTTCAAATTTAAGGATGAATATATAGTTGACAACGAAGATGATGGTTTTACAAGCTTCTCCATCTCCCGGGCGAGTAAGCTAAAGCAGTACATCGACTCCAGGAAGACGGAGGATGAAGATAAATTGCTCTATCAGAGTTTGACTGAGTGGTCGACACCCACATGGTGGATGCCGGTGGCCCATTCGGCCTACTATGGCGAAACGGTCCGTTCGGCCATGGTCATTCGCAGCGGTGACGATAGTAATTTTGTGAGCTGGAGTACCAGGCTGCCTGAAAAAGGATTTTATGATCTCTATGTATACATCCCGGTATCTGCAATGTACAAGCGGCCTTCCAGGAGAGATCAGGGTGGTGGACAGCAGGGTGGCCCTCAGCAGGGAGGATCGGGTCAGGGTCGCGGACCGGGCAGGGGGTTTGGGCCCGAGTTTGCCGATAAGGGAACCGACTACAATTACACAATCTCTTCCAGCGAGGGAAGTGAAGATCTTAAGTTTGAACTTAATAATCCGGAAGACGGATGGAACCGGCTGGGCTCCTTCCTCCTTCCCGGCGATTCGGTGAAGGTACGACTGAGCAGTGAGACCGATGGCAGTCGTGTAATTGCCGATGCGGTGAAGTGGGTGAGGAAAAGGTAGTCTGTAAAGTCTGTAAAGTCTGTAAAGTCTGTAAAGTCGAAAGTCTGTAAAGTCGAAAGTTTGTAAAGTCTGAAAAAAGAAAGGGTATGATATATAACAAGGGTTGTAAAATAATGAGGGTGGTGCTTCTGAGTGGAGTAATCATCTTTGAAGGGGCGGCGCTGTTTGGGCAGGAGCTGCTTACCATAGACCGGTCACTGGACTTTGCGGTGGAGAACAGTCCGGACATGCAGCAAACAGAGCTTTCCCTTGTAAGAAGCCAGGAGAGACTGAATGCCCAGCGGGCCAGGCTGAAGTCGCAATTTTCTATTACCCTGGATCCTTTTGAATATGAGAAGACAAATCGCTTTGATTCTCAGACGGGTGAGTGGTACCTGAATGAGTCAGCATCCTCGGGGGGAACCTTTGCCATCAATCAGCGAATTCTGCCTACCGACGGTGAATTAACCCTGGTAAACCGCTTCTCCTATGATTACAGTTTTTCCGAATCAGCCTTTGCAGCAGACCCGCTTTCCCAAACTTTTAATAACCGCCTTTATCTTCAGTTCACCCAACCCATCTTCACCTATAACAGGACCCGGATGGAAACCGAGAAACTGGAGCTGGAATATGAAGCCTCGCTGATCAGGTACCTGCTCATGCGTCTCAGCCTTGAACGTAATGTTGCCCAGGAGTTTTACGGGGTTTACTCCAACCAGATGAGCCTGGATATTGCCCGGGAGGATTTGAGAAACAATGAGGAGAGTTATGAAATTATAAAGAACAAGGTCGAAGGCGGACTGCTGGCCCTGGAGGAGCTATACCAGGCAGAGGTCAACCTGGCCACCAGTCGTTCCGGGGTCTATAATTCCGAGCTGAACCTGGCCAACAGCATGGACCAGTTTAAGGTGCTGATTGGGATGCCTCTTGATACCACCCTCCTGATTGCAGCCGAGATCATTGCGGATACGGTACCTGTGAACCAGGAACTTGCAATCAACCATGCCCTTGAAAATCGAATGGAACTCCGGGAAAGAGAAATTGATCTGGAGAATGCCAATTTCGACCTGGTTGTGGCCAAAGCAACCAATGAATTTGCCGGATCGGTTACTGCCTCCTTCGGGGTACAGGGAAATGATGAACAGTTTTCCAATCTCTTTGACACACCTACAAATACCCCGGCCATTGGCCTGACCCTGAGTATCCCTCTTTTTGACTGGGGGGAACGAAAATCTGAAATAAAGGCTGCCGAGGCAAGTCTGCAAAGCTCTCAGATCAGCTACGAGGTTCAGCAAAATGATATTGTAATGAACATCCGCCAGGTGGTGCGAAGCCTTAAAAACCTGGAGATGCAGATCGGGATCCAGCGAAAGACCGTTAAGAATGCCGAACTGGCCTATGACATCAACCTGGAACGGTATCGCAACGGCGATCTGACCAGCATGGACCTTGGAATGTACCAGAACCAGCTTTCAGAATCCAAGATGGCCCTCACCAATGCCATTATCAATTATAAAATTGAGTTGCTGAATCTGAAAATCCAGACCCTTTATGATTTTGAAAAACAGTTGCCCATCATACCCGAAGAATTACTAAGCGATGAAGATGAAAACAAATAGATATACAATGGATATGAAACAGATCCGAAGCATTTTTTTGGCCTTTGCTACTGCAGCCCTGCTGCTGAGCTCATGTAAACAGCCCGATATGGAAGTGAATACAACCATTGAGGTTCCTGTGGGAGTCATCGAAGTCAGCACTTCTTCCATCGAAGAGTTCGTGAGTACCACCGGATCGGTCTACCCGCTGAAAGATGTTACGCTGAATTCGGAGATCGCCGGTGAGTACAGACTGCAGATGAACCCGGCCACCGGCAGGCCCTATGCCCTGGGCGATCATGTAAAGGCTGGTGCCACCATCATCAAACTGGAGGATGAAGAATATGTAAACGATCTGAGGATTAAATCTTTGGAGGTGGACGAGGAGATCTCCCAGCTGGAGTATGAGAAGCAACAGGCGCTTTATGAAAAAGGAGGGGCTACCCTGAGAGACCTGAAAAATGCCGAGATTACCCTTATTAATACCCGGTATGATATGGAAAGCAGCCGGCTTAACCTGGCCAAGATGACCATCGAGGCTCCCTTTTCCGGGATTATCGCCGATCTTCCCTATTTCACTAAAGGGACCAGGGTTGCTGCAGGTATTGAGATGGTATCTGTAATCGATTATGAAAGACTATACCTTGAGGCCAATCTCCCGGAAAAGTACTTTAGGAATATTGAAAAGGGTTACAAGGTCTATGTGACCAGTTACACAAGCACGGCCGATACCCTCTTGGGGACCATTACCCAGATATCACCCTCCATTGATGCAGAGGCACGTACTTTCAAGTGTTTTGTTGAAGTGGAGAATCATGAACAGATACTGCTTCCGGGTATGTTTGTGAAGGCCGATCTGGTTGTAAACAGTGCCGAAGAAGTAATCGTCATCCCCAAGGATATAATCATGAGCAGGAACCGGAACCAGATTGTATATGTGGTTGAACAGGGTGTTGCCAGTGAGCGAATGATTACGACCGGACTCGAGAATGTTGAAAATGTGGAAGTGAAAATGGGGCTTCTGAAAGGAGAGAGTATTGTCAACTCCGGGTTTGAAACCTTGCGGGACCAGAGCAGAGTCAGGATACTTAGATAAAAAAACAGCAAGCGCAGCACCATGTTAAAAGCCATAAGCAGATTTTCTGTAAACTACCCGGTTTCGGTGAGTATGATCATTCTAGCCACACTCCTGCTGGGATATATCTCTTTCGACAAGCTGGGAATTGATCTCTTTCCCAATCTTCACAGTCCCAAGCTTTATATTGAGCTTGTGGCCGGTGAACGTCCGCCGGAGGAGATGGAGGAAAAATTCGTCGACGGAGTGGAATCGCTGGCGATCAGACAAAGCGGTGTGGTGAATGTTTCTTCAACCTCCCGCGTAGGGGTGGCACTGATTGAGGTAGAGTACACCTGGGAAAAAGATATGAATGAGGCCTTCCTGGACCTCTCCAAGGCTCTTTCAGTCTTTAACCAGGATGATGATCTGGAGGAAATCAATATTACACAATACGATCCCAATTCCTTACCTGTAATGCTGGTGGCCTTTCACCACGAAGAATCAAATGATCTGAATGAGCTTAGAAAAACGGCCGAGAACTATGTCCGCAATGAACTAATTCGATTGGAGGGCATAGCGGATGTGGAAGTTGATGGGGTAGAAGAGCTTGAAGTTCTGGTGGAAACCAATGATTACCTTCTTTCTTCCTTTAATCTGGATATCTCCACCATCACTTCAAAAATTTTGAGCTACAACCAGAATATTTCCGGCGGTTCCATTGTGGAGCTGGGGAAGCGTTACATCGTGAGGGGAATCAGTGAACTGGAAGAGGTGAAGGATCTGGAAGAGATCATTGTGAAAATGGGCGATGCAAGTGTGGAGAATTCTGCCCGGGTCCCTGTACGCCTCCGTGATGTGGCCACAGTCAGCTATAGTCTTAAGGAGCAGGAAAATGCAATCTTGCTGAATGGCGAGGCCTGCGTGGGACTGAGTATATACAAGGAAATGCGCTATAATACTGTGAAAGCAGTAGAAGACCTGAAGGTGGCACTTGAGGATATTGAGCGGGCACTTCCCGGATTCACTTTCACAATTGTGGAAGACCAGGGAAAATATATTTCTTCGGCCATCGGGGAAGTGAGCGACAGTCTCATTTTCGGGATCTTGCTGGCGGTATTTGTGCTCTTCCTCTTTCTGAGAAAGATCGGTCCCACCTTCATTGTCAGTGTGGCCATCCCGGTATCTATTATCGCCACCTTCGTATTAATGTACTTTACAGGATTAACCCTGAATATTATGACACTGGGCGGACTTGCCCTCGGGGCAGGAATGCTGGTGGATAATGCCATTGTGGTGCTTGAGAATATTTTCCGGCATCACGAACAGGGCGAAGATGCCGGAGAGGCTGCCGTTAAGGGTACCGACCAGGTGGGAGGGGCTATTATTGCTTCCACGCTGACCACCATTGTGGTCTTTATCCCCATTGTATATATGCGGGGAGCTTCGGGTGAACTATTTAAAGAGCAGGCTTTTACAGTTGCTTTCTCCCTGCTGGCCTCCCTGCTTGTGGCCATCCTGATTATTCCCATGCTCTATTCCAGGATCTACAGAAAGAAGTCTCCTTTCGCCGGACGCCGGACGCAGTCGGTTCAGTTAAGTGGCTATGGCCGCTTTCTGGACAAAATTCTCCGGCACAGGTTCTATGTGCTGCTTGGTACCATCCTGCTGATGGTGGGTGGGTGGTTTATGTTGCAGCATACCGGAAGCGAATTTATGCCCAGAGCTGAGGCAAAAGAATTTTATGTGGACCTGCAGATGCCCGAGGGAACACAGCTTGAACGCACTACAGGAGCTGTTCACAGCCTGGAGATTATTATCAGGGAGATTGCCGGGGAGGAGCTTGAGCTGATTTATAGTGAAATTGGTCCCACCTCGGGTCTTTCCTCGGGAGGCGAGAATCTCTTCGATGACCAGAATATGGCTACCATCAAGGTCAAGCTTGTTCCCGATAGTCAATTGTCCACCAACAACCTGATTGCAGTACTCAGCGAGCACTTCAGGGCAAACCCGAATTTCACCGCCCTCTTCCGCCAGGAGGAAAGTGCCCTTTCCTCCATATTGGGAACCGAAAAATCTCCGCTGGTGGTTGAGATTAGCGGAGAGGAGATGGATGAATTGGAAGCGCTTACCGCCACCATCATTGCAGAACTTGAAGAAATTCCCGGAATCCGCAACATTGCTTCTTCCATTGAGGGTGGAGCACCAGAGATTGAAATTACAATAGACCGTTACCGGGCCGGATTGATGAACGTGGATGTAAGCACACTCATCAACCGGGTTAGTGAGAAATTGCAGGGTGCCGAGGCCGGACAGATGAGTATGGATGGAGATCTGACGGACATTACGGTAAAGCTGAATGATATCACCCTGAAAGAGCTTGAAATGCTTACTGTGGAAGTGAATAACACGGAGATATTGCTCAGGGAAGTGGCCGACATTAAAATGGGGTTCTCTCCCCGGGAGATCCTGCATAATAATCAAAATCGCGTGGTTGATATTTCAGCTGATCTGGACAGTGATCTGCCACTTGACCAGGTAGCTGCAAGCATTGATGCCCGGCTCGATAAAGTGGACTTCCCTCCCAAATACAGCTATAAAATAACCGGTGAGGAGGCCTTGCGAAAAGAAGCCATGGGAAGCCTGGGTTTTGCACTCCTGCTTTCCCTGATCCTTGTATATATGGTAATGGCAGCTCAGTTCGAGAGCCTTGTACACCCCTTCACCATTCTTCTGCCGGTTCCTCTGGCCGTGGTGGGTGCTGTGGCTGTATTCTTTTTCCAGGGAGCATCATTAAACATAATGGCATTAATCGGCATCATCATGCTTGTTGGAATCGCGGTAAACGATTCCATTATCCTTGTAGATGCCATTAACCAATTCCGCAGGGAAGGCATGGAGCTGCGTGAGGCGATTATTTCGGCCGGACAAAGGAGGATCAGGCCTATTGTGATGACCACCCTGACCACCATTCTTGCGCTTTTTCCTATGACCCTGGGCTTTGGGGAAAGTGCTTCCTTACGGTCTCCCATGGCGTGGGCGGTGATTGGTGGACTTATAACTTCCACAATGCTGACCCTGGTGGTGATCCCCTGCATCTACATGGTATTCGGACAGCTTGGAAAAAAAGTTAAAGCGAAGGAGGCTAATCCTGGTGAATAAACACTTCCTCATACAGCGAAAGGTATTGATATCCATGCTGTTTATCGCAGCAAGCCTGCTGGGGTATATCTCCTGGAAGCAGCTGAAAATGGAGATTTTTCCCAATGCTGAGCTGCCCATGCTCTATATCCAGGTAAACTCCAGGATGGAAGTGACTCCCGAATATATGGAGCAGGAGGCCATTATTCCTGTGGAAAGTATGATTGCCGGACTGGAGAACATCGAGGAAATCCAGTCCAGTGCAGGAAGACGTATGGGTTCCATATTGATATCATATCAAGAGCGGACCGATCTGAAATATGCGTATTTGAAACTTGACGAACAGGTAAGTGCCATCCGCGGTGATTTGCCGGAAGAATTCTCCCTGCAGGTAGTGAAAATCGACCTGGACCAGGCTAGTAACACCCTCATGAGCTTGCAGGCAAGGGGATCAGGAGGTGTGGATCGGGTTCGGAATTATGTGGACCAGCACGTTGTAAACGAGCTTGAAAGTATAGAAGGTGTAGCAGCGGTAAACGTATTCGGAGGAAGACAAAAGTCGGTGGATATTATCCTGAACAGGGCGGCCTGCGAGGCATACAATATTGCCCCATCCAGGGTGAGAACCATTCTTTCTTCCAATATGAACATGCGCCGGTACGGGGGTACGATCAAGGAACAGGGAGAGCGCTTCTTTGTGTACCTGAACGCCGAATATGACAACATTTCCCAGATTGAGGAGCTCATCGTCGGCAGGGGTAATAAGCCGGTGAGATTAAAAGATATTGCTGAAGTCTATTACGGTGAGAAGGAAGAGGAGACCATCAGCCGTGTGAATGGCAAAGATGCAGTCTCCATGGAGCTAATCAATGATGCCCAGGCCAATATCATAGATCTTTCCCATAAGGTAAAAGAGCGGCTTAATGAACTTAATGCGGAGGGAGCTCCCTTTGATATTGAAATGAATGTCCAGGAAAACAGTGCTGAACTGATGGAGGATAATATCAATCAGATCATAAGCCTGGCCCTCACCGGTGGATTACTTGCAATTTTTGTGTTGTGGGTTTTCCTTCGCAACATCAAGCTCGTGCTGCTAGTGGCCATGGCTATGCCCATCTCCATTTTTACGGCATTTAATTTCTTTTACGCTTTTGATGTGAGTATTAATAGTCTGACGCTCATAGGAGTGGCTCTGGCCATCGGGATGTTGCTGGACACCTCCGTGGTGGTGCTTGAGAATATATACCGACTCAGAAGCCTGGGGAAAAATCCCACCGAATCGGTGGTCAGAGGTGTCAGCGAAGTTTGGCGTTCCATTGTGGCTGCCACGGCCACTACCATTGCCGTATTCATTCCCTTTATTTTTGCGGACAACTTCCTCATTAAGCTTTTTTCGAGGCATATAGGGGTTTCCATTGTCTCCACTCTGTCTGTTTCACTCTTTGTATCCCTCTTGCTGATTCCAATGGCTGTCTATGTGATTCTTTCACTTCGGAAAAGCGAAAAGAAGGAGGTCTACCAGGAGGTATCGCTGGATAATCGTCTCGTACGCATCTATCTGGCATTGCTAAAAACAGCCCTTAGGAATCCGGCACCTACCATTATCGGGGTATTGATCCTCTTTTTCGGGACCATTCTTAGCACGCTTTCCGTATCCGTAAATAAATTGTCTGAACTGGAAACGGACAAGATTACCCTCTATGTGACCATGCCTACAGGAACTACCCTGGATGCCACCGATGCCCTGGTGGCAGGAATGGAAGAGGCACTTATGAAAATTGAAGAACACGAGGAGGTCATCTCCCGGATCGAAGAAGAAGAGGCCACCATAACCATCCTGCTCCAGGAAGATTACAGGAAGATAGCCAATCACTCCTTCGGCACAATTCAAAGCCTGGCATACGAGATGGTGAAGGATTTTCCGGCTTCGGATATCAGTCTGACCGCTTCTTCATCGGGTGCGGGGAATATGCGGGGCGGGAACGGAGGAGGAAACAATGCCGGTGGTGGGGATTTTGAAAAATTACTTGGGATTGGGGAGGATGAGGAATATATCGTATTGAAAGGGCAGGACTTCGACCTGCTGGTCGAGGTGGGAGAGGATCTGCAATCCTATATGGAAGAACTGGATAATATCAGTTTTGCAAGGCTTTCGGTACGTGAAAATCAGCCCGAGGTTCACCTGGATTTCAACACTATGATGATGACCCGCTATGGCATAAGCCGTAGCGAGGTTTTGAATGAACTGGGTTCCTTTACAAGTGAAATATCTTCGGGGGTCAATTTTAGCCAGGATAATGAGGAATACGAAATCATCATTACCTATGATGATATCCTCGAGGAGGAAGATCAGGATAAGCGGATCGAGGATCTTCGAAGCCTGGGTATTCCCGACAGTGATGATGAGGCCCTTTTTGAACTGCAGGAGATCTCCGAAATTTATTTCGCAAGCGGATTGCGAGATATCGCCAGGGTAAACCAGGAGAAACAGGTGGAATTGCGCTACGGCTATAATGATGATGTATATGATTCAAATGACTTGCTTGAATATGCCCGTAGTGAGATCGAAGACCTGATTCAAAACTCCAATATTCCTTCCGGTGTAGCGGTGGAACTGGTGCAGGAGGACTCCGGACTGGATGAGTTTAAATACATGTTCATGATTGCCATATTGCTGGTTTATATGATCCTGGCAGCCATATTCGAGTCCTTCGTGACCCCCTTTGTACTGCTGTTCTCCATTCCCCTGGCAGCCATAGGATCCTTTTTCCTGTTGACGGTCACCGGCGAATCCCTCTTCAATGCCAATACCATTATGGGCTTCCTGATCCTGCTTGGGGTGGTGGTTAACAATGGGATTATCCTCATTGATTTCGTCAATGTGCTCCGAAAGAGGGGATACAGTAAACAAAGGGCCCTGTTAAGCGGTGGACTCTCAAGGGTCAGGCCCATCCTGATCACCACGGTCACCACCTGTGCAGCCATGGTCCCACTGGCCCTGGGCGATGCCGAATATGTAAAAGCCATCGGACCACCCTTTGCGATTACGGTGATTGGCGGACTCAGCCTCAGTACACTGTTAACCCTTGTATACATTCCCATGCTTTATAACGGCATCGAACAGGCATTGGCCTGGATCAGGGAACAGAAACTGGTGGTCAAGCTCATATTGCTGATCCTTGAAATTGCCGGCATGCTGCTGGTGGTATTATATGTAGAAAAGTTTGTCTGGAAAATGGCCACAGGGCTGCTTGTGATTGTGGGAATCCCCATTGTATGGTGGTTTATTTCAAACAGCCTGAGGAAGGCTTCAGAACGCATAATCGGGGAGGAAAGTGATATTCATATCCAGATCTCCAACCTTGTAAAAATTTACGGACGTGAATCCAGGATGATCAGGGAGTTCAGAGCCGGAGGCAAGATGGCCAGGGTGGCACGCAGCCTGAACAGGGCACTGAAGCCAAAGCTGGAAGCATTGATATGGCAGTTACCTTTACTGGCTTTCCTTGTATACTTCTCCTGGTTCTACCTGCTAAGCGGATTCTGGCAGCTGGTCTCTTCTGCCGTTGTATATTACTACCTTATAAGTATCCTGGGTGACTTTAGCCATCTCAGCAAGAGAAAATGGCTAAGCATTATCATGGAGTTTATAAGGTACGGTGCACCCCTGCTCGTGCTTATAATCTTCCAGATGCGTTGGGACAATCTGTCTCTTACCGGCTTTGCCGGGATGCTATGGTATATCCTGATTGCTATGGGAAAGGTAAGCTTCAGGCTGAAGAAAACAGATTTTCAACTAAGGCAGGTCAGGCCACTCTTCCGTTGGTTCTACTGGTTGGTGTCGCTTATTCCCGGACTGGGAAGAACAAAGGAACCCTTCAAGGCTCTGAAGGGAGTCTCCCTGGAGATTGGAACAGGTATGTTCGGACTCCTGGGACCCAATGGAGCGGGGAAATCTACAATGATTCGTATTATCTGCGGAATCCTTGAACAAAGCTACGGTAAAATATGGATTAACGGCATTGACACCCAGGAGAAGAGGGAAGAGTTACAGGGATTAATTGGCTACCTTCCCCAGGAATTTGGCATGTATGAAAACATGTCGGCCTATGCCTATCTTGACTACCAGGCCATTCTTAAAGGGATTACCGATAGCGGGCAGCGAAAAAAGCGAATCCGGGAGGTTCTTGAATCTGTGCACATGTGGGATCAGCGCCAGAAGAAAATCGGGGCCTATTCGGGAGGGATGAAACAACGCATCGGAATTGCCCAGGTACTGCTGCACCTGCCCAGAATCCTGGTGGTGGATGAGCCCACGGCCGGATTGGATCCAAGGGAGAGGATTCGTTTCCGAAACCTCTTAGTGGAACTGAGCTCCACCCGCGTGGTGATCTTCTCCACCCACATCATTGAGGATATTTCAAGCTCCTGCAATACCATGGCAGTTATAAACAGGGGAGAGGTGCTTTTTAATGGTACGCCTACTGGCATGACTGCCCTGGCAAGGGGAAAGGTTTGGAAAACTTCCCTGCCGGCCGGAGAATTCGAGGAATCAACCCGTAATATGCTGGTTGTACATCACATGAGAGATGGTGAGAACATCAGATTCAGGTGCATCTCGGCAGAACAGCCCTTCGCTGGTGCGGTGGAGGAAACCCCACTCCTGGAAGATGCCTACCTGTGGTTGTTACGAAATGATAAAGAAGAACAGGGAAAAGTTTAAAATATGTCATCATTCAAATCAAGCATAGAAAACAGTTTCAGCCTGGCCAGGTACAACATGCGGATCATTTTTGGTGGAAAATTCATCTATTTTGTACTTGCAGCTTTTCTTTTCTTCATGGTATTCGGGACCATCATCGCACTGGATAATAATGTGATGGGAATTGAGGATATCTATGGCCTCCTGGCCTTCCCTGCCATCCTGCTGGTTTTCTTTCCTTCGGTATTTGGGATCCAGAGTGATGCGGATCAGCGTACCCTGGAAATCATCTTTGGCATCCCTGACTACCGCTACAAAGTCTGGCTGGTTCGTTATGTGATGATCCTCCTCCTTGTCTTCCTGCTGCTTTTTCCCTTTGCTGGTATTGCCTGGTGGGGACTGATGAGCTTCCCCTTGATGCCCATGATCCTCCATCTGATGGTGCTGGTGCTCCTGGTATCATCCCTTGGTTTTTGCCTCTCAACAGTTGTGAAAAACGGAAATGCAACGGCTGTGATCATGGTGGTGCTAGGTCTGGCCTTCCTGATCCTTTCAGATGAACTGGATGAATCCAAATGGAATATCTTTCTAAATCCTTTTGGTATGCCGGGTGATCTCAATGAGATTATCTGGCAGGAAATTGTCAGGCAGAACCGGATTTTCATGGCTACACTCAGTACCGTTCTCATCCTGCTGGGATTGCTTAATCTTCAGCAGAGGGAGAAGTTCCTTCGCTAACTTCCCTAAGGCTATCACATGATTTTGAACGGAAAATTCACTATTTTAGGTATTTTAAAATCCAGCACTCATGATTAAAAAAATATGCTTTCTAATACTATCCACTATGATTATAAATGCAAGCACCAACGGACAGGTAAACGCACCGGTCATTGGGCTTTTTGAAGGATTAAGTGACATAGGTTCTCCAGCGTTAAAGGGAAGTGTAAAGTACAGTGAACCCGGACAAGAATACAGGATTAAGGGCTCGGGGGAGAATATCTGGTTCGGATCGGACAGCTTTTCCTTCCTCTGGAAGAAAATGGAGGGGGATTACATAATTCAGGCCGAGATGGCTTTTGTGGGTGAGGGAACGGATCCCCACCGTAAGGCCGGACTGATGATCCGAAAGGGACTGTCGGCCGACGCTCCACATGTGAACTGCGTGATACATGGCGATGGCCTCACATCATTGCAATATCGTAAGGAGGTCGGGGCAGATATGGAGGAGATTAAATTTGATATTAAAGGGCCAGGAGTGCTGCAGCTTGAGAAAAAGGGAGACAGATATACGGTTTCGGTGGCACACAGGGGTGCGCTTTACCTGGAAGAAAGCCTGGAACTGGATCTGGGATCTGAAGGCGCGATGCAGGCCGGACTCTTTGTCTGCTCTCATAATACAGAGGTAATTGAGGAGGCCGTTTTTAGCAATGTGCGGATATTTGGTACGGTTCCCGATGACCTGGTACAGTATGAAAGCTACATAGGCAGTATGCTGGAGGTGATGGATGTGGAGAGTGGCAAAAGGTACATTTTGGCAGGGGACCCCGGGTCGTGGCAGGCACCCAACTGGCACCCGCAGGGGAAGTCACTTATTTATAATGCAGACGGACTGCTCTATAGCTTTGACCTTCACTCCCGTGAATCGACTCTTCTGAACTCTGACTTTGCCAACAAGAATAATAACGACCATGTGATCTCATTTGATGGAACAAAAATTGCAATTTCTCACCATACTGAAGAGGATGGCGGGGCCTCGGCGGTATACACCCTTCCACTTGAAGGCGGTATCCCCAAGCGGATTACCCCCCTCACCCCCTCCTATCTACATGGTTGGTCGGCCGACGATAAATACCTTGTCTACACCGCAGAGCGCAACGGAGCCTATAATATCTTCAGAATTCCCTCTGAGGGTGGGAAAGAAGTCCAGCTTACCGACACACCTGCACTGGACGACGGTCCAGAATACAGTCCTGACGGTAAATACATCTATTTTAATTCGGCACGTACCGGAACCATGCAGATTTGGCGGATGGACCCCGATGGGGGTAATCAGACCCAGATTACCGATGATCAGTACAACAACTGGTTCCCCCACATCAGTCCCGATGGCCAGTCGATCGTCTATATTTCTTTCCCTCCCGAAGTTCCTGCCGGATCGCATCCCTTTTATGAAAGGGTCTACCTGAAAATGATGTCCGTAAAAGATCTGAAACCTGAAGTAGTGGCCTATCTGTATGGCGGACAGGGAACCATCAATGTTCCCAGCTGGTCGCCCGACAGCCGAAAAATAGCCTTTGTGAGCAATGGTATTTACTAAAACCTGATCCCATGAGAAAAGGATTGTTTATGGTGTTTTTACTTATGCTGACAGGGCTGGTAAACCTGGAAGCAAGCGATCCTCCGCCGGTAGTGGGACTCTGTATTGCGGCTCCTCGGAGCGACCATCTGGAGCAGTTCTTCACATTTATGGAGAAGGAACTGGGACCGGGAGGAATCAATACCCTTGTGCTGCGTGTAGATTATAATTATGCCTATGAATCCCATCCTGAACTCAGGAATGAAACCCCGCTCAGCAGGGAAGATGTAAAGCGCCTGGTGACAGTTGCCCGCAGACAGGGGATTCGTATCATTCCCCAGCTTAACCTGCTGGGTCACCAGTCGTGGGCAGGAAAGCTTGAAAAACTGCTGGAGCACTATCCCGAGTTCGATGAGACCCCTTCTGTTGAGATGCCGGAAAATTACGAGTGGCCCAATGAAGACGGACTCTATTGTAAAAGTTATTGCCCCCTCCATCCCGGGGTCCACAAGGTGGTGTTTGCCCTTGTGGATGAGATTTTGGAAGTATTTGAGGCTGATGCCTTCCATGCAGGCATGGATGAGGTTTTCTATATAGGTATGGATGAATGTCCCCGCTGTGCCGGAAAAGATCCAGCTGTGCTTTTTGCTGATGAGGTAAATCTGATCGGGGACCATTTGAAAAAGCAGGGGAGAGAACTCTGGATATGGGGCGACAGGCTGATCGATGGCAAGCTTACGGGGCTGGGGATGTGGGAGGCCAGCGAAAATGGCACACATCCAGCCATTGACATTATAAGCAAGGAGGTAGTAATCTGCGACTGGCACTACGAAAGGGCCGATCCGACTGCTGCACTCTTTGCCATGAACGGGTTCCGTGTAATTACCTGTCCATGGAGAACGCCCGAAGTGACAGAGGTGCAGCTGGAAATCACAGATACCTTCAGGGCGAACAGTGTGGAGAAGGTAAGGGACCGCTACCAGGGCATTATGCAGACTGTATGGAGTCCGGCCGAAAGCTTCCTTGAACAATATTACTCGGAGGATCCCGAACTTAATAGTAAAGGTCAGGTGGGAAGCCTGAAAGCAATTATAAATCACTATTCCTACTCTGAATGAGTACTTCGAGGCTTAAATCAATCGACATACTCAGGGCACTCACCATGCTGCTGATGATTTTTGTGAATGACCTCTGGTCTCTGAGTGCGATTCCGGGATGGCTGGAGCACAAGCCTGCCGATTTTGACGGAATGGGGCTGGCAGATGTGGTTTTTCCTGCTTTTCTTTTCATTGTGGGACTTTCTGTACCCCATGCCATCAGGGCACGTTTGAAAAGGGGGGAGACCAGGCTGCAGGTTTTCAGACACATAGTTGAACGCACTCTCGCATTATGGATCATGGGCATATTCATGGTCAACCTTGAAAATCTGGGGTCAGAAAGTCTATTGATTGGCAAAGCCACATGGCAAATACTCATGACCCTTGCCTTTTTTCTTATTTGGAATGTATACCGGGGTAAGGTATTTGGTAGGATCTCTCCTTTGCTGATGAAGGCAGGTGGCTGGTGTTTACTGCTATTCCTGGCAATCATTTTCAGGGCACCGGATACGGGAGACGGAAGCTGGATGCATATCCACTGGTGGGGTATCCTCGGACTCATTGGCTGGGGCTATCTGCTCAGTGCAGTCATATATCTTCTCACGGGCAATCGCCCCCTTTGGCTGGCGCTGGCTCTTGTCGTTCTTTACCTGTTGAATATCAGTGAATTTAGCTCTTCACTTAATCTTACACTTAAGGTAGTGGTCAGCGCCTCTAATTATGCCCTGGTAATGGGCGGAGTCCTTACAACAGCTGTGATGATCCAGCTCCCGGACAGGGATAAGCGATCCCGCTTTTTACCCTTCCTTCTGGGTTTTGCCACATTGCTGCTGTTTTTTGGTTTTATGACTAGACCAGCCTGGGGGATTTCGAAGATTATGGCCACTCCTTCATGGACTGCCATATGTTCTGCCATTACCTTGCTTTCCTTTGCAGCATTGTACCTTATAAGCGATAGAGGAGGTTTCCATCGATGGGCTAATCCCATTGGAGCGGCCGGATCAAGTACCCTCACCTGCTACCTTGTACCTTATATAATTTATGGCCTGTGGATCCTCCTCGGGATCACAGTGCCGGATTTCCTGAATACCGGGTTTGTTGGGCTTCTGAAATCTGCCCTTTTTGCCTTCCTGGTCATTCAACTAACCGGACTCCTGGGGAAATTGAACATCCGGCTAAAAATATGATCTTATGGGACTACTATTCTTTTATCTCTTTCTGGCGCTCTTTGTCTCCTTCCTGTGTTCCATTATGGAGTCGGTCCTTCTATCAACTCCCCAGTCCTTTGTGGTAGTAGAGAAAGAGAAGGGGAAAGGCTGGGCCACCAGGTTAGGTGATTATAAGCACAATGTGGATAAACCCCTCTCTGCAATTCTTTCATTGAACACCGTGGCCCATACCATCGGAGCGGCAGGTGTTGGGGCACAGGCGGTAAAGATTTTCGGGGAGACCTATTTTGGAATTGTATCTGCAATCCTGACCCTTTTGATTCTGATCTTTACGGAGATCATCCCTAAAACCCTTGGAGCCAATAATTGGCGCGGACTGGCACCTTTTACTTCACATACAATCCGGATCATGGTAATCATAACATATCCCCTGGTATGGCTTACTTCTCTGGTGTCCAAACTAATTTCAAAGAGCGGTATTGAATTATCCACCAGCAGGGAGGAGGTTTCTGCGCTTGCTGGTATCGGGGCCGATGAGGGGGTGTTTTCCGAGAAGGAGAGTAAAATCATTCAAAATGTATTGAGGCTAAAAGATTTACGGGTATCGGAAGTCATGACGCCCAGGGTGGTTGTTAGTCGGGCCGATGAAAATACAAGCCTATCCGATTTTCTGGAGAATATGGATTATCTGAAATTCTCCAGGATCCCGGTTTATGAAAGCAACGATGAGCAGATTTCAGGTTATGTCTTCAGGCAAAACATCTTTGAAAAACTGGCAGAGGATCAGCACCAGATGAAACTGAAGGATCTGAAAAGGGAGATCGTCGTGGTTAGCGATTCTATGATGTTGTTCACCGTCTGGGAGATTCTCCTGGAGAAGAAAGAACATCTTGCTCTTGTGGTGGATGAGTATGGTGGCATGGATGGTATTGTTACCATGGAGGACATTATTGAATCGATGCTTGGACTGGAGATTGTGGATGAAACAGATACAGTAACCAACATGCAGCAGCTAGCCCGGGAACGTTGGGAAGCAAGACAAAGCAAGTACAACTGGTTAAAAAAAGATAAATAGGATGAAAAAAAAGATAAACCGTCGTGAATTTGTTCAGACCGGTGCTGCCGCGACTGCAGCCCTTACACTTAGCCCGGCTACGGCCTGTTCATCTGTTAATTCCCCCTATGAAACCAAAGGTTTTCCTACTGTGGCCTTTGGTAAAACCGGTGTGGAGCTGCCAAGGCTGGGTTTTGGCTGTGGAAGCAGGTGGATGGCAGTGGAGGAGGATGATAAGGCCCTGGAGATGCTTGAGTATGCGCTTGCTCATGGAATCTACTACTGGGACACTGCTTCATCCTATGGCAATGATATAATCTCCAGTGAGGAACGAATTGGGAAAATCCTTAAAAATTTCAGAAACAGGGTCTTCCTTACTTCAAAAACCGGGGAAAGGGATGCCGACAAGGCCAAAGAAAGCATTGAAAGGAGCCTTACCCGCCTGGAGACTGATCATATTGATCTGCTCCACATACATTCCATCAACTCGGTGGAAGATGCCGAACAGCTGGGAGAAAAGGGGAAGGTACTCGAAGTGCTTGAGCAATACAAAAGGCAAGGCATTATCCGAAATATAGGTTTCACGGGGCATTCTTCTGCGGAAGGAATGAAGCGGGCAGCCGAACTCTATGATTTTGATGCCATGATGATGGCGCTTAACCATCAGTCGTCCGATGGCTCACAAGCCTTTGAGGAGAACCCCGGAACCTATGCCTGGGAGAAGGGGATGGGAGTAATCGCCATGAAAGTAATCCGGCCCCGGGAACATATTCAGGGACTTGAAGCGTCAGATTTGATAAATTATGCCCTCAGCCTGGATCAATTCCACATGATTAATGTGGGAATGGACAGCCTTGAGGTGCTGAAAGCAAACATACAGATTATTAAAAATTTCCAGCCCCTGGATGATCAGAAAATGGAGGAAATCCGGCTTGCCCTTGAACCATTCTACCGCGACAGGGGAAGGACTCTGGCCTGGATGAAACCAGGCTATGTCGACGGTATCCGTCGGGTCTGAGTTGATCTTGAATCCGGCATGCCTATGCCATGCTATTCACTATAGAACTTTTCCCTGTGCTGATCTGCTAAGCGAATTAACCCGGCTGCAACTTCGGGATACTCGCTGATCACATTTGTGCTTTCACAGGGATCAGCTACCATATCAAAAAGGGCCGTATCAATCTTCTCCATTACATATCTTCCCGCAAAGCCATCCATTCCGGCCGAATCAAGTGTCCGGTATGGATGAGGCAGATGCAATTTCCATCTCCCGTCGCCCGACATTACTCCTTCAAAATTAACATTATTAGAAAATGCATAATAGGAGTGGGGATTCTTTGCTCCTTCGATTCCGCATATCAGATCCCATACATTTTCCCCGTCAATTTCGTTTTCGGGAAGGGGGATGCCTGCCAGGTGACACAGGGTGGGAAGTAGATCCACAGATCCAAAAGTCCGGGAGCTTGTTTTACCCGGATCAATAGTCTCAGGATATTTAATAATGCAGGCCGAACGAACACCTCCATCAAAACTGGTGCCCTTGGCCTCCCTGAAGGGCGTATGACCGGCATGGTTCCCATAACTCACCCAGGGCCCGTTATCAGAGGTCAGGATTACGATGGTATTCCCGTCCACTCCGGCATCTTTCAGTGCCTGGTTGATCTGACCCACACTCCAGTCTATCTCCAGGATTACATCCCCATAGAGTCCTTTACCTGATTTTCCTGCAAACTCATCACTGCAGAAAAGCGGAACGTGCGGCATGCTGTGGGGGACATAGAGCAGGAAGGGCTCATTGGAATGCCTTTTAATAAAGTCCACTGCATGATCGGTATACCAGCGTGTTAAGTTCTTCTGGTCGGCTTTCTCCACTTCCTCAATGATCACATTCCCGTTTTCCCAGTATTTCAGGGGATGCTTTCCCCAGTGCTCTGGATTTTCCGGGTGGTACTTCCACATATCGTTTGAATACATAAGTCCGCTGGTCTCATCAAAACCCCTGGAATAGGAGCGGGTTTCCGGCTGGTCGCCGCAGTGCCACTTTCCAAATGCTGCAGTTGCATATCCGGCCTCAGAGAATACCTCACCCATGGTTGCAAAGGCGGTATCCAGTCCCCATGCATCGGGACCATGCGCCCCGAATACCTTGCTTCGGCCGGGGTAGCAGCCCGACATCAAAGCAGAACGGGAAGCAGAACAGATGGCCTGGGGGACATAAAAATTATGGAATGCACAGCCCTCGGATGCCAACCGGGACACATTGGGTGTTTCGATCCTCAGCTCACCGAAAGGAGCAAAGTCTTCCCAGCCCGAATCATCCAGAAAGATGATCACCACATTGGGTTTTATAAAATCAGGATTGTTTTGACAAGCTGGCAAAGCCAGGAGCATCAGGGCAAAAAGAGCGCAATAATATTTCATGGTTTTAATATGGTTGGCTAAAATCAAAAGTAAGTTCTATCTGCAGGGCACCATCCTTCACCCTTCGGCTAAGATACTGGTAGTTGCGCGACTGGGGACCCAGTGAATTTGGCGGCGCAAATTTCGTTCCGATGGGGGGGATTCCCAGTAAAAAAGAAAGATCTCCCGAGGGGTGATCCACAGTTGTATTGGCCGGAACCGGGGCTTCCTGAGGCGTGAAGAGTCTGAGGAAAAGGTCATTGGTTTTACTGTAAACCGAGAAGCTGTGACGATCCCTGTCTGTAAAAACCGCCCAGTACAGGTCGGAGTAATAACCCTTAAATTCGGGATAATCAAAACCCGAATGCCCGGTAATTGTATTATTACAGGCTTTTTCCCACACTGAGAAATTTACACCTGTGCGTCGGTTTTTCCAAACCCGGTAAGGACCATTGCCCATGTACTTTACCGAAAGAATATCTTCCTCGGGATAGCTGAAGGAGGCTCCGGTAAAAGGTATACTCCCAGCATCTGGCTGGTAATGGAGCTTCATATCCACAAGTCCGCCTGGATGCATCGTCCACTTGAGTTCACTGCCATCTTCATATAAAGCTTCCACATGATGTGACCCTCCCTGGTCAAAATGTTTCAGGCTTTGCAGTTTCAGGCTGACTTCTGAAAATACAGGACCACTGGACAAGGGAAATTTGATTTCATCTGCATGGACACTGGCCAGGCAACCATCCTGCTTAGAAATTTTAAGGCTTACATTTCCCGATTCCAGTATAAGATGCTGCTCTGTTTCTGATACCTTTACCATGACCTGAACAGAGAATTCACGCTCTACGAATTCAGAGGCAGACTTGAGAGGTGATTTTACAGGCCAGGTCCATTGATTTATAAGGCGGCCAAAGGGGTCATGGGCCACTATAGAAAGCACATCTGCCTGCTCCCACTGCTCAAATAAAGGTACTTTAAGGGTTCCGGACTGACCGGGTTCAAGCTTATCAAGAGAGGGAACCCCCTCGTTCAGGACCTTTCCGGAAAGCTTATTTGCTTTGTCTGAAGCCATGGCTTCAATGGGTCCGGGCAGGTCCAGCCACTGGTAAGAAAAAGTACACTGCTCCAAATGGGTATAATGGTACCTGTTCTGAATCCTGAACTGTCCGTTGAATTGAGGGGTAATATAGCGTTTCTCAAAGTGCACGGGCGACCAGATCTCGCGGATGGCATAGAAGCTTCCTTCCTTTTCGTGGTAAGGACCCAGGATTCCATCGGGTGCATGGTTCCCATCCGAATCCAGCTCACCTGTATCGCTGCGTCTTACCGCCTCATCGGCAAAAACCCATAAGAAGCCGCCGGCACAAAGCGGATGGTCCCACATTCGAAGCCAATAATCCTCCAGACCGGCTCCCAGTCCACCGTCATAAAGGCCATGCAACAATTCGGTGGGAAAGAAGATCTCCCTGGGTGCAAAATGATCCAGGGACAGGTAATCGTAATTCACATAGTGGGCCGTATTTGTATGCTCGTGAACAGCCCAGGGATGATTAACCTCCCTCTGCTGAATGTCAAGCTCCTTAAAATCTTTGTCATAAACCGTATTCCAACCCCCTTCATTGGCGTTGTCCCACATGATAATGCTGGGGTGATTTACATCCCTGGCGATCATTTGCTTTAGTAATTTCCTACCTACCACCGAATCGTAGGAAGGAGCTCCCCAGCCAGCCAGTTCATCCAGCACAAAAAGTCCAAGGGAGTCACATACATCCAGAAAGTGACTGTCCGGGGCGTAGTGCGACATCCTGACTGCATTCATATTCATATCCTTGAGAAGGTTTACAACTTCAATGCTGAAGGCTTTACAGGAAGTACGGCCATGATCGGGATGAAAAGTATGCCTGCACACTCCTTTGTATTTAATCCTCTCTCCATTTACGTATATGCCGTCCTGCGCCTTCACTTCAACGGTTCTGAATCCTATCTTCTCGGAAATGGTATGTATCGTTTTCCCGGATTCGTCAAGCAGACGAAACTCTGCTGTATAAAGATGAGGGGTTTCAGGAGTCCAGCACAAAGGCTTTTCTATTGATCCTGAGAGCATATAGTCGTTGACAGTCCCGGTAACAAGGCTGTTAAATGCACTTAACTCATTTCCGGAAACATCCAGAATCCCTACTTCAAGACTTCTGGCGCTTCTTAATCCCGAGGTGTATACATGGGAGGTAAAGCTTCCGTCAGCCCTGGCATCAACGGCCACCCTGTCTATATGTTCTGCCGGTTTGACTTCCAGGTAGACCGGACGAAAAATGCCCCCGAAAATCCAGTAATCAGCTTTTCTTTCAGCTTGATTTACAGTCATGTTATCGGAGAATTTTTTCACAAACACCTCCAGTTTATTCTCCTTTCCATACTTCACAAGTCTTGAAATATCGTAAGCAAAAGGATTAAACGCCCCCTGGTGCACTTCACCGGCCTGCTTCCCGTTGATCAATACCCGGGCATCCGTCATCACGCCATCAAAAACAAGATTGATTGTCTGACCTTTCCAGCTCTTTTCCACATTAAAGAAATACCGGTAATGCCCTTCCTCCTTCAATCTCTCATCGAAGGAATCGTGCCCGTAATTGTATGACCCGAAACCCTTTTGCTCCCAGCAGGAGGGAACCTCAATGGTGGTCCATACACCACTCTTATTTCCGTCCGAACAATAGAAATCCCATTCCACGGTCTTGTCGAAACCAGTTCCGGAGAGATAAATCACTTTATTTTGCTGGGCAAGTGAGGGAGAAAAAATACTGATTCCCAGGAGAACCATGTATAACAGGTGGCACCTGATCATATGCAATATGCTTTAAATAATTAAGATTTGTAAGATACGAAGCGCTTTTTAATATTGGTAGAACATATAGCTTAAATATTGGTCCGATTGTGGCAAATAAAGTGTGTGCTGAATAGTTTTCTGCTGGTTGTAATTTTTTTTATAAGCCAATTTTAGTTTTGTCGGCAAGGGGAAATCACATTGGGTTTTTAGTTTTTCAGTGGCGAAAAAACCATTGATTAATTTCATATACATGGATTCTTTTAGTCACATATACAGCGTTTTAGTCGACAAATCACAGGGGGATAATGTATTCGGATTATCATATTTCTCTTCACTGACTCCTATGAGGATCATCCAGGAGTCCAGTCAGTCTTCAGGTGTGTTATTTTTTAATAAGCCAAATTGTTTCATCTGCATATTTCAAGCTTCGAACTCAATCTCAATTATGCTAAAAACAAGTAAATTGCCGGACTTGGAATCCCAAAATTTTTCAGCAATAGCAATTACGTATTATGAAAGTATCCCGGAATAATAGTTTTAGATTGACAGCCTGGCTTCTTCTTGCCTTTATGTCCTTCAATGTGAGTAAGGCACAAATGATGAGCTCGGTAAGTCAAAGAGAATTTACATGGACTTTTGATAAAGAATATGAGTGCGGCCAATTTGTAAATGGTGATTGGTGGGTAGTGGGTCCCGTAACAATTATAAGCGTGAGCCCGGAAACAAGGGCGGCTATTCCTGAGGAATTAAATGACCTGGGGGACAATCAATGGGGAGATACAGGATTGCAGGATGATAAATCTGTTCGCAATGGGTCAATGGTAGTCATGACGCCGAGCTCAAGCCATGGCTATGATTCAAGGGGTAAGTCCTTTAATCCTTCACTTGTGATAGAATTCCCCTATGACCTGGCAGCAAATCGATCCCTGATATCCTCAAAAAGCAGTGATACGATTCCACGTCAATTTATGTTTCACGAAATGATGTGGGGATCAGAAAAATACGGAAAAAGTGTCATGCAGACTGCTTCGATTCTAACCTGCCTGGAAGAGGCTCCACCAGAAGATGCTTTCAGACCGACATATGTGGGTGCTGAGAAAAGGATATTTAGCCTGAGTGATGTGGATTATACCAAACTCTGGAACCTGGTGCCTACCAAATCCATGCCTTCATGGGAAACTTTTGAAAGGTATTTTGAGCGTCCCTGGCTCGATCATTTGAATGGCAGTTGGCTTGGACAGGAATTGCTTCCATCAAACATGAACCAGCCAGCATATGGCAGAGAGTATGTGAGGCTTGTATCAAAAGCATCCTTGATGCTAAATACAGCAGCATCTGATGAACAAAAGGAAAAACTGCTGATTGGACTGCTACAGCTGGGCATCGATTTAAGGGGGATCGCTGAGCTCGGCGGAAATTGGGTTGAGGGCGGCGGCCATACAAGTGGAAGAAAGTGGCCCATACTTTTCGCCTATAAAATGTTTGATGATCCTTATTTTATGGATATGCCTCTTACAGCTGTCTTTCACGAGGATACAGAAACCTATTATGGCAATGGATGGGCCGGTCAGGCAGCCTTATGGCAAATTGTTATACATCATGGTGTGAGAGAGAAATACATGCATTTGAGTCCGGATTTGTGGCCCTATTGGGATGTCGTAGACGGAAGGTCCTGGGCTTTGGTTTCTGAAGGCTATCGGACATGCTGCAATACCCAGGCATGGGTAGGACAAACCCTTGCTGCGCTGCTCCTGGAGGCAAAAAGCGATTGGAATCATAATGCCTATTTTGATAATGTGGAAGATTGGATGCGCCAGGAGGATATATATGCCGAAAACAGGGGGGCGGGCTATCCGCGTCACGATTACGAGGGAAGTTCCACCTACTTCGGATATGACAATTTCGTGGATGAAATGTGGAAAAGTTACCGTGATCAAGTCCCTGCTCAGAGTGGAGGGGACTCAAATTTTTCGTGGAATCCCTATGGATATTGGGAAGAGAATGAGATTATTCGTGCTTCACCGCAACAAGCGTTGATAGTCGGAGAAAATGGGCAATTAAGCATTCAAACCATTGTCGCCAGCGCGGCGGCAAGTTTAACTTTAAGCTGTGATAATTTGCCTTCCTTTTGTGAGCTTGATGACACAGGAAACGGAGTGGCAACCCTCACCATGCAGCCGGAACCCGGAGATGTGGGAGAATATTCACTGATTATTCATGCCCGCTCAGCCTCTTTTACTGAAGCTTCAGATACCCTTTCAATCAAGGTAAGTGAGAATACAACGGGCATTATCCATTCTGAGCAGGAATATAGTCCCGCGCTAAAGGTATATCCCAATCCGGCAGATGCAGCTTTTTTATCCATTGAAGTTTCAGAAAATGCCGGCATTGAAGATATACTTGTTTCAATAACAGACATTCGGGGACAGGTAGTTTCGTCTGGGAAATATCCTCAAGGTAGCAGTGGAGGGACCACTATAGAGCTGTCTACAGATGCGTTGCATGCGGGTATTTACATCCTTAGTTTATCGACCAATAATTGGTCTGCTCTCAGGCGAATAATTATAAATTAAATATCAAGCTCAGGGCCTAGTCAAAATCATATGATATTCTTCGTTAAAGTATTTAGTCCATTCTCCCGGCATATCTCCGTTAAGCAAATTGGCATATTGATTACATGGGCATGTGTGATGTGCTCTGCCACAAGCTATTCTCAAGTTGTTATCAATGAGGTTTTAGCGTCAAATTCTTTTGCCTTTGCGGATGATAAGCAGGCATTCTCAGATATAATAGAGCTCTACAATCCCAGTGGGGAACTGGTCGATCTGTCAGGGTGCTATTTGTCGGATGACAAGGCCAATCCCGAAAAATGGATAATTCCTTCAGGTACTACTATTGATGCAAACGCCTTCCTGGTTTTTTTTGCGGATGGGACAGATGTTGGCAGGCACACGAATTTTAAATTAAACAGCAGTGGTGAATTTCTCTCACTCCATTCTTCCGATTCTTATTTGTTCGATAGTGTCAGCTTTCCAAAGCAGCTGCCCGACATTTCTTACGGAAGGAAACCCGATGGGGGAAGTGGATGGTTTTTCTTCAGTACACCTACCCTGAACGCTTCGAATATTACAACCTCCAGTCTGGGAGTTACTGAGACCCCTGACTTTTCTCTTGTGGGAGGGTTTTATGCCTCATCTCAGCAGCTCGCATTAAGCGTGCCCTCGAATTCAGGAATTATCAGGTATACCACAGATGGTTCCGAACCCGCAAGTAATTCAAGTGTTTATATTTCACCGATTAGTATTGATGAAACCACCATTATCAGGGCGCGTTCATTTAAAACAGATTATTTATCGGGCCAGGTTTCCACCAATACCTACTTCATTAACGAAGGTGAGTTTACAATCCCTGTTATAAGTATATCCACAGCTCCTGAAAATTTGTGGGATGCTGATATCGGGATCTACGTTGAAGGCAATGGAGATTGCAGCTGCGGTGGGGGTGTGACCGGCAATTATTGCTGTCTCGATTGGGAGAAGCCCATTGGAATTGAAATGTACGAAGCAGACGGAACCCAGGCATTTAGTCAGAATGCAGGACTGAAAATATTTGGGAGCGGAAGCAGGAAAAGGATTCCCCAACGCTCCTTATCCATTTTTGCCAGGGGGGCATATGGGGATGCTGATTTCGATTATAAAATCTTCCCCGGGAAGAACTATGATAAATGCAGTTCGTTTATTTTGCGGAGTTCTGCACATGATTGGTGCAAAACATTATTTCGGGATGCTTTTATGCAAGGCCTTGGTATTGACCGACTTGAAATTGATTATCAGGCATATCGGCCTACTGTTGTTTTCTTAAATGGCGAATACTGGGGGATTCATAACCTGCGTGAAAAAGTAAACGAGAACTATCTGGCAGATAATCATGGGATTGATCCGGACAATGTGGATATCCTTGAGAAGGATGCTGTTGTGATTGAAGGAGATAATGTCAGTTATAATCAGATCATTAGTTTCATCTCTTCACATGATATGTCCTTGGATGCCAATTATGACCAGATTGCCGCAAAAATTGATGTGGATGAATACATCGATTATTTAATCCTGCAGATGTTTACTTCAAATTCCGACTGGCCTTCGAACAATATCAAATACTGGCGCAGCAGGGAAGATGATGCCAAATGGCGCTGGATTATTTATGACATGGATTTTGGATTTGGTCTGGATACAGACAAATTTCACGACGGGACCTATACTCATAAGACGCTGGCCCTGGCAACAGATCCAAATGGCACAACCTGGTTTAATCCGCCATGGGCTACCCTTGTTATACGTAAAATGTTGGATAATAAGGGGTTCAGAGATATGTTTATTCAGCGTTTTGCCCATCATTTGAATACCACATTTACTACAGAACGTACTTTAGGCCTTATTGAGGAATATAAGCAGGGAATTGAAGCAGAGATTCCGAGGCATATTGAAAAATGGGGTGGTGCATATGCGCTTGAATTAGGCTATGTGTTTACCAGTCCTGAAGCCTGGGATGTTAATATTGATGTGATGCGGGAGTTTGCCCAGATGCGTCCTCCAATTATGTGGCAGCACCTGAAAACTAAATTTGGATTGAGCGAAACCGTGAACCTTAAAATTACCAATTCTGATGTGAATGGAGGGGCTGTGTTACTTGACAGATCCACGTTAAAAGACAGTGTTTATACGGGTTCTTATTTTAAGGGTATTCCAATATCACTCCAGCCCATAACCAGGGATGGCTATACTTTTTCCGGATGGTTGCTTTCAGGCCCGGAATCTACAGGGCTTACCTATCAGTCATCTGAAGGCGATTTATTGACAGACCCAGAGCTAAGCCTGGATATGCTTGAAGATATTCAGGTAGAGGCTGTGTTTGCCAGGAATACCAACGCCTATCAATTATACATTAATGAGTTCTGTGCTAAGAATGATCTGGGTTATGCCGATGAATACGGGAATTTCAGTGACTGGATTGAAATTTATAACGCAAGTGAGAATGACATTGACCTGGCCGGATTCTACCTGACAGATAGTCTGCCTTCAAAATCATTGTGGAAAATTCCCGCAGGGCATCCTGATCAAACGAGCATTGAAGCAGGTGGATTTCTTGTGCTGTGGGCCGACGGTGATACCACAAAAGGACCTCTGCACCTGAATTTTAAACTGGGCCAGAATGGGGAGGATATCGGGCTTTCTGCCGATGGGATACAATTCATTGATTCCCTGTCCTATCCCGAACAATACAGCAATATAAGCTACGGCAGGTGTCCAGATGGCTTGGGTGAATTTGATTTTACCGGGCTTCAAAGTCCGGAAGCTTCAAACTGTAGCCCGAGTATCATCCAGGAAGTGATTCCCGAAGCACATTTTGAAGTTTATCCGAATCCCGCATATTCAGTGTTGAATATTGAATTTAGTTCAATTGAAAGTTCCCATGTCTCCATATCCATTTTGGATATCAGCGGCAGGGTTGTATATTCACATTTGCAGGCGGCCCAGCCCGAATCCATAGTCAGAATTGACATGGAGCATCTTACTGAAGGCATCTATTTTGTGGTTTTAGAAACAGATCGTAAAGTGTTGACAAAGAAGATTATTCATCTGTAGAAAAAGGGGGAAGTAAGCTATGACAGATCGATTTAATTATCCCGGAATTTTGTTAAAGATTCTTCCATTAATTATCCTTTTTGCAGTCGGCATCAGGGATTGCAATGCCAGTTCAGAGGAAACGTCAAAATATGTTGTATTCAAATTTGACGATTTGAAGGAAAACAACTGGAGACAGTGGAAAACAATTACTGATATCATCATTGAAAAGGATATTACAGCCGATCTGGGAATCTTTGTGCAATCACTGGAGCTGGGCGATGCCGATTACCTGGCCTATGTGCAAAGCCTGGTGGATGACCCGGAGCATTTTCAGTTCTGGTTTCACGGTTGGACGGGGACATCTAAAGAGTTTTTTGAGTCTGATTATGACATGCAGCTTAAGCATTTCTACCTTGCAAGAACCACCATGTTAATGAAGTATGACTACATCCTCAGGACTTACTCACCCCATTATTATGGGGAAAATGAGCATACGCCTAAGATTGTAAATGAAGACCCTTTCCTTAAAAGCGTAATATATAAGACGAAAAAGGCGTATTCTGATGAAAAACAGGGTCTTGTTCCCCATGTATTGCGCATGGAGCCTGCCACGGGAATCGTATCATTCGATCATTATAAATCCAACTGGTCCAAATATTCTGCGGATACGCTTTCATACATTGTGCTGCAAGGACATCCATGGGGATATACAAGCGATTCGCTTAAAAGTAATCTTATAGAAATTGCAGATGATCTTCTGGGAAAGGGGTTCACCTTCACCCATTTGAGCGATTATCGCCATATGCTGAAAGGGTATTCGGCCGACAGCACGGCCCCGACTGTTCCAACTAACCTGAAAACCAAAAGGATCGACGATGTCCAGGTGAGGCTGAGCTGGGATCCCTCTGAGGATGCCGAAAGTGGGGTGGACTGCTATAAAATTTACAGGGATGGTATTTGCATTGATTTATCTGCAACCACAGGCTATACAGACCACGTATCCGGTTCTCATAATTATAAGGCTGCGGCCGTCAATCGTAATGACCTGGTGTCAGAGAGATCGAGGGGAAGCAAAGATTTGCCCCGAAGCAGGGCCGAGCTTGAAAATGTTGATCCCAATGGCATTAAAAACTACCTGGCCGCAGTTATAAAAAACGAGCAGGAATTGCACAGCCTGATGGTACTGAGACATGGTAAGGTAGTATACGAACAATGGTTTGGGGAGAATGGGGCTTATAAAAACCATGTGATGCATTCTGTCAGTAAAACATTTACCTCCATGGCCATTGGTTTTGCTGTCCAGGAGGGACTCCTTAAAACTGACAATAAGGTTGTTTCCTTTTTCCCCGATGATTTGCCGGATGAAATTTCTCCCGGACTTCAGGAATTGGAGATTCGGGATTTGCTGACCATGACCGTCGGGCATGCCCCCTTATCACTTCAGAAAATCAAAACTTATAATGGTAGCTGGGAACAATTATTTCTGGCCCGTCCGATTATAGATGAGCCCGGGACGGTCTTTGCTTATAACAGTGTGGCTACCTACATGTTATCCGCTATTATTCAAAAAGTCAGCGGCAAAACCGTGCTCGATTATTTACAGTCTCGCTTATTGGGTCCCCTGGGTATCGTTGGCGCCGAATGGGAGGAAAGTCCTTCAGGAGTTAAAACCGGAGGATGGGGTTTATATATTAAAACGGAAGATATGGCAAAACTTGGCCAATTCTTGTTGCAGAAGGGGAAATGGGAGGGGAAGCAGTTATTGTCTCCCCTCTGGATAGAAGAAGCCAGCTCTGTTAAAGTGAAACAGAGGCCCTTCTGGGTATCGCCCGAAGCTGATCTGGATCAAAGTGACTGGGGACAGGGCTATGGGTATCAAATATGGCGTAACAGGCCGGGAGGTTATCGAGCCGACGGAGCTATGGGGCAGTATATAATCGTATTGCCTGAAAAAGAAGCGGTTATTGTTACGACGGCAAATGTCAGTGATACGCAGGCAGAATTAGATCTTATATGGGAATATATTTTACCGGCATTTAAATAAATTTAGGTTTATGAAACTACACTTTTATGTATTGACTGTAGCTTTAGGGCTAAGTTTTCTCCAATGTATGGCTCAGGATCAGTTCAGCCTGAAGCCCGAACTGGAAGGGAAACATCCACGCATCCTTTTTACGGCCGAGGAGGCCAGCTCACGGGCCCTGCTTGTTCAGGAATACATGCCTGAAGACTGGGCCGATCTGATGAACGATTGCAAATATACAAGTTACCCTACAGGAGGGGTACTGCCTCAGAAAATATGGTGGTATTTTAGCCGACTGGGAACAGGGATTGCGATGACGGGCGACCAGGACTTGATTGACAGGGGGAATTCCTGGTTAAGCATGGCTTATAATGAGAACTGGGAAATCTCTACCTTAACCGTTGGTCTGGACGAAGCCCACCAGCTGGCGGGTTTTGCCGTACTCTATGATTGCATGTATCCTCACCTGAACGATGACCAGCGTTCAAAATATGAAGGTTTATTAGCGTCTCAATTGGTTATTTTTCGCGAAAAAGGGTATGATCTTAATGATTATTGGACCAATGATTATCAGAATAACCATATGCACTTCAGGGCTGCAGCTTCCCTGTATTGTTCAATTATACTTTCAGATAAAAGGCCTTCACTGCAATCGGAATTCGATTATGTGATGACGGTCTGGAGGCGGATTGCACATATGGCTCCACCCGATGGTTCCAACCACGAAGGTCTGGGGTATGCAAATTACGGGGGCCAGATGCTCTTCCCGGCTATTGCTGCACTGAAGCATTGCACAGACATGGATTTAAGTGTGGAAGAACACTACCGGAATATGGGTTATTATTACCTCTACCATGTAACGCCAGGGTACTACAGTGGTTTTGGTTTTGGCGACGCCGGCAATGCAGCCACTGCAAGCGGACCCAACTATCTCTTCCAGGTTGCCGCTGAGACACAGGATCCTTACATCAACTACCTGGCCCATAAACTCAGGAAGGAACACTCCGGGGATTTCTACCTGAGCCAGTGGCCGGTGCTCTACGTTGATCCACTGCTCGATCAGCTTGGACCCGAAAGACTTCCGCTGCACTGTTATTTCGAGGACCTGGGTGTGGTAATTGCCCGCAGCAGCTGGGAAGCAGATGCCACGGCAGTTGCCTTTAAGTGCGGTCCCATGGGAGGGCAATTGCTGAATGAAACCCGGGGGACTGAATATTCACACTACACCGACTATATTAATGTGGCCCATGACGATCCGGATGCCGGGACCTTCCTGCTTTTTTCAAAGGGCAGTTTTCTCACTACGGGCGATGGCTATGAAAAGATTGCAAAGGTCTCTCAGAACCACAGTACTTTTATTGTGGATGATGAGACCCAATCAGGGAGCGGGGGAGGATGGAGTCAGCCCAGCCCTTTAAATAAGTTAGCATGGCAAAAAGATGTGTTTGCTGTAAACAACCGGGTTGTTTTTACGGGTGACATGACAGGCGTTTACTCGGACATGCAAAAGCTTGAGCGTACCTTTGTTTCACACAAGGCCGGCTACATACTCATTTATGACCAGGCACGGTCAAATTCTGCAGGGAGGACTTTTGAATGGCGACTGCAAACCACAGGGGATTTAAATGATCTTGGAAACCGGACCTATGATGTGGAGAATGGAAATGCAAATGCCCTTAGCCATATCCTGCTACCTTCGGATGCGCAATGGAGTACCACTACTTCAGATGCCTCCCAGATTGACGGTAAGATACTCAGAGCCCGACTTGAAGGTCAGCAGGATAATAATTTCCTGGTAATGCTCTGGCCCAATGGGACAAACCTTGATGCCTTAAGCGAGCGCTATGAAACCAATGCGTATAATGGCGTAAAAGTAAGTCTTGATGGCAGGAATGAGTATACACTATTCAAAAATGAAAGTGAAAAGCTTAGCACGCTGGGCAGCTTTAGCTTTAATGCCTCCACACTGCTACTTGTGGAGCAGGAAACTGAGCAGGTTCTGGAATCTGCGCTCCTGATAAATGGAGATAGCCTGAGCTATGGAGATCAGTTTGCCATGTACGCAGATATGCCCTTGAATTTTGGTCTGGAAAGCATGAATCAGGATGGTTCTGAGATGAGATTACTTATCGCCCCCTCTTCAGGAACTGTGAATGGTCAGACAATTCATATAGCGCTTGGTAAACTATCTCCGAATACCAGCTACAGTGTATTCATTGGCGATAATACTTCAGCGCTTGAAATTATAAGTGACGGGGATGGCCGTGCCATTATTGACCTGGACCTGGAAGAGGAACTCAGTATCTTTATAAGCAAGGTGGCTGTCAACCCGAAACTCCTGGAGCAGTGTATTGAAGATGCGCAATGGCTCTATGAAGAATCGGTTGAAGGAAGTGATGCCGGAGAATACCTTCCGGAAAAAATGTCTCAATTTCTGGAGGCCATTGACAGTGCTATTCAAGTGTTAGATTCTTTTACAGAACAGGGAGAAGTGGATCAGGCGGTACTGGACCTTACTTTGGCTATGGAAGAATTCAGGACTGCTGAAAATCCAGAACTGTCGGTCCTGCAGTCATTAGTTGATGAGGCTTATGCCTTGCTTAACAGCGCAGAAGAAGGAGAAGAAGAGGGTATGTACGAAGTGGGCTCAAAAGCCAGTTTTCTTCAAATGATTCTATTAGCTGATGAGGTGGTGGAAGATGAACTGTCCACACAGGACCTGGTCGATGAAGCTGTATTGCAGCTAATAGAAGCCATATCCAGTTTTAAATCGGATGTGATACCCCCTCAGCCGCTCTATGTGTTCAGCGATGTTCCAGGGTACGGGGACATTCAGAATTACTTCCTTAATTCAGAATCCATATGGGAAGTTGTCAGGGAGGATGGGGAAGTAGTGGTGGGTATGCAAAGCTTCTCCACCGATCTTGGACAGTACATGCTCATCAGGGATTCCACCTTCAGTGACTTCGATCTCCAGTTTGAAGCACGTGTTGTAGATGGCGTGAATCCCAATGATATTATGATTGTTCTGGGATACCAGGATGACAATCATTACTCATACATTAAATTGAGTGAGTTATTAAATAAAACCGGGGTCTTCACCAAAGACGGAACTGGAAATTCATTTAACTGGTTGCTGATAGACTATAAAACTTTGGGAGTAAGCAATCACGCCTGGGCCTCTTACAGGGTGCTTTCTACGGACTCTGTGATCACAGTTTACAGGGAGGATCAGGAACTTTTTATGCTTGAAGCCCAGGCTGGCGTACAGTATTCGGGATCGGTGGGGATAGGCACCTATTATATGAACAGGGCTTATTTTGACAATATAGAGCTTACAAGGTTGGGAAGTATTTCCGGACTGTCAAACAAAGATGTTACGGGACTTCGCTGCTATCCCAATCCGGTGGAGAAGATCCTTACCCTGGAACCATTGGGAAAACTCAGAAGTATCACACTTTTTGATAGCACCGGGAAAGTGATGATGGAACAATCGTTCCAGACAGCACCCGGGCAACTAAGCCTGAATCTTGATAATCTCCCCGAAGGGATCTATTTCCTCCGCCACATACAGGAAAACGGCAGCATCGGACATGAGCGTATCGTTAAAAACTAAGATCTTACTTCCCAATTAAGAACCGGTACTTGTCTCCATGGTACTTTGATTCTTCAATCTCACAAATTATATTATTGCCAATAAAGGTGGCTCCCTTTAGAATAAACAGGGATTTCATTGAATCCTCCTCAAATACTTCCTGGTCTTTTTTGTTCATCAGGGAGCTTAACAATACTTGTTTTACATCTGTGATCTGAAAATGATAATGGGCTTCATATATATTTAAAAAGGAGCTGTAATCCTCAAAATTGAGATTGTTAAAGTCTTTACAGATGCTCAGGGATACATACCGGGTCTCGTCTTTTAACACAATACCATCAGACAGGCGTAAGCGGCGGATTTTTAATACAGGAGCGCCAAGGGTATATCGCTGATTATTCGTTTCGAAACTCAGGTCTTCATCAATTACTTCCCGTTCAAGATACCTGACCGAAGGCACGAAGCCCTCTTTAATCATATTTGCGTCAAATCCAAGGCGTGTGGATTCCAGGGCGCCCAGTTTTCTTTCAATCAGTGGATGATCTGCGATGTTCTTCACATAAGTACCCTTGCCCTTTATTCTTGAAACAAGTCCGCGCATTTCAATTTCCTGCAGCACTTTTCTTGCGGTTGTCGAGCTTACTTCATAGCTACGCCTGATTTCATTTTCAGATGGAATTAACATGCCCGGGGCAAGCTCCCCGCTTTTAATCCTGGAAATGATTTTCAGACTAATATTCAGGTATTTAGGCAAAGATTTACTCATCCCAGTTATAAAAAGTTAAAGAATCTGAAGTATGCGCCATCCATTGTTTCAAATGTTCAATATGAGAGGATTTTACATCAGAAAACTCCGGGATTTGGGCCAGATTTTTAATTTCACCCGGATCTTTGATTAGGTCAAACAATTGTTCGTTTCGTTTCCCTTCGCTAAAGATATTGTATTTATACCGCTCCGTTCTGAGCATCCTTCCTTTTCTGCTGGAGTCTGGTTTATAGTCAGCCAGTTCTACCACCAGGTATTTACGCCATTCAGCATCATCATTTTGAATGATATCTCTCATGCTGGCTCCGGTGAAATTTGCATTTGCTTCAATGTCTGAATAGTCGCAAAGAGTAGGAAGGATGTCAATCTGGGATACCAGGTGAGTCTCATCTGTCTTTTTCTGAGGGATATGTCCGGGCCAGCAAAAGATAAGGGGCACTTTAGCGGATTCTTCATATAAGCTGTTTTTCACAGCCCATTTGTGCGATGTAGCCCCGTCTCCATGGTCCGATGTAAAGATAATGATGGTATTATCAGCATAATCCTGTGCTTCCAGTGCTGAAAGCACTTTCCCGATTTCTTCGTCTACCATTTCAGTAAGTCTGCAATAGGCATTCAGGTATCCCTGCCATTCCTTTTCTGAAAATTCGAGATTTGCCAGCCGGGTTTCCATTCCATACTCCGTATGATTTTGTCGTTTCTCAGTAATGAACTCGGGTTCATCCATTGATATTTCAAAATTGGCTGGTAATGGGGGCAAGTTCGGAAAAGAGTCTGGATGCATTGAAATCACCTCTGGCAGGTGATATTTGAAATTATAATATCTAATCTCCAGGAGTGAGTCTTTATGGGAAAGCCATCCATCCTTACGTGGATAAAAGCAGATGTCGTGGGGATTGTGATAGCTTACACCCAGGAAAAAAGGTTCTTCCTTTTTATAATTCTTCAGAAATTCAACCACTGCAGTAGTTAAATCAGGATCTGTTTCAGTTCCAAGCATCCAGTTGCTCTTAGTCTGATCTCCGAAGGGAAGTCGTTCAAAGCCCCTTGTTTCATCGCTCTTTGCTCCGCCTACACCCGGGTAACTTTCAGGGAGGTGCCATTTGCCTGCCCAGATTGTATTATATCCAGCTTCACGAAAGATTTCACCGGCATTGGGAATCTCAGGATGTGGTGTATTCCCGTTCCATTCTACGCCGGTTTCGTGCGGCATTCTTCCCGTAATAATGCTGCTTCGTGCAGGACCACATACGGGAGAAGTGCAATAGGACTGGGTAAACATGGTGCCCCTGGCAGCTATCTTATCCATATTGGGTGTGCTCACGAGTGGATTTCCCATGGCACTCATCATGTTTATATTTTGCTGATCGGTAAATATCAGGATAATGTTTGGCTTCCCGCTCTTGGTAAGATCTTGAGAGCCGGAGTTGCAGGATGTTATAAAAAGAGCCCCGATAAGCAGGCATGATGCCGGGATAGAAAGCTTTGTTTTTCCTGAAATAAGCCACAGGCCAAAAAAGGTAAGGGCAGAGTTTAGCAGCAATATCTCGAAACCAAATTTGTAGCCAAACCAGGACCCGGATTTTACAGATAGTATCACCGAAAAAAGCAGTGAAAGGATGGTAACCAAGGGTACTAATTTGTCTTTTAAAGGTTTTTTTGTAATCATACCAAAGGCAAATAAGCCTAAGAGTGGCCCGTAAGTAAAGCCTACATACTTAAGAAAGGAATTAATCATACTGTCGTTGTTAAGTGCGTTAAAAATAATGATCACGATGAAGACAAGCAGGGCAAAACCCAGGTGAATGAGGGTTCGTAATTTTGTGGATATGGGCCTTCCTTTTGCACCCATATCCAGCAGATCAATACAGAAGGAAGTAGTCAATCCCGTGAGTGCAGTGTCGGCACTTGAATAAGCCGCTGCTGCAATTCCTATCAGGAAAATAATCCCGGTAAAAATCCCAAGGTGATTTAAAGCAATAATGGGGTATAATTCATCGGTTTGCCGGGGTATTGGAATTGAATGCTTATCCGCATAGAAATACAATAAAAGGCCTAAGCCCACAAACAAAAAATTCACAATAAGTAAGGACCCCCCAAACCAGAACATGTTTTTCTTTGCATCTCTGATGGACGGACAGGTCAGGTGTTTTTGCATAATACTTTGATCAAGACCATTCATAATAACTACAAGAAACATTCCGGTGAAGAACAGTTTGAAGAAGTTTCTGTCGCTTGCCCAGTCCCAGTTAAAAACAGTGGATCGCTGGTCGGCGATCACCGCTGAGAAAAATTGACCCGCCGAGAGGTCCATATCCCTTAAAAGAATTAAGATAGTAGCCAGCGCGGCGATAAGCAGAAAAGCAGTTTGTAAGGTGTCTGTAATGATTATGGTTTTTATACCCGCCCGATATGTGTAGAGCCAAATTAATACAAGGGTAATCAAAACCGAAACTTCAAAAGGAATTCCAAAGGAATCAAAGAAGGCAAGCTGTAAAACTTTCGTCATCAGAAAGAGCTTGAAGGCTGCAGTAAGGGTTTGGGAAACAATAAAAAAGAGCGCCCCGGTTTTATGTGAAACCTTCCCGAAACGTTGCTCTAAAAAAGTATAAATGGAAATCAATTTTAAACGGTAATAGAGGGGCAGCAGGATGAAAGCTATGGCAAAAATTCCGGCCGTATAACCCATAACAATCTGCAGATAGGTAAACTGTGAATTCCCAACCTCTCCGGGAACAGAAATAAAAGTCAGACCCGAAAGCGAAACGCCTATCATTCCAAAGGAAACGAGGATCCAATTGGACTTGTTATCGGCCGAGAAAAAGGTTTCTTTGCCCGTATTTCGCGATGTAAATCTTGAAATGATCCAGAGCAACAGGAAATAGCTTAAAACGACTATAAGGGCAAGAGATGAGTTCATGTGCTTAATATGCTTTAATCTTCTTGTGAAATGATACAGGCTTCAATGTCCAGGAAATCGGCAATCTGTTTAATGGTTTTTGCCCGGTGCCCGATGCCAAGTGCAAAATGATGAGTCGGACCCTCTGCGAACCACCTCTTAAGAAAGGTCTTTATGTCTGGTTTAAAGAATCCCCTGGTATTGGTATTCCCGATAGATGCAACCGGACCTTCCATGGATTGTCCCTCGGCAATCACAAACTTGAAGCTCCCGTCGGCCTTTGTGGTTATGCCCAGCATGGTAATCGGACCTTCCTTGATTTTGAATTCCACACTGGCTCCGCGGCCTGGTTTTCCATGGTATTTTTTCAAGCTGCGGAGAAGCGGTTTGCCATCAGCAATATTCAGATGATGCGGACCGTCATGTCCTACAATGACGAAGCCCTCGTTGAAGTCGATGGGGTGAAATTCAGCAAAACTACCCCCAATATCCAATCGATCCATGATGAGCATTGCCAGGTTTGTTTTCAAATCTGATTCGCCACACATGGGAAATCCTGCAGCAGTCAGCAGGGAGTTTCCTACGATCAGGTTTGAAACAAGCTTACGCATTTCAGAACCATCCTTGCCTTCGTAATAGTAGGCGAGACCATCCAGTTTTTTCTCAGCGATAAACTTTTTCAGGGCAATGCCGGTTTTGGCTGCCTCATACAGATCAACATCGCTTAATTTTTCAGTTACCGGATCCATATAGGGCTCGGGGATATCAAAAAAACCAAGAATTTCTTCTTTGTAAAGGTCTATCTCCTCTTCAGAAACCTTTTGGTAGAGCTCCATAATATCATCAGGTTCCGTTTGGACAATATGACATCCGAAGGTGGATGTAAGGGAGGTATGGTCGACATGCATATCCAGCATGGCTTCCAGCGGGTGACCAAAATGGCCGATACGTGCATGTTTAAGATCATGGAAAACCTTGGCCATCTGGCAAAATTCTGAGATTTCCGCCTGGGCCTGCGGGTCATCATAGAGGGTGCCAATCACACAAGGGGGGATTTTTTTACCCATTCTCTGTGCCACAAAAGCAAATTCCGGAATGGCGCAGATATCATCGTTGCTGAGTTGATCAAAGGTGGTTACCCTGTCATAATCCAATGCCCTTAAAGGTTGTAAGGCGATCATGACCATGGGTACATTGACTTCCTTAAAGACGATTCCAATGGCGCTGGATGTGGCATAGGTAAGCATATCAATAAACAGCATATCGATACCCGATGTATGGATATCCTCTACAATCCGGTATGCACTTTCAGCATTATCTCCAATTCCAAAATTGACTACTTCAACACCATTGGAGCGTACCATCCCTTCAAAAACCTGAAGTTTTTCGTGCATCACATCCAGCAGTCCCTCAAACTGTGACCAGTAGGTATGATGACCCACTCCATAAATTCCAATTTTTGCGGTTAAAGGCTTTATTCTTTCTATTTTACGTTCCATAAGATGGCGTGTTATAATTCAATTATTTTCTTCAGATAAATGTCCCGGGATGAATTACCCACAAGGATTTCAAATTGCCCGGGCTCAACAATCCAATCTCCGGATTCTTCATTGTAATAAGAAAAGGCATAAGGATCCAGTTCTATCTGAACCTGTTTAGTCTCCCCTTTATCCAGGTAAATCTTATTAAAACCCTTCAATTCTTTTACGGGTCTGTAAACCGACGATTCCAAATCCCGTACGTAAACCTGTACGACCTCTGATCCACCTCGTTCACCTGTGTTTGAAACATCCACATTTACTGTGATTGTGTTTTTAGCCTGCTTTTCCAGAACCAGGTTCTTCATTTCAAATTGGGTGTATGAAAGACCAAAGCCAAAAGGGAAGAGGACTTCTGCATTTTCTTCGTCAAATTGTCTGTAACCCACTTTTAAGCCTTCTCCATAATCGATTTCCCCGTGCTGGCCGGGATAATAGCGCATGGCTAGGTTGTCTTCAAGTTCCACAGGAAAGGTATCGGGGAGCTTCCCGGAAGGATTGACGTCTCCTGATAAAATTCTGGCAATGGCATCGCCACCTTCCTGGCCCGGGTAAAACGCTTCTACAATGGCAGCAACTTCGTTCACCCAGGGCATGGATACAGGTGTCCCGTTGATAAGCACTACAATGGTATTGGGGTTGACCTTTGCAACTTCCGAGATCAGCTTGTTCTGATTGCCCGGCAATAGAATATCCTCCCGGTCATTGTTTCCCCCTTCAAACAGGTTGGACAGACCTGCAAATATGATGGCCACATCGCTATTTTTCGCCAGCTTAATGGCTTCATCTATGGATGATGACTGGTTCGGTAATTCCCACTCCAGGCGCACCATGTTTTTATTGTGCTTTTTATGAAATTCTAACCTGATATCATGGGCACTCCCTTCCTCCATTGTAAAATCGACCTGCTTGCTTTTATACATGAATTTTGCTTCTGTAATTTCGTTTTCAGGGTCGCCCCATTGATCGATTACCAGCTGATTATCAAGATATAATCTTACACCGGCTTCCTTTAGCGACACGCCAATTTTATATTTCCCGCTTATGGGAGCATGGATCTTTCCGGTCCATCGAACCGAATAATTGTTCTTGGTAACAAATTCGCAGGGGGCAGCCCATCCCCATGAGAAATCGATTTTGTCATCAATACGGGAACATTTGATCTCTCCCTGCAGCCCAGGACCGTCATAGTATGCAGCAGTTAAGCCATCCTCCTCTACGCCATTCAAGCTTGTACTAAGGAATTCGCCTGCTATGATGGGCAGACTCCCCGCCAGACCGGCACCTTCTATAAAAGTAATATCTGCAAGGTCCCCAAAATAGTTTTCCAGGCCTTTGAGCGGGCTCACAGTCCGACAGGCTGATACCGAGGCGCTGCCACCTCCTCCAAGCCTTGCTTCTTCGGCGTTTGGACCAAAAACGCCTATCTTATTAAGCTCTTTTTTGTCCAGAGGAAGGATGTTGTTGTCGTTTTTAAGCAATACAATAGCCCCCTCAGCCACTTCCAGGGCAATGGATTGATGCCTTGGGGTGTTAAATTCAGCGTTCAGTTTACTTTCAGGTTGATCCAGCAACTTTGACGCTATAAGAAAACGCAAATAGCGGGCAACCCTATTATCCAGTTCATCCTCACTAAACGCTCCACTTTCCAGGGCATCAAGAATGCTTTTACGATCCATATATTTTCCCGGACCAGGCATCTCCAGGTCGAGTCCGGCCGAAATGGAATTCTTGCTAACCACTGCACGCCAGTCAGAAACAATAAAGCCCTTGTAGTTCCACTTTCCCTTGATCACATCTGAAAGTAAATACTCAGATTCACTGGTGGGGATTTTATTGATCCCGTTATAGGCGGTCATGATCCCGGCCGGACTGGCTTCTTCGACAGCCATGCGAAATGCAGGCAGATATATTTCATGTAATACGCGCTTATCCATTTTTGCGGCAAGCTCGTGTTGATGGGCTTGCTGATTATTTGCCGTTACAGACTTTATGACTGCACCGATATGCTCGGATTGGACACCATTTATAAAAGCAGCTGCGAGTTTCCCGGTCAGATAGGGATCTTCCGAGTAAGTTTCATAGTTCCTGCCGCCAATGGGCAAACGGTGGATATTTACCATAGGAGCCAGTAGTATGCCTGAACCCAGGGCCCTGGTTTCCCGACCTAAAGCTGCTCCCATTTTATAGATCAAATCCTGGTCCCAGCTTGCCGCCTGTGTGACTGCTGTTGGGAAAGCAGTTGCGCAACCGGAATAGTGACCAAGGCTGTCGAGAATCACGGTAACGCCATGACCACAATCAGTTACCTGTATCGATGGGATACCCAGTCGGGGAACTCCCTGCAGATACCACATGGATTCGCCCGACATAAACCCGGCCTTTTCTTCCAATGTGAGTTGAGAAAGCAGGTTCTCCACCCTTTCTTCAGTAGGCCTGCCAGGATCGTTAAAAGGATGCAGGCGCTCATTATTCGTGGAACAGGAAATAAGCAATAGAATTGCAAAAACAGAGGGGATAATCCTTTTCATCTTCTATGAATTACGCGTTAAGCTTAGCGCGCTAAGTTAATCTATATTAATCAAAAAATCCGGCCCAAAGTCCAGTATGCATATTTTACTTACTTACTTACTTACTTACTTACTTACTTACTTACTTACTTACTTACCCATTTACTTACTTACCCATTTACTTACTTACCACCACTAAAACCTCCTGTGCACTTTCTGTAAATGATTTTGACACAGCCTTCAGAACAAGCTTATATTCCCCAATATCCTTTTTTGCAGGTGATATTTTAAGAATTCCCTCACCATTTCCAAGGTCTTCCAATTTACAAAAGCGGGGGAGTTGAGCTCCTTCCATTGTCAATTTCACCTTTCCTCCTTTCATAAGGGTCTGGATATTTAGCGTGCTTCTCTCGCCGGCTTTTACAAGCAGGTCCCCGGGCTTCATTAAGATCTCATTAGGAACCCATTGATGGGCATAGGAGTCCCACATCTGATTCAGGCTTCCATTTTCCTGCTCGGGTACACTTTCCCTGTATGTATACCACATCTCGCTGACAAAATTATCCGTTCCATAATAAGAAGCCGAGCCTTCCCAGTCGGGACGCGGGAACTCCGGAGGACGATTCTCTGCGTACAGGTCTTCTTTTCGCAGGTAATCATCCACCAGGTCGAAATATGCATTGTGATCCCAGGCACTTTTCCCCTTCATTAAAAGTGCAGCCAGTGCTTGTCCGGTCCATGCACGACTATTACAGCATAGGCGGTAACCCTCCGAAACCTGGGCCCAGGAACGACCACCTTCCACATCATGATTGGGCCAATCTTTTGGATCTACATGCATGTAGGGTGCCCTGGCGCCATGGTGCATTACAATTTGCCAGAGGGCGGCCTGACCGGCCCAACCTTTACCATAGTAGGATTCAGTATCTTCATGAAATACAGCTGTTTGAGGCAAGTCAAGGAAGCTCGGGTCTTCAAACATCAAACTGGCAAATATGATGGGCCATTTCCTTCCGCTTGTATGGCCTCCTCCCTGGTTCCAGTTACCTCCAAGGTCTGCAATCCCTTTCAAATCAATCCCGATCTGTAAAATTCGGATCAGAAGTTTTTCCTTCTGCGCTTTTGGGGCATCTGTTAGAAGCATCAGTGAAGCTATTGAAATTAGACGTGCGTTTTCCCGACCATAGGCAGGCTGGTTCAGGCTTGTAGGCCATAGTTTTTGTCCCAGCCAGTTGCCATTGATGTGGTCGAGCCAGGGGCGTTCAAAATACCTTTCTATTTCGCTCCACGATGGCATCGATTCAGTAGGAGGGAGGCTCAGGAGATTCTCCCAGTTCACCTCACTCAGCCTTAAGAGGCGTTTGGAATCCCCGACATAGCATGGCCGGAAAGCATCGGCCGGTGGTACCTGATCGAGACAGGTCAATATTGCCGCTGTTTTTAAAGCAGTGATTGCAGATTTCTCACCGGGCCACATCAATTTATGAAATAGCACCTGCTGGGGTATTGTATCATTGCTTATGGAGGTTATAAGAGATGTGTTAGCCTTTAAGAGATAGGGGAAATCTATTGAACTACCGGGATCAAAATTAACGATCCTCGAGTCGTAACCCTGCTTATTGGAAGGTTTCATGACAATCATGGATCCACAACGTTTGCTGGAATCATTTTGCATGCCACTGTCTCCCCATACATTCTTGCCAAAATCGGTTTTTTCTGAATCTAATGCCCTCCTTGGACCAGGCGAAACACTTACCACACTTACCGGACCCACAACCCACCAATCGCCATTAACAAATTGGCCACATTCATAATCCCGGTCAAAAGTCCAGGTGAATTCCCACTGGGTAATTGAACTGCGCATTTCGGCAAACAAAGGGTTTGAAAAAATAAAAAAGGGAAGCAGGAGAAAAATCCGCCTGCTTAAGGAGAAAAATACTTTCATTATTTCACGACTATTTTATTGAGAATGACACATTTGTTATTGCTGATTCTGAGAAGGTATACTCCCGGATAAATTTGATTTTCAAGCCCAAGGATGTAGTCTTGACCACCTTTCTCAAGCATTGAAGATTGTACCACCTTCCCGGATAGATCTATGAGGTCGAGCACGGAATCTTCCTTAAGGCTTTCTGAAAATGAAATGTGCAAGGCTCCACTTGTTGGGTTTGGGTAGACTGACAACAGATTATCATGAAGATAAACAATTTGCGCAGATGTAATGTTCTGCACCTCGACGGAGCAACTATCCACAAAATTCCCCTCAAGCGTTGTTGCCAAAATCTTTGCCCTGCCACTTTTGAGTGCCCTTACCATCCCGCTCGAGTCAACCGCTACCACCGAATCAGGTGCAACGCTCCAGAGAATGGCCTGGTTCCCGGCATCGGCAGGTACGATGGTAGCTGTCATTTCTCTGCTTTCACCCACGATCAAAATCATCTTGGAAGGAGAAAGGATAATCCCGGAGACAGGCACAGCTACGCCCTTATTACATTCCGGCATGGTACTGGTGCCCATGGGATCAAAGCGATTATCTACGGTGTCTTTAAACCAGTCTTCTGAGCGTATATAACCATATTGGGGAAAGCCTCCGAAATGGTTGTTACGGATGAATACGTTGGTGGGCGATCCTAAGTCTTTTACAGCTCCGTTTATTGTATAAGATCCATTGTCCAACCAGTTATTTTCTACCCATATGCTATCTACAGGGGCAAAGTTGCACTGCATAATAATTGCAGCATGGAATTGATAAGGAGCAGGAGCTGGATTGCCTGTGCCATCGCCCAGGGAGGAAATGTAATTGCCTGTGATTTTGATATTTGATCCACCTGCTATCTGGATGCCATCGGCATGGGCATCAATTTTTTTACCTATGTGATGAATATAACAGGATTCGATTATTGAATTGTCTCCTGCTTTAAACCCATCTCCTTCACTTTCATGTATGTTCATACGTCGTGCAGTAAAATTTGCGGCTGTACCAACCGATGCCGATAAATAATTGAAGATCTCACCATCCTCAATAAGCAGGCCCTTTGCGTTGTTATAAATGCGAATCCCGTACCAGGTGCTGTCCGCATCAATTTTAAAATTGCGGATGGTAACATTGTTTGCATATATATTAATCATTCCCTTTACAAATACATTTTCTATTACTTCCCCGTCAGTCCTTGCATTAATCGTTTCGGAGGGCACAAGAATGGACTCATTTGTCGGCCCCGTATTACAGGGCCCGGGTCGCTTCCATGCTGGCAAAGGTTGAGCATATGAATACATGCTCAGAAGCAGCAACAATGATGTCGCAGAAAAAATCCTGATGCATTTTATATTTCTCATGTTTCTATATTATAAACCTGATTCAAGTTCGTATTTCATTAAATTCAGGTAGTGATTTATTGTGGTAATGTAATACAGGTTGCCCGAATTATCGGTGTACATCACATAGCTTACATCGGATGACTCACCTATCTTTGAAAGGGATTCATTACCCTGGGCAGGGAGTAGAGTAGATAGAAATATGAGTGCAGTTATAATCCTGATTTTTCTATACATAATTTCTGCTAATCGATGAGCACCTTTTGTGTGCTTGATCTTCCATTTGCCACCAGCCGCACAAAAACAATACCTGACACATATGGGTCAATACTGCTGACGGTAATTATATTTTCTGAGGTATGCGCATCAAAAGCCAATGATTTACCCATACTGCTATATATTTCCAAATTAGAGATCTTAGCCATATCATTCTCCTGGACTTGCACTGTAAAGCTTCCGTCATTTGCCGGATTTGGAAAAATGTTAAAGCCCTGATTTTTTGAAATATCGGCGATCCCTGATGCCAGCTCCACCTCCAGAGAGAAAGAAGTTGATGAAGTGCCCAGCGCATCTGAAGCCTTTACCACAATATTTTCATAGGTCCCTGCATCACCTGCTAAAGGACTAAATAAAATCTCTCCGGTTCCATCTCCAAAATCGCTCAGCAATCCAAAATCAGGCAGATTTTCAACAGAAAGTGTGATGGGATCATTTTCTGCATCTATAGCTTCAATCGTAACCGTGCGGCTAAAGTTTTCAGCAACCAGCTGGTCTTCGATTGCAGCAAGAGAAGGGGGGGAGTTCATTTCAAATGTTGAGAGAGCGACCTCTCCCTGGTCTGGAACTGCCTGTACCAGGGCGTATTTATTACCCTGGAATTCTTGTATCTCCACTTCAAGAGCCCTGCCATCCTGTGTAGCATGAATATTTTCCCAGCTGTTTTCAATTCGAACCTTTACAGTGAGTGGATAATCAAAATATGCATCATGCATTTCATCCGCAAGTGTGAATTTAATGAGGCTGTCATTACTAACACTTACCTCAAGTGAATGAGAATCTCTTTCCTGGGCATAGCGGGCCACTTCGGAATACTTCCCAAGCCAAATACTATCAGTTTTAGCACTCAAAGCACTTAAGAAGGCCTCTGTCTCAACTTTCTTCGAAGCTATCGAATGATAGTGATAGGATGCCCATCCCCTGTAATAAGACTGGTTATACAGGGTTTCTGAGGGGTCCAGCAATACTCTCACATCATGAATGTCATTTGTAGCACTGCGACTGTTCAGGTCCAGGTAGTTTATTTTGTTTGCATGATTTAATACTCCCGTGACCCCCCGCATTGAAATATAAACAGAGCGTGCTACTTCCTGCTTGGACTGGTCGCCACAGGGATAAGCATAGGTGATACAATGATTGTTTGCCAGATTGCTGTTAATCTGAAGCTTTGAGTATTCTAATTCTCCTCTGTAGGTGGCTGTATCGTAATCGTTGATGTTGCAGTTATCATGCCCCTGCACTTCATTGCCTGCGTCTATCAGGGTCTGGTATTTATCCCACGAACTCACACTGTTCAGAATAATAAACCATGTAAAATCAAGATTGTAGATCCAATGCATGGTAAGCCACCACTCATGTTCGCTTTCAATATTATCATCGATTGTGATACTGGCTGCTGCTATTTTATCCATATGCCAGAGACAGACACTGGCTTCCCCAACATTTTCCGGCCAGTCCGGCTCGCTTAATGGAAATCTTTCTGTGGTTACAGGGTTCAGGTTCATCTTCTGATTTTCGCTGTTCAAAAAAGTCTTTAATTCCTGTGATGAAGTGCTCACAGAACAAAACACGAAAGCAATTAGGAGTATACTCTGAAGTCTCATATACGATCTGTTAATTCATTATTTCAAGCCAAATTTAGCAATATTAGATAATTGCCTGATATTTAGACAAATAAATATTCTTTATGGCTCTTTAATGAAAATCGAAACTTCATGTAAATCCTGTGTCTGTCAATTTATCCTATGGGTTAATTCATAAAGTCCCGAGAAGCTTTTAGCGCTAAAATAAATTCTGAATTTCCTTTGGGAAATGAAATGGAACTGGCTATAGTGCCCTTGCAGTTTTTTTAGCACACCTGAGTAGAATTCGAGTTCTGAGAATTAAAGGGTAAATATTGAGTGATTGGCTTGACGGAAGGCATTCATCTTCCCGGGCAGTCAGCCTTTTTCTGATTTCCTTATACGCCAACTTAAGGATGCATTTGAAATTCTTAATTGCTTTGAATGCATAGTTGCTTCTATAGTCTATTTTTGTTTTCAAAACATCACATATGTCTATTAGAACTATTTCACCACAGATTCTCATCCTTCTTTTCCTATCTCACTGGGTTTATTCACAAGAATCATCTCCTGTTCCAGTCAATAAAGTGATCTACAATGCAGAATTCAACTACACTTCGATGTGCAGTTCATTAAGTTCATATTCCAGGTACCCCCGGTCGATTAATACAGATGGTACCATTAGGCTCGCACAAACATCTGACTGGACCAGTGGATTTTTTCCGGGTGGATTGTGGTACCTATATGAAAGTACAGGCAATGCAAGTATAAAACAAAATGCAATCAGTCGAACAGCTCCTATAGCAAATCAAAGATTTAATACAGGCACACATGATTTGGGATTTATGTTGTATTGCAGCTTTGGAAATGCATTGAGAATTACGGATTCTGCTGACTATGAACCTATTTTACTGGATGCTGCGAATTCGCTATTTTCCCGCTATAATCCGGTAGTTGGATGTATACGATCCTGGGATTTTGGATCATGGGAGTTCCCTGTAATTATCGATAACATGATGAACCTGGAGTTGCTGTTTTGGGCAACCGAATATACAGGTGATTCAGCTTATTATCATGCCGCCGTGACTCATGCCCAAACTACAATTAAAAATCATTTCAGAGTTGATAATAGTTCATACCATGTGGTAGATTATGATAAAACCACAGGAGCTGTTTTGGGTAAATATACCCACCAGGGTTATTCCGATGAATCACATTGGGCACGCGGACAGGCATGGGGACTGTATGGATATACGATGTGCTACAAGGAAACCGGGAATCCGGCGTTTCTTTCCCAGGCTGAAAAAATCGCAGATTTCTACATCTCACACCCTCATATGGCTGAGGATAATATTCCATATTGGGATTTTCTTGCCCCGGGTATTCCCAATGAGCCCCGCGATGCCTCTGCGGCAGCCATTGTCGCTTCAGCGCTCCTGGACCTTTCTGAATTTTCAGAATCAGGGGAAGCATACTTTGACTTTGCTGAACAAACGCTGACAGATCTGTCTGGTTCTGACTACTTTGCTTATGAAAATAAAGAGATGGGCTTTTTATTAAAACAATCCACAGGAAGTAAACCTGCGAATTCGGAAGTAAACACCCCCATAATCTATGCCGATTATTACTTTTTAGAAGCCCTGGGCAGGTATCGGGCTGTATGCGACAAAACAATTGTTCCTTACGTCAGGACTTCTGAAAGGATTATCATCTCCACCGATGAAACCCTTGTTGATCCTATACATATATATGATGTGGAGAAAAGGGACTTTTCACTCACCCTTGAAGACCATCCGGACTTTATCCAGATGAATGAAGTCGACGGAAGTACTTTTGAACTGCTTATAACACCAGGTTCTGAAGACGCCGGAATTTATGAAGTCTCTTTGTTTTTGACAGACGGCTCAGGGGAGAAGACCTTTTTTTCAAAACATGTTTATGTGGAAAAAAACTATTTCCCGGATCTATCTGTGTCGGCCAGTCAAACCGTTCATAATAACCTGGCTGAATATACATTAGATGGGAATTTTGACACTTACTGGGAGTCTGATGAAATGGGTAGTTGGTTAATCTATGATCTTGGAGATGAGTTTCTTATTGATTCTCTGAGAATGGCCTTCACCGGGGGCGAAACTCATAAGTATAGTTTTAGTGCTTTTAGCTCTCTTGACGCAATTGACTGGAAAATTGAACTATATGCCGAAAGCAGTGGCAATGGTACCGATTTTGAAAGCTTCGGTTTTCAGGAGCCAAAAAACCTGAGGTACGTGAAAATAATAGGGTATGGCTCCGATATTGAAGAGTTGAACAGTTATACTGAAGTTAGATTCAGTATGAAGGAGCAAAGCTCCGGTATAAAAAATCCCGGGTTTGACGACCTACAGCTTGAATATTCAATTTCCCATAATCATTTAGATATTCAAAGCAGTTTGGAGAACCAGATATTTAGAGTAGATGTGTATAACCTGTTGGGATCAAGGGTGTATACCTTAGATTCCAGGGAGCCTTTAAGCCAGGTGTCACTTCCCTTAAGCACCCTTGACAGGGGAATATACCTGGCCTGTGTGTTCCTGGAATCAGGAGTGTCAAAACGTATTAAATTTCTTCGATGAGGACAATGGATTTATATGTTGAAGGCATGAAAAAAAGAACCTGTCTAATCTGCCTGTTTTTAGTTGTCTTTTTTACTACTTGCACGCAACAGGAAGCAATTCAAACAATTGAAAAATGGGGAATTTTTCAAATTGATATCCCATATGCCGCCACTGGAAATCCTTTTATGGATACGGAGTTTTCTGCCATATTTTCAAAAGGAGAAATCAGTATCAGAGTCCCTGGATTTTACGATGGCAATGGCATCTTCCGAATACGCTTTTCACCAGATATGCAAGGAGAATGGCGCTACAAAACGGATAGTAATATACATGCATTATCCGGTAAAAAGGGGCGATTTATTTGCGTTGCACCCGGGGAGAATAATCATGGACCACTTAAAATCGTCCATACATATTATTTACAGTATGCTGATGAAACGCCATATTATGGAATTGGAACAACCGCCTACCAGTGGACAAGTGTAAAACAGCATATTCAGGAAAAAACAATCGAAACCCTGGAAAGTGCTCCTTTTAATAGGATAAGAATGTGCGTTTTCCCAATACATTATACATACGGAAACGATACCGAACCATGGATGTATCCATTTAAAAGGGAAAATAGTGAAAATGACTTCACTCAACCTAATTATGAGTTCTTTCAGAATTTTGACAGAAGGGTTGAACAACTGATGGAAATGGGAATTCAGGCCGATGTAATTCTTTTTCATCCCTATGATATTTGGGGATATTTCGAAATGGGGGATGAAATTAATGAAAAGTATATACGCTACATGATTGCCAGAATTTCGGCATACCGAAATGTATGGTGGTCGCTGGCAAATGAATGGGATATACCCAGAATTAAAGAGGCAATCAATTGGGAGGATCTCGGAGCATTGCTTCAAAATGAGGATCCTCATCAACGTTTTCGGGCAATTCATAATTGGGGCGTGTCTGAAGACCATTTTTATGACCATACGCGTCCATGGATTACACATGTAAGTACACAAACAAATAGGTTTTACAATGCTGTCAAATGGCGAAATCAATACAATAAACCACTCTGTTTTGATGAAATGCGTTACGAAGGAGATGTTCCGCACGCATGGGGGAATTTGACGGCAAAAGAGATGACCAGCTATTTTTGGATGGCTGGCCTGAGTGGTGCTCATGGAATGCACGGTGAAGTATTTAAAAATGATTCTGATGGAGAATCTGAAGTACGTTGGTGGGCAAAAGGAGGAAGATTAATGGGGGAAAGCCCGGAAAGGATTGCTTTTTTTAAAAAAATTATAGAAGAAGCACCTCTTATTGAAATGCTACCTGAACTTGCAGATAATGGAAATGCAGAATATCTGAATAACAATATCTACACTCTTTCTAAGAAGGGTGATTATTATTTAAGCTATGTGGCGGATTCTGCACAAACCATCAAAATTTACCTTGAAGGCGAAGCAGATTATTCCCTTCAGGTAATTGACACATGGAATATGGTAACAGTTGCTGAAGAAAATGTGGGTTCTGGCAATTTTAGTTACAAAACGAAAATGCCCTTTACAGCCCTACGGCTAATTTCAATGCATGAGCCTCGCTAACTGTATATTCAAGGCTTTTCACCCATTTCTGTATTCTTGTAACCTGACGGCTTATGAGTGGAGCATGGTCTACAAAGAAGGAAACAGGAAGATTTATTTAAAAGCTAATCAAGGGCATTGCGATAGCCCAAATTATGATAGGGGAAGCTCTTGTTTACGAATCATTTGCAATCGAATCCCTCCATTTATTTAAGCGCCAAGCGAAGGACTCAACGCATTATATGTTAGGAAGTTAGGATTAGTTATGAAAATCATTTTTAAATTGCAATGCATTTAATGCATCAATGTTAACCAACTTATAAAAACTAATAATTGATACTATGAAGAGACTTTCACTATTAAAAGCCATCGCAGTACTTATTGCTATCGGCTTTAGTTCTATTATGCAGGCGCAGGTGCGGGAAATAAAATTAGTCGCAAATGCTGATGCCACTATTTTCATGGATTTTCCCACAGTAAATGGTGGTGCTGAATCGAGCAATATGATCTGTAACAATGATTCAGCCCTGGATGGACTCTCAACAAGGGGATATGAAGAAGCATGGATCAAATGGGATTTGTCTCAACTGGAAGCTGAACTGGAAGCCGGTGAGGAGATTCTTTATGCAGAGGCCATCTTTATGGTTTCCTGGAACAGTGCTGATACCAATCTGGCCCAGGGATATCATGCCCTGCATATGAATGATCAGTTTGATGGCTGGAACGAAGGGAATGGCCAGGCAAGCAGTCCTGATAACCTGAACGGAATTACATGGAATTCTGCCAAGGGAATTGGAGATTTTGAGCTTGAAGAAAGCTATGAGACCATTCTTGTAAAGGAAAGAGCCACTGTAGTGCCTAATAATGAGATTATTCCTGTATTTGACGCTGTTGCCAAAGAATTGGGCGATGGAGGGAATAAGACTTTCACTTTGAGAATGGCACCCTATTGGACCTCTTCCACAGGAGTAAAAAAGTGGCTTGGTCTTCAGACCCGGGAATCACCCTGGAATGGTTATGATGAAATTACAGGCATTGCTACAAACGCTCCTTATCTAAGGGTATATGTCGGAATTAATAAATCACAGTTTAGTGATGAAGGTGATATGGGCCTCATTGAGAACTATGATCTAAAACCGTCGGAATTTGGTTATTGGCTGGTAGGTGAGGATGAAGGCGATGACCGTCTCCTGCTGAATAAAGCTACAACTCCCGATCCTGATAAATCACCTTCTGGTCTGGCAATATTTAATGATCAGACTTACCAGGATGTTGAAATTTCTGTAAAAGCCAAGATGAATGAAATCACTGCCTCAGGAGCATTTCTTCCCTTCAATGATTTTGTAATGGTTTTCGGATACGAAGATGCCGACAATTTCTCCTATTTCCAGTTTATTGGGATTAACGAAAGTGGTACCTACAAGGTGATTGATGGAGTTAGAAGCCTGATTGGTTCTGTATATCCGATACCTCCTGTATCTGATACACTTTATCATGACTATAAAATTACCCGTACAGGTTCTGAAGTTGTTGCTTATGTGGATGGTGTAGAATACCACAGGGTTAGTGATGATGCACTGAATGCGGAAGGTAAAATTGGTCTTGGCTCGCATAACAATACGGTCTTTTTCGATGATTTCTCAGATGGGAATCCTGGCGAAACAGGCCTGAATCAAGACGGATTAAACAAGGTATCCGTATATCCTAATCCAGCTAAAGCGAGTTTTATAATTAGTTCAGATGAGACACTTAACAGCTTCAAACTGGTAAACATACTCGGAAAAACTGTTCTTAATTCGAAAGGTATATCCTCGACCAGGGTCAGTGTAGATTTAAGCGACATACCTTCTGGAATGTATTTTATTGTTGCTGAAATGCAAAATGGCACTTCAGGCACCAGTAAAATCATTATCGAATAGTAATAAGTCAGAGATTAAATCATAGTAGTAGTAGTTTAGTTAGAAGCATGAATTGTTTGCATAAGGAGTTCGCTCCTTATGTAAACATTCATAGGAATGTTATGCCTCTTATCTTTCCTGAACTATTACGTAAATCACTGGAATTCAATCATTAATAAAGTGGAAGTGATGTGAAACGTCCATGACACTAAATAGATAATTACCTATGAAATACAGATTATGTTTTCCTTTCCTGTTTACCGCACTGGTACTTATACCGGCAGCCTTATTCGGACAGGGAAAGACTATAACAGGAAAAGTCACAAGTGCTGGTGACAATATTACCCTGCCGGGTGTAAATATAATCATCAAGGGTACTTCGATTGGGACAATTTCCGAGGCTGATGGTACTTATTCCATCCCTGTGGCCAGTGATGATGCAACCCTGGTATTTAGCTTCATTGGCTTCCTCAATCAGGAAGTTACGGTTAAGGGTAAAACAAGTATTGACATAGCCCTGGTTGAAGATATTACGGCCCTCGACGAAGTAGTTGTAATTGGTTACGGACAGGTACAAAAAAGTGATATTACAGGCGCTATATCTTCTGTAAGTTCAGAGGATCTTATAGAACGTCCTGTCAGCTCTCTTTCTATGGCCATCCAGGGAAGGGCTGCCGGGGTTCAGATCACTTCCACAACCGGGGCTCCCGGTGGAGGAACATCCATTCGCATCCGTGGACATGGGTCACTCACATCAAGCAATTCTCCGCTCTGGGTTATTGATGGTTATATCGGTGGTTCTGCCGCTAGTTTGGCACCTGAGGATATCGAAAGCATTGAAATTTTAAAGGATAACGCTTCTACTGCCATTTATGGTGCACGGGGGGCTAACGGGGTAATCATTGTTACCACCAAACAGGGAAAGGCAAATGAAACCCAGGTGAGTTTCACTCATTATACTGAAATGCGATCGGTAATTAAAAAGATGGATCTTCTGAATGCCTCTGAATTTATGACCCTCAGGAACCAGGCCCTGGCGAATGATGGTTTTCCCGCCCAATATTCTGAAGGTGAAATAAATCTCACAGAACCTGTGGCTTCTACCGGCTACATCGCTGATACAGACTGGCAGGATATCATGTTTAAAAAGGCATATGCCCACTATTACAATTTGTCCTTTTCAGGCGGGAGCGAAAACACGAAATATGCCTTATCTGCAAATCACAAGACTGAGGAGGGTACCATACCCTACTCAAGTTATAAAAGCTCCGGGTTGAACTTAAATTTATCTCATAAGCTGGGAAAAAAGGTTGACATAGGTGCAAGTATTAAGGCTTATCAAAATAAGATAGAGGGATTTATGGTTGTGTCGGGTAGCTCCTGGGCAAACGGACCTGCTGGTAATGCCCTCCTCTCGGTACCTTATTATCCTGTCTATGATTCCACCGGAAACTACTATACGAATAATATCTGGGATAATCCCTTATATGCTGCCGAAGGTGAATTAAATGACAGGGTCTACACCGGCGCATCAGGAAGTTTTTATATGAACTATAAACCCTTTGAATCTCTTACTATTAAAGCAAGCCTTTCGGGTAGTTTAAATTCAAACCTTCAAAACAGATTTATAACCTCTGGCCTGAATGAAGCGACCATGACCCAGAAAAGGGCCCTGGCCTATGTGAATCAAAGCAATAGTGATCATTGGCTCGCTAATATTGTTGCCAGCTATGATAAAACCTTTGAGCAACATCATGTGGGAGTAATGGTCGGTATTGAGCAGCAGGCTTCAAATACAAATCATCACGGTATAAACGCTGCAGGTTTAAGTAAGGAGTCTTTACTCTATTATAACCTGGGCGCATTCGATGTAGAGAATAACAGGGTTTACTCAGGATTTTGGGGAACTGCCTACTCTTCGCAATTTACCCGTTTATCATACGACTTCGCCGGTAAGTATCTCTTTTCGGGAACCCTTCGCCGCGATGGCTCATCCAAATTCGGGGATAATAATAAATATGGTTTTTTCCCTTCATTTTCAGCAGCATGGAAGTTGCATCATGAAGGTTTTATAGCAGACTTGGGGATTTTTAATCAATTGAAACTCAGGGCTAGCTGGGGCCAATCCGGGAATGATAATATTTCACTGTATCAATGGCAGCCGGAGATTTCATATACAGTGGCTCACTCATCAGCCATTTTCGATGATGCTATATATCAAGGTGCTGTAATTAGCAAAATACCCAATTCTTCCATAGGCTGGGAAACCTCCACAACTATGAACATTGGTTTAGACATGAGCTTTTTTCGAAACAGGTTAAATGTAAGTATAGATGCTTATGACAAGAATACCACAGACTTGTTGTGGGATGATTTACTTCCTCTGTACACAGGTTACGGAAATGGCTGGCAAACCAGTGGGGTAAAAGTGACAACCAACTTTGCAGAAATGAATAACCGGGGGATCGAGTTTGTCATTGGCGGCACGGTGGTCGATAAAAACGATTGGTTTGTGGATCTGAGCTTCAACTTCGCAAAGAATATTAACGAAGTTAAAAATATTGGCGAACAGGAGGGCTTTGAGACCGGGGTAACCCTGGTTGAACCCGGACAGCCCATTGGTAACATTTACGGATATAAAACGGAGGGTTTATATTCTATCCAGGATTCAATCAATGGAGCTATTCCTGCCGGAAGTGGATTGCGTCCCGGCGATCAGAAATATGCGGACATGGATGAAAATGGTGTAATCAATGGCGATGACAGGACTATCATCGGGAATGCCCTGCCTGATTTTACAAGCGGAATGAATATAAGGGTAGGCTATAAGGGCTTCGAACTATCTGCATTGATTACTTCGATGTATGGAAATGACATGTACAATGGCGCCTACAGTGATTTAACACAGGGTGATATAGGTCGTGCAAATGGATTACGCGATCTAAAAGATGCATGGTCTCCCGAGAATCAGAGTTCCACCATTCCCCGCTTATCAACTACTTATACAACATTGACGAGCGATCGTTTTGTAGAGGATGCCTCTTTTGTAAAACTATCTAACCTTATGCTCTCCTATAACCTGCCTGCCAGTCTATTAGGTAGAATAAATGTTGAAAGCTTCAGGGTGTATGTAAGTGGACAGAATTTACTCTGGCTTACTAGCTACAGGGGATATGATCCGGAACAACACTCAGGAGGAGATTCCAATCTTAACCTGGGGTATGATAATAAGAACTACCCTGTTAGCAAGGCCTTTACGATTGGCTTGAACATCACATTTTAATCTATAGTTGGGAAGACTTATAAAACCTATTATGATGGTAAATAATATAGTTAAAGTAACAATCATATTCGCTCTAATGACCCTATACTCATGTGTCGACCTGAGCGAGCCAAAACCGGGAGCACTGGACCCAGCGACCTTCCTGGAATCGCAGCAAGATGCACTTGACTTGTTGACCGGGGCCTATTCAGGACAATATACAACCGAATCTTATTTGAAACAGTGGATTATACTACATGACGTGGGTTCAGATGATTGCGGGTATTTATACGCTGAATTTCCGCCCCGGGTAGAGTTGGATCGATTCATATACAATCCGACCTACGACGGATATGAAGCCATGTGGTGGCATCATTATATAATCATAAACCGGGCCGGACTGGTAATCAAAGAGGTTTCATTAATGGATGAAAGTGTATTTGATACTCCGGAAATGAAAGCCCGGATTATTGCCGAGGCTAAATTTCTTCGTGCCCACAACTACTTCCACCTGATTCGCCAATTTGGGGATGTCGTTTTTTATGGAGATGATTATGTGACAGATCCAATTGGGGCTAAAGATTTAAGCCGCGAAAAAGTGGACGTAATCTACGATTTTGTGATTAAGGAATTAAAGGAAGCCGAACCCGATCTTTGGACCAGGGATGAGGTTGCTGCCGGTCGCGCAACCCGCGGGGCAGCCCAGGCCTTATTAGCCAAGGTATATATGACACGGGCTGGTTATCGTTTCGATTTCGGCAGCGGAACAATGGTACAGGGCGATCAGGACAATTGGGCCCTGTCTGCAGAAGTTTCGAAACGTCTGATTGATGAAGCTGACTATGACCTGATGGATAGCTTCAGGTTGGTTTTTCCCGCCAGGGAAGAAGATTATATTTATGAAAACAATAAAGAACATATCTACTTTGTAAATGCCGAAGCCGTAGGACCCTGGTTTGAAACCAAAAAGTATTATGGTCCCCGCCGCTTTGATAACCAGGGAGCTTATTCATCCTATGTAGGAGAGGTCGAGTTATACAATCAGTTTGATCAGACCGACAAACGCCTGGATGCCACATACCTTACCTGGGTTTTCGATACAGAATATGGAATGCGTTTTGATCTGACAGATCCAGCTTACAGCTGGTACTGGTGGCCACAACTTGACATCCCTCACATTGGTAAATATTTGCCCGATGAGCAGTATTACGTATATCCACCTGCGGAGAATCTTTCCGGAACCAACCTGATGCTATTTCGTTTTGCCGAGGTGCTTCTAATGTATGCCGAAGCTGAAAATGAAGTAGGATACGGAAATGGAGAAGCCATTGAAGCCTTTAACCGCGTAAGAAGACGTGCCGGACTGGATGAATGGCCCAATGTAAAGGATCCCGAAGGGAACATTTATCCCTCCTCCCAGGAAGGGTTCCGTCAGGCCGTTCGACAGGAAAGGCGTTTTGAACTGGCATTTGAGCAGAAAAGATTATTTGACCTGCGCCGCTGGGGCATACTCGAAGAGACCATTCAGGCAAGAGCTGCTGCTCCCGATGCTACGCAGGAGGATATTATAAGGGCACAGAATATTACTGTAAATCACAATCTATTCCCGATACCTTTTTATGAGATTCAAAGAAATCCAGGATTGAAACAAAATATCGGATTCTAGAGTCCATCAATTTTGAAATACATCTAATATAACCTCATCATTATCCTGTAAAACAGGGTAATGATGATTTCTGATAAACAGTTTTTTATTGAAATACTAATTTAAACTAAATGAAAAATTTATGAAAAATTCTACTTTGAAACTAACTCTTCTGGCTGTTTGTATGGCCATGATCTCCAGCTTTGCATTTTCGCAGGCTGTGAACACCCCTATTGATGCGCAAACTGGCGTTTTTACAGTTTCGTTTGACATTACCCCCTCGCATGCACCCATGGATGCTGCTGTTGGCTTTTCTGAAGGAGCTGTTGCCGGCTGGGGTGATATGAGCTCGATTGTGGGTGCACATTCTTCCGGTTATTTTCAGGCTCGAAATGGCGGCGCTTATGAAAAAATGGAATTAATTAAATACGAAGCAAATAAAACCTATCGGATTGTAATGACTGTCGATGTGGTTAACAATACTTACAGTGCAACCGTAAAACCTGAAGGTGGATTCGAAAGCACTATAGCCTATAACTTCGGATTCAGAAAAGCTTCAACAAGCCTTGATAATTTATTTTCTTTCAACAATGACTTAGAAGCATGGGGAGGCGTTCCCGGAGCAAGCCTGGACATTTCAAATTATAACCTGGCGGATACAATTGCCAGTAGTTCATATTTTGCAATTGAACCATCCATTTATCGGAATTTTGCAATTGCTCCGCAAACAGGAATTGTGGTTTGTGAATTTGATGCAACCCCTACTTTAGATACCATTGAATCGGCTGTTGCCTTAAATAATGCACCTTCTATGATTAACCCTGACTGGGGTACGATGAGTACCATCGTTCGGTTTGGCAACAATGCTACAATTGATTGCAGAAATGGATCTGCCTATGAGGCTCCTGCAACTCCATATATGTACTCGAAAGATCAGAAGTATCATATTAAGATGGAAGTAAACATTATTAAAAACACTTATGATGTTTACATAACAAATGATACAGTTACCATGCTAATTGCTGATGATTTTGGATTCAGAAATGCAACACAGGAGTTAAACTACAGGTCCATTGCCAGTGTGAATATGGACCAATCTGAGCTTTTTGTAACAAACTTTGTCATCCGCAATGCATTTGAAAGCGCAAGCATACTTTATGCGCCTTCTCTGCCGGTTATTGATGGTGACCTCTCCGACGGATTTTGGGATGCCATTAAGGAGAATGTAAACGCGACGCCTGTTCGGGCAATGGACACGGTTACAGTCGACATTCAGAGTAGTGCTATATGGAAGGCTGTCTGGACTGAGGATACCATTTTTGTGATGGTTAGTGTGACAGACAAGACTCCTTATGATGCCAGCGATAAAGCATGGACAAACGATGGAGTACATATCTACTGGGGCGTTCAGAATGACAGGAATGGCGCTGGTGGGAAAGCGACTGCCACTTCCGATCCTGCTGACATAGCAAAAACATTTGGCCAGTACTACTGGAAAGCGGATGGAAGCCAGGCTTATGGAGGAGAGATTCATCCCGACAATGGCCTGAATTATATGATTGTGAGCAATGACACAGGATATGTATTTGAAGGAGCTTTTCCTGTAACTGCCTTGAACAGGCATGGTTCCACTTTTGTTCCTAAGGGGGATGGTAAAATCTTGTTTGATATTGATGTAATTGATCACAATGGTACTTCCAACACTGAGTTACAGTGGAGTTCATACCAGAATAACTGGAACAACATGGATAATGCCGGTGAAATGTCATTTGTGAAAACGCTGGATTATGCCGAGCTGATTTCTGTAATAGATTCCTCTAAAACAGTGGTTGGTGCAGCAGTAGTTGGTCTGGCTTCGGATGAATTCCGTCAGGAAGCTCTCGATGCGGCAAATGTTGCAATAGCAGCAGCTGAAGCTGCAAATGGCGTACTGGGAACGCAAACAGAGATTGACGCAGCAACTGCTGCATTGCGCGCCGAGATGGGGCTTTTCACTCCTAACATGTATGATTACACCCAATTAGCAGGTGTAATTGATTCTTCTCAGGTAGTGATTGATGCTGCAGTTCCTGGCGAAGCTGAAGGCGAATACCTTCAGGCAAACATCAATGCAGCGAATCTGGCTGTTTATAATGCAGAGCAGGTTTTAGCCGGAGCTGATTCACAAGCCGGAATTGACCAGGCTATGGCCGATTTAAGAGCTGCAATGGCTTTATTTGTGCCTAACGGACCGTCTTCTGTTATCGATGCACTTGGTGCAAACTTTGCCATGTATCCAAATCCTGTTTTGGATGTACTGCATATTAAAAATATTGCAGCGGTGAAATCCCTGTCAATCATTAATTCAGCAGGTATGGAAATAAGCGTCTATTCGAATAAAGGAGAATCGATGTTATTGAATACTTCCGACCTGAATGCTGGTTTATACATTATCAAGTTTGTAACTGAAGATGGTGTAAGTACCAGACATTTCATTAAGAACTAAATCCTTCTAAATAGATAGAATAGTCCCGTTAACGGCGGGACTATTCTTTTTTTATCTTAGTAAAAGATATAAACTGCTCACTTATTCAACCATGGTGAAAAAAAACTTCCTGATTTCCCTGTTCTGTTTATGCTCTGTTTTGAGCGGAGCACAGGAATCCACAGTGACAAAAAACTATGAAGGCAAGGATTTTTCGATGCTGAAGCATACATGGAAGGCACAGTGGGTAACCCATCCTACAGAAACCACACTGGATTATGGGGTGTTTAATTTTCGGAGAAGCTTCCAGCTTGACTCCATCGGGAAGACTTTTATAGTTCATGTTTCAGCAGATAACAGATACCGCCTATTTGTAAATGGAGCTCCTGTGGCATTTGGCCCCTCCATAGGAGACATTGACCACTACAGGTATGAAACACTGGACATCGCCAAACATTTAAAAACTGGTGAAAATATTATCGCAGCGGAGGTTGTCAACTTCGGCGAGCACAGAAGGGGTGCGCAGCAAAGCTTCATGACTGCATTTATTCTGCAGGGGGATGACCAAACTGGTGTGGACATTAATACAGGTAGTTCTGATTGGAAAGTATCCAGAAATATGGCATATACCTGTATCCCTTTCAATTCAGACTCTCTATACTCTTATTATGCTGCCGGTCCGGGCGAAAACATTACTTTTAATAAATATCCATGGGGATGGGAAAGCCTGGATTTTGATGACTCGAAGTGGGCTTCTCCACGCCTGGCAACTGTTGAATTTGCGGTTGGTAGAGGCTTTTTATACGGAAGTACCTGGTACCTGGTTCCCCGCACAATTCCCATGATGGAATCTTCTCCCGGAAGATTCGACCATATTGTAAGAACGACTAAAATCGAATGTTCTGACGAATTTCTTTTTGGAAACGAGAGCATCGTCGTACCTCCGCATACACGTGCAAGCATCCTTATCGATCATAAAACACATACAGTTGGATATCCTGAGCTTATCCATTCCAAAGGATTGGGGAGCAAGCTGAAACTGACATACGCCGAGGCACTGGTTTATAATGATGCCTATACGACGGACTTTGTAAATGGCAACTTCTCTTTGGAAGATCTTAAGGGAAACAGGGATGTAACAGAGGGAAAGAAAATATTTGGCATCTATGATATTCTCTATCCGGATGGGGGCGAAAACAGGCTTTTCCGGCCTCTGTGGATGAAAACATTCAGGTACATCCAAATTGATATTGAAACCCAGGATGAGGCATTAATTCTAAACGACTTTAAATACGAATTTTCGGCATATCCTTTCGAGGAAATTGCAAAATTTAACACCGGGGATGAATTTTTCAGGAAGCTCTGGGATGTGGCATGGCGCACAGTTCGTAATGGTTCAGGAGAAATGTTCCAGGATTCGCCCTACTATGAGCAGTTACAGTATACCGGAGACACCCGCCTTGAATCAATCATATCGCTTTATGTGTCAGGTGATGATCGGCTCATGCGAAAAGCCATTCAATCTTTTGATGATTCCAGAATGCCAAACGGACTTACACAGAGTCGGTATCCGGCCTATATCAACCAGGTAATCCCCACTTATTCATTGCTCTGGATATCCATGCTGCATGATTACCATATGTACCGCAATAATCCTGAGTTTATTGAGCCGTTTTTACCGGGCATAAGAGGAGTATTACAGTGGTTTGAAGACCGTATTGACTCAAGCGACATGCCTACAAATCTTGAGTGGTGGAATTTCACAGACTGGGTCGCCGAATTTCCCAATGGCATACCCCCTGGTGCGGATGATGGATATTCTGCAAATATTTCCTTACAAATGGTATATGCTTTGGATAATGCAACAGAGCTATTCAGCTATTTCGGTTGGAAATATGAGGCTGAAAAATATGCAGCCCTGTCCGACCGGATTAAAAAGGCTGTGTACAGGGATTGTTTTGATGCAGATAAACAAATGTTTGCAGAGACGGCAGACAAAGACCTTTTCAGTCAGCACACCAATATAATGGCTGTATTAACCAATAGTATTGATCCGAAATTCCAAAAAGATCTCATTGAAAAAGTGCTCCATGAAAAGGATGTTGTGCATACATCCATATACTTTAAGTTTTATCTGTTCAGGGCCCTGCAAAAAGTGGGTATGGGGAATGAATACTTTTCTCTTCTGGATCCCTGGAAGAATATGCTCGATGCGGGCTTGACAACTTTTGCAGAGACTGATGTAAATCCCCGATCTGACTGCCATGCATGGAGTGCAACACCCTGCTTCGATATGCTGAGCCTGGTTGCCGGTATTAATCCGGACGAGCCGGGCTTTAAAACAATATCCATTAAACCAAATTTTGGCTACCTGGATAAAATTGATGTTCAAATGCCCCATCCGGAAGGAATTATAAGTATGAACCTATCGAAAGATAAACACAGCAAAGTAGAGGGCAGGATAAGTCTACCGAAAAATACCAGCGGAATCTTTATTTGGCGCGAAAAACAAGTGGACCTTGTTGCAGGAGAAAACATAATAAAATTGAAATAGATGTTGATGAAAGGAATGCATAAATATTTAGCTGTGCTTTTCATTTCTGCACTTGTTTCATATGCGAGTGGACAGGAAATTCGACATCTTATACCCTTAAATGGAATCGTCGATTTTGAACAAACCAAAGACGCTTTCCCCCCAAAGGTATTTACCCGGAAGATCCCGGTCCCTGGTCTGATTGATCTGGCCGAACCGAGAATTGAGCAGTATGATCAGTATTTTGCGGGTACTCACGAGCCTCGCTATAGCTGGTATCGATTCACTTTTGATGTTTCTGAAACGCTAAAAGACCGTTATGCCGTTTTGAAAATACTGAAGGCCAGATATGCGTCTCAAATCATCATAAATGGACATGATATCGGACAGTATCAGCAAAATAACACACCCATACAATGCAATTTAACGCCCTATTTGAACTATAATTCATCAAACACACTGCTGGTAAGGCTTGGTGAGAGGGCCTGGATGTCAAAGAGTGCAGCAACCGGTTTTGACAGAGAAAAATTTACAGATATTCCTGGTATTTGGGATGATGTATGCATTGAGTTTACAGGTCCGGTTTCTGTCCACCGTGCGCTAATACTGCCCGATTTGAAGGACACAAGCGTTACAGTGAAAGTATTACTTGAAAATTACGCCGAGGTTCTGGAAAGAAACATGGAATATGCGCTGATTGAATATGATCTTCGAATATCCCTGCGCGAGAAAAACTCCAAAGCACAGGTAAGTGAAACTCTGCTGCATTCAGATAAAATCCAATGCCATCAGGATCAGTTTTTGGTCTTTAAACTTCCACTAAAGGACATAAAATTTTGGTCCCCCGAGCATCCTTTCATGTATGAGGCTGTTTTATCCATCGAAGCAAAAGGCAAATATTTTGACAATTACGGGAATCCTGAAAGTTTGAGGCCAGCCAATGATTATCATTGGATTGGGAGTTCAGACACCAGGACCTTCAGCTTTGGGATGCGCAGTTTTGAATCGAAAGGACGGGTTTTTGAGTTGAATGGAGAAGAATTTCGCTTTTTTGGTTCGGCCATCACACTCAATCGCTTTTTTGAAGATTCAAACAGGAAGGCCCTGCCCTGGGACAGGGAATGGGTTGAAAAATTTCTGGTAAGTATACCCAAAGCCTTGGGCTGGAACTATTTCAGGGTATGCATAGGCTTACTACCGGATTTTTGGTACGATTTGGCCGATGAGTACGGATTTCTAATCCAGAATGAATATCCAATGTGGAATTTAAGAGGCCGGCAGGCGGGTTTCCGGGCTGAATATACCGATTGGATCTGGTCAGATGGCAATCATCCTAGTATCGTTATCTGGGATGCCCTGAACGAACAAAAGCAAAATTACATTGGCAATACACTGATCCCTGAACTAAAGGAACTGGATCCCACACGTGTCTGGGATGCTGGATGGATGAGTGCAGAAGAATTGTCAGGCAAAGAAATGGTTGAGTATCACTGGTATGAAATAGGACATGGATGGTGGCGGAACGATGAGAATGTAAAGAAAACAAGAGAAGACTATGTCTTTGGGAATCTGTCCACACCTTTTAAAAGACTCGAGGCAATCTATAAACTTAACGATCCAATTATCCTGAACGAATTTGGCTGGTTGTGGCAGAATAGGGATGGGCAGAGCTCGAGCATCAGAACTTATGGAAACTTTAAAGAAAGTGACCATACCCCATATACAGTGAATTATGAATACTTTGAACCCGATGGCAGTCAAATGTACAAAGATCGTGATGTCTATGATTATTATCTGGGACCAGCTGCTACGGCAGAGGATCGCTGGGATTTCCAGGCTTATCTTCTTGCCATTGAGATGGAGACGATCAGGGCTACGAGGCAGATATCAGGACTGGCTTCATTTACCTATCTCGCGAATGATGGCGGTTATGTGGGCGACTGGTTTAAAGCACCCATAAAAGAACTCATACCCACACAGGCATTATTGGTTCAACATCACAGTATGCGGGAATTTGCAGCCTTTGTGAGTCTGGAGGACGGACGATATAATATAAGCCCAAAGACTTATAAAGCAGGAGATGACCTGGAGTTCAATGTTCTATTAGTGAATGATTCCAAGACCGAGAAAAGCGGAAAACTGGTAGTGAAAATAATGGATAATGCCAATCATGAAACTATTGTGGGCCGTTTTGATGTGCAACTTGAGAAATTCTGGCAGAAAAATATTCCTCTATCCATTTCATTACCAAAACATCCGGGGGGCTATGCGATTGTTTCTGAGCTATCTGAATACCATCAGGAAGCCCTTCCTCAAAAAAGCATACGATTTATAAATATAGGTAAAGGCCCGATAAGCAAATATCCTGATTCTAAATATGAGTTGCCTTTGAATTGGCCCGATTAGCAGGTTTCGGCCTTCGTTAGCTAACTCAAATTAGCTGAGCATAATAATTGAAATGATATACAACAGTATCCATATAAAGGCCCTCGTAGTAGCGGTCATAGTGCTCTCTTCAGGAGGGTGTACTTTCTTTAAAAAAGAAGCCATCAGGATTGCCTGCATTGGCGACAACATCACCTATGGTCATGGAATTCAGAACCGCGAACAATGTAGCTACCCTGCGCAGTTGGAACAAATTCTGGGTAGTGATTTTGAGGTTGAGAATTATGGGGTTTCCGGTTCAACCGTGCTTAAATCGGGAGACCTTCCATACTGGATTCAGTCAGAACTTGATAAATCCCTCGAATATGATCCGGACATAGTGATTATTATGCTGGGCTCAAATGATTCAAAGCCCTGGAACTGGGAAAACTCAGAACAATACTCCCGTGATTACATCGACCTGATCCATAAATTTAAGGCTTTAAAGTCCAACCCGGAAGTATTTTTATGCAATCCCTTACCCGCTTACAGCTCGCGCTGGGGTATTTGTGATACGACCATCAGGTTTGCAATTATTCCGAAAATTGCAGCCATAGCTGCCTCCGAGGAAGTACAGTTGATCGATTTTTACAAGCCTTTTTTGAACAGGAATGAATTGTTTCCTGATACCATTCACCCCGATTCGGTCGGTGCTTTTTTGATCGCAGAACAAATCGCTAATGTAATTCAGTCTAAATAATTCGAATGAAAATATTTTTCTCTTTGCTTATAGTTTCCATCACCTTATCCTCTTGCTTTTCCCAGCAAAAGGTAAATGCTGAAAGGAGCCTTTCCGCAAGCGGCGCTTATGAATTAATTCGGCCCTTCAGGGTATTGCTTCCTGTAAGCAAAGAGGGGATTCAATATATTGATTATGACAATGATGGTGATCCGGATATTCTCCGTTATACCATAAATGACACAGTACCATTGCAATGGATTGATGATGATGATGATATGATAATTGGCGATATCACAGGCGATTTAGATGATGACTGCCTGATGATCGACGTGAATAATGATGGACATTACGGACATGGCCATGATCTGATAATTGACTGGAATGATGAGGATGGCGATGGCATTGCCGATATGCAGGCAATTCTCGAAAATGCGAGCATCGATGAAAAAGGAATATTCACCTCTCATTATATGTATATTATTAATACCGATGATAAAGGGATATTTAGTTATATCGATTGGAATACTTACAAAGTAGAGTTATGGGACCTCGAGGGCAGATCCAATTTTTTTACGAATTACCATGGGAACTCCATATTACTCAAGTCACATTTTTCATCATTTGATCTGAAAGACATAAGATATAACTGGGAAAATCCCTTCCTGTTTTACGACCAGGATCAGGATGGATATTCAGAAATGGCCATTCGGCTTACCGATGATGATTTCAGGAATAATAAAAATATTGCCCCATACACCTTTGATTTTTCAGGTCGCATTTCTACTGCAATGCTCACTTTTGATATGGACAATGATAATGCCCCCGCAAACGAGATTGATTATGATATGAGCCTTAAATTCTATGGTGAGGGATTCGATTATTCTGATCAGATCCACCACTATAAGAGCATGAAAGGTTTAGAAGGAACCGAAGAATTCTTTTATGATAAAAGATTCAGGCTTAATGATGAATTGGTTTATTGTAAACATGACTCAGCATATGCTTTTGTTTTTAACAAAGGTGAGTGGGAAGGCTGCTGGTTTGTTTTCGATGAAGATGATGATTGTCACAGATGGGAGCGTGTTGAGTTTTACAGTCCGATGGATCCCTATCTGATAGGATGCCATCAGGGCGGTCTTGATAATAATGCCCAGGCCGATGTCTCGGGCGATCGGGGTGAATGGGACAAAGACTTCTCCGGTGAGGGTAATCTGTATATAAGCACGATAGACTATAAACTTCATCTCTTTGGCGCAGAAGACGGATTCTGGCGAATCGACCAGTTTGCCCAGTATTACCAGGGTTGGCAGGGGTGGAGAGGAGCAAATATTCAGCCCGAGGACCTGGTATGTGAGGAACCCTTATTTGCGCCTGTTATAAAATACCTGGACACAGATGGCAATGGCTTTTTTGACTATATAGCCTATGATTTTGATGCAGATAAAGAATATGAAGAAACCGTATCACTATTTGAATTGGGTCTGGAGGATAAGGCAGAGCTCATCCAAACAGGAGGTTTGGAGTATAAGAATTACAATCAGATTTACGAAAGAATGGCGAGCTTGAATTGGGAAAAAGCACTTTCGTCCATTCAGGTAGCGCAGAACTTAAATATTGATTATTCCTGGTACAGGAATCTGCTAAAAACAACGACCCTTCGCGAAAAATATGATCATGGTTATTGGCTTGCTTTTTATGTGTATCAGGACCTTAAAGCCTATTGCATGATTTATAAGGATGAAAAGCTGCTGCTGGAAGTGAAAAAGGCATATTATGGTGGAAATTGGGAAAACCTGGTCCTCCTTACATCTAAAAAAGAAAACAGGAGAAGTAATCGTTGATTTTGCCAGAGTTTTTAGCTTTGATGTTTCTAAAAACAGCTTCATGAAGATAAGAATCATTGCCGGAAATATTGTTGTTCTGCTATTGGTAGTGTTCAATTCTTTCGCAAATGACGCTTCTACTTCATTTGATTTTCAGCATTTCACCACAAAGGACGGCCTTCCTCATAATTATATTAGTTCCATCTATCAGGATTCCGATGGCTTTATCTGGATAGCTACCCGCAATGGGATATGCAGATATGATGGCTATGCCTTTGAGCCCTATAACAACACCCTTGCGGACGGGTCCGAAACCAGTCTCTACTCAACCCTTGTACTTGAAAGTTCCAATAATGAGATTTGGTCTTTCGGAGGAGGGGTACTCTGTAAATATGGTGGAAGAACTTTTGAAGTGTATTCGGATGATTACAATTTTGCATATCCCGATAAGAAGGGGAATATATGGTTTTTAAAGGATCATACCCTCACCCGTTTAGAGGCAAACAGCTTAGAGGTTCTTGATGATAAGTCTCCCTCAGATGAAAATAAACTCAGATTAATCTTTAAGGAGTTGAAAAATAAGAGATGGGTGCTTCAAAACTTTACCCAACAACAATTGATAAACTCCTCAAATGGATTTTACTACAGTTATGAGATTCCAAATCAGGGGACTAAAGCACACGAATACAATGGTGTTTATGTAGATTCAAAAAATATACTGTGGATATACACAGAAAACAATGGGTTGATACGCTTTGATTCCGAAAAAGAGGTATTCACCACTTACAAGTACAGGAAAGATCATCTGAACAGCCTGGCAAGCAATTGTGTGAATAATGTTTGCGAGATTGATAGCCTGCACTTATGGATAGGGACTTTCGAAGGCCTGAATATATTAAACCAGAATGATGGTTCCATGCAGCTGATCAGAAATGACCTGTCAAATCAACTGAGCATAAGTGATAACTCCATCAGCTGTTTCCTGAAGGACCGGGCAGGAAATATTTTCATTGGAACAAGATATGGTTTGAATCTTCTGCAGAACAGGAAATTCAAGCATACATACGTAATTGAGGAAAAGAATAGCATCATTAGCAACAATATCCATGGATTTATAGAAGATGAAGATCATCATACATGGATCGTATCTTCCGGTGGATTGAGCAAGCTGGATGCGCAGACAGGTGTCATTACTAATTTTCGGGTCGATAGAGAACGAGCCAACTCTTTAAAAGCTCCTGCACTTTCAATTGTTTCAGATAGCAGGGATAACTTTTGGATTGGTACCTGGTTGGGAGGCTTATATTATTTTGATAAAAGTAAGGAGTCTTTTAAATCATATACCCAGAATTTGTCTTCTGCAAATTCAATTAGTGACAATAAAATTATGTCCTTATACCGCGATTCTCAAAACAGGATATGGATTGGTACCTGGGGAGGTGGAGTAAATCTCTATAACCCTAAAAACAAAGGCTTTACTGTATTTTCAAGCGAGCAGAACGGAGAAGAAGGACTGTCTGATAATGAGATTTCATCCTTTGCAGAGGATGAATTTGGCAGATTGTGGATCGGAACGCTCAGTGGCCTCAATCTGCTCGAAGATGAAAAAAACAAGATATTCAGGCATTTTAAGCTGAGCCCGGAGAATTCGGCAACTATCAGTAACAATCAAATAAGCGCGCTATTTACATCGGGAATCTATCTCTGGGTTGGGACAAATATGGGCCTAAACATGCTCAATGTTATTGATTTCTCAAATGACAGAATAATGATGGAGGACGGACTTCCCTCCAACCAGATAAAAGCCATCACACAGGATGACCAGGGTTCCTTATGGGTGTCTACCAATAAAGGGCTGGCTAAAATCGTTTTTAAACCAGGCAACAAGCAGGAAATAGAAAGGATTTTCTCGTTCACTCCGTCGGATGGATTGCAGGACAATGAATTTTTGGAGCGATCGGTGTATAAGAAATCAAACGGAGAGCTACTTTTTGGGGGGACAAACGGATATAACACTTTTCATCCCGACCAGGTTATAATTGATACAATAGCCCCGCTTTGTGAATTTACCAAACTCTTTGTCGATGAACAGGAGATTAGGGTGAGGGATACAATTTACGGGGCAGTACCGCTTACTGAGCCAATATCTAAAACAAAAAAAATCCGGCTTTCATACAGGCAAAACTCCTTTTCTATTGAATTTGCAGGACTTCACTATTCCAAACCCGATGAGATCTCCTACAAGTATATGCTTCAAGGCTTCGATGAGAACTGGAAGACGACTGACTCCAAAAACAGAATGGCATCCTATACCAACCTGAATAAAGGGAAGTATCAATTGCTTGTAAATGCATCAAATAGCAATGGGTATTGGGGAAAGGCACCTATCAGTATTGACATTGAAATTGTTCCGCCATTCTGGAGGACAGCCTGGTTCAATGTACTGCTCTATCTGGCTATTGCCATCCTTGTATTTCTAGTAATTGAACTTCGTATAAAAATAATTAAGAACCAGAAAATCAAACTTGAAAAGACTGTCAAAAAGCGTACATCAGAAATTCTGGAGCAAAAAAACAGCATAGAAAAGCAAAAGGAGGAGATCAAATCGCAGGCCGACCAGATCAGGAACATGAATGAGTTACTTAAGAAACATAATATTGAATTAGAAGATAATCTAGAAAGCCTATCCAAAGCCAGGGTGATGCAAAAGCTCCTTGACTATAAGGAGTTTAATAGGATATTTAAAGATGAGGATGCGTGCCGCCAATATTTAATAGAGCTGAAATGGGGAAACGGTTATCACTGTTCCCGCTGTCACGGTACCGATTTTAGCATTGAAGACAATCAATCGAGAAGATGTAAGAAATGTAACTATAAAGAATCAACAACTTCGGGCACTATCTTTCATCACCTGAGGTTTCCATTAAACAAAGCCCTTTATATTCTAATTGTGACAAGTACTGGCAGGAAAATAAATATTAGTAGCCTGTCCCGAACCCTGGACCTGCGCCTCAAAACAACCTGGAATTTTCACAACAAGGTAAAGGATGAAATAAAACGACTTAAAGCTCCAATTAAGTCTGAAAAAGGGTGGGCGAGCCTAATTATTACCTCTCCTACAGGAAAAAAGGATTTTGATCATTAGGATTCCAATCATATAGCAATGTGCACAAATATACATATGCCGTCGGTATTAGGTTTGGAATCAGGCTTGATCATTGCCATTCTCCTGTTACTCCCCTTGTTCTCCTTTGCACAGGATTCTTCTGCCGAGCATTCTGCCTTTGAGTTTTTTGATTCTCAATATGGTTCAGACCCGGAAATCAATAAAGGGAGAAAATATATTAATCTTGAAAGATACCAAAGTGGTCATCCATTCTTCGCCAGTGAAAAAACTAAAACCATCTCCTTTAGCACAGGTAAAATCCGACTCGGCAAAAAAATGATTTATAATGCGCAATTAGCTTATGATGTATATAATCAGGAAGTGATTTTGCAATCAAGGAGTTTTTCCGGGGTAAGTAATGATATCATTCTTCTAAACAAGCTGATTGATGAATTCTGGATAGGAAAACACCATTTTATAAAAAATCCCTACGACGAAATAGATGCACTCTATCTCGAGAAAATTGAAGGAACCGACACAGACATCGTATGTTATTTCAGTTATTATAAAGAGTACAGATTGCAGGAAAATTCAGGAAAAGGGGAGATGGGATTTGGAGAACTAAGAACCAGGAAATACTTATTTGTGAATCAAGCTGTACATGCTTTCAAAAGAAAAAACAGCTTCTTAAAAAACCTGTCGGAACAGGACAGGGAAGCTTCGATTTCTTTCATAAAATCAAACCCAAATAAATTCAAACTTGGTGACTCACAATATTTTAAGTCATTACTAAAATCCTTTTCAGGAAAAAACTCAGGTAATGAATAAACGGTTCTTTTTCACGCTTGCCTGTGCAGCATTCTTAACCATGGGATTGAAGTCTCAAAGTGTCTTATCTGACTCAATTGTTTGTAGTTATAATAATGTACCCATCCTACAATTACTCCAAAAACTTGAAAATGAGAATGGATTACAGTTCTATTTTAAAAAGGACTGGATCGAAGGCTTAAAGGTTTCTTTGAATGGCAGGTATCAAATTGGAGATTTGCTGGAACAAACTTTAAAACCACACCACCTGGATTATGTATTTAAGCCAGCTAAGCAAGTAATTCTTGTGCAGGGCCATTCATTCATCAAAGGATTTCCGGATCTATATATAGATGAATCCTGGATGAGAGTAGATGGAGAAGTAGCATCTGTCGATCCTGAGAATGATCTTTATGTAAGGGGAAGACATCTGGATGAGCTTTGTGTATTATGCGTGGGAAACAGGAACGAACAGACCATGTACAGAAAGTCCAATGTAATTGGATTTTTGATCGATGCCGAGGATCAGACCCCGTTAATAGGTGCAACTATATATATCCCGGAGCTGAATTTTGGTACAGCAACGGACAGTCATGGTCAATTAAGCCTGAGGCTGGAACCCGGTGAGTACTCAGCAGTGTTCAGAAGCCTGGGAATGATCGAGGCTAAATGTTTACTCCAGGTACTTTCAGATGGAACATTTACCTATTATTTGAAGCCCGACAGAAAGCAGATCGAAGCGGTAACTGTGGTTGCCAATTACGACTTTCAAATGGGCGGAGAAGAATTGGGCCTGGAAAAGCTGAATATGAAGCAATTAAAAGAACTTCCGTCATTCATGGGAGAGAAAGACGTTGTGAAAATAGCCCGGCTGCTTCCGGGAGTGGTGAGTGTCAGTGAGGCTTCTGCTGGCATCAATGTACGCGGGGGAAATGCTGATCAGAATATGTTTTACCTGAATGATATCGCCCTGTATAACACTTCGCATGCCTTTGGGTTTTTCTCTGCAATTAATTCGGGGCTTATACACAATTTTTCAATACATAAAGGTTATGTTCCCGCCAGGTATGGAGGCAGGCTTTCCAGCATATTCCTCATTGAAACACGAAAAGGAAATCAAGAAAAGCTCTTTGCGCAGGGTGGTATGAGTCCCATTTCTGCGAACCTGGTGCTGGAAGCTCCAATCATCAAGAAGAAACTATCCTTTGTGATGAGCGGGAGAGCTTCCTTTTCGAATTGGATTATGAACAGATTGCCAGATGAGAATTTAAAAAGCAGCACGGTCAATTTCAACGATTTTGCATTATCGGGCGTTTACAATATTGATGAAAAGAATGCGGCAAACTTCATGCTATATAATAGCAATGATGATTATTGCCTGAATAGCCTAAATGAAGTGAAGTATTCAAATTTCGGATCAGAATTAGCCTGGGACCACCGTTTTAATTCGAAATTAAAATTACATCAATCCCTCACTTATAGCAGGTATACCTCGTCAAGCAGTGATAAAAACTATGCATCTTCTGCATATGCTCATACCTACAATCTAAATCAAACGGCCCTGGATAACGCATTTCTTTGGCGCTTAAACCAAAGACATACGCTTAATTTCGGAGGAAAACTTATTTCCTACATACTCAACAGGGGCGAGGTCTTGCCCTTAGGAGATGAATCGGAAAGAAACCCTTCTAATCTGGGTGTTGACAATGGCATTGAAGGTGCACTGTTTTTTGAGGACGAGTACAGTATAATACCTAAGCTTATATTAAACGCAGGGATCCGTTATTCATTCTTTGCAAAATATGGGCCTGACAAAGTGCATACATATTTAGTGGATCAAGCTCCTTCCCTGGAATCCATAATGGATACGAGGGTTTATGAAAGCGGTGAAAAAGTGGTTTCCTACGGCCGACCCGAGTTACGGTTTGCGATAGACTATAAGATGGACAAGCGTAATTCTGTAAAGCTGGCTTACAGCGAACTAAGCCAATATATATTTTCTTTGAGTAATACTTACTCCCTTGCACCCAGCGACCAGTGGAAACTATCCGATAGCTTTATCAAACCCGGTTTTTCTCGCCAGGCATCTCTTGGATTCTATCATTATTCGTCCATTTCGGGCATTCATTTTTCCGGTGAAAGCTACATAAAGAGAATCGAAAATATCCTTGAGTTTCAAGATGGCGCCAATTTTATTGAAACGAAGGATATTGAAACAGAAGTACTACAGGGCCGGCAGGATGCCTACGGATTTGAGTTTATGTTGTCGAAAGACCTGGGGAATCTGAAAGGCTGGATTACTTATGCTTATTCCAGGTCATTGATAAGGGTTGACGGTGAAAATTTATGGGAAAAAATTAACGATGGACTACAATATCCAGCCAATTACGACATGCCTCATGTTCTTAATTTTGTAGGGAATTACAGGTTCAATAAACGATTTGTATTCTCAAGTAATATCGTGTACAGTAAAGGCAGACCCATCACCCTGCCTCAGACATCCTACTATATAAATAACATGCAATATGTGGAGTATTCAAACAGGAATGAATTCAGATTGTCTGATTATTTCCGCTTGGATATGTCCTTATCTATGGAAGGTAACCTGAAGAAGAAAAAGGCATTTCATAGTTTCTGGATGTTAAACTTATATAATGTTACAGGAAGAGAAAACCCATATTCTATCTATTTTTCATCGGTGCAAGGTCAAATAAAGGGATTCAAATATTCGATTATTGGCGTTCCTATTATTACAATTTCCTGGAATTTTAAACTCGGAAACTACAACAATGATTAAGAGATCAGCCATAGTCCTCTTTGTTTTCCTGCTTCCCATGGGCTGCATAAAAGAATTTGAACCCGGTGATTATGGGGATAGTCCATCCTATGTAGTCGTAGATGCTGCATTGAATGACCAGCAGGGGAAACAGCTTATAAAAATATCGCTTTCAAATTCTATTTCGGATAGCGCTTATATTCATCTGCCAGACTGTAAAGTGAAAGTCATCGATAAATTTGACAACGAGTTCGCGTTTTATGAGAAGGATATGGCCTACGAGGGGAGTATCGATTCGGAATTTATGTATGTTGGTAATGCTTTCAAGCTTAGCTTTATCTCCCCGGATGGGAAAGAATATGAATCCCTGTTTGAGGAACTAAAGGCCAATGCCTCCATCGAAAGTGTGTATTGGGAACTGGATGAATCGCTTACAGAAGTTCAGTTCTATCTTGATTTTCAGAGTAATGAAAATTCAAGTAAATATTATAAATGGGATCTGGAAGAGACCTATGAGCACCACGCCACATGGCCCATGGGTAACTATTATGCGGATAATAAATTTGTATACGCCCCCTATAGCTGGGATCTTTTTGTTTGTTATAACACATTGCCCATAAAAAAGATATATACGCTCTCCACCCAAAATTTGAATGTCAGCGGGAGTATTAAAATGCCCCTGCATCGGGTGGATAATAGCACCCAGCGACTCTTTTACAGATACAGCCTGTTGGTATCTCAGTACTCCCTATCTGCTGACGCCTACTCCTATTGGGAAAAACTCAAAAAAAACAACCAGGAATCAGGTGGGCTATTTGATTCTCAACCGGCAAATACCCAGGGAAATGTAAAATGTGTTTCTTTTCCTGATGAAAAAGTACTTGGTTTCTTTGGGGTTTCAAGCAAGCGTACTAAACGGATTTTTGTACAGGACGTGCCTGAACTTATATTTCCCCATTACTTTCAATGCAATGAAGAGCCCATTGAAATCAGTGATATTCTCTCTTCCACTGAAACTTCATGGCCCATCTATTTTGTTCCTGTTCCGCCTGGTTATCCGGGCTATTTAACAGGCGATTATGACTGTTTTGACTGCCGGCAGGAGGGCGGAGATACCATCCCGCCTGATTATTGGAGAGATGATCCATTGATTATTGTGCAAGACTGATATCCTGTTATGAGATTTACTTCCATCTATATATTTCTTTTTCTTGGCTGTCTAAATCTGGCAGGCCAGAGCCTGCCAGATAATTTCACGCCGAAAAAATACAAGGAATCCGTGGTGGTGGTAACGGATAGAGATTACTATACTGTAAATGAAACCATCCACTTCAAAGCTTTTAACCTGTCTCCCTCAGCCTTGAGAGATATTGAATGGAGCAAAGTATTATACATTGAATTAGTCAGCTTTGAAGGTAAGCCGCTTGTTCAATCCAAAATCAAATTCTCGCAGTCGGGAGGGGAAGGTCAGCTTCTAATTCCGGATGGGCTGCTTTCTGGAGTATACTATATCAAATCCTATACCCGTTGGATGCGAAATTATGGTCCAACAAGCTATTTTTATAAGCCGCTTACCCTATTAAACCCGAAGGATGCAGCTGTTTTGCTTCCCTCAAAACCCTTTGAAGCTGATTTTAAAATTGAATATTCAACACTTAAAAATAAGGAAAACATAAAAGTTGATCAGGATTTGTACGGCTTTCGCAGTATAGGCCAGTTGATTTTTTCAGACAGCGGGACCAAGACTCAAGATTTTTCAGTAAGTATTACCAGAACGAGCTATTTATGTGATTCGATCATAAGTATTAGTCCCTTGGATACATCCCTGAACTTCAATTACAGCTTCCTGCCTGAAACACGAGGCATAAGTATTTCCGGCATATTGGCAGATAAAACCAACCGGGAACCTATCGCAAACAGTCCTGTAAGCGTAAGCCTGAAAAAAGGTTGTAATCAAACCTTTTCTACCCATACAAATTCATCAGGGATTTTCAATGTCGTTCTGCCCGAAGTGTTTGGAAATGCAGAGCTGCTGATCATTGCAGAAAACGGACAAAACGAGGGGCTCGAAATCCGGCTTGAGTCTGACTTTTGTAACAGAAAAGTTTGGTTGCCCTATATTCCATTGAAGACTAATAAAGAAGCCTATTTACGGTACGAGGAGATCGTCATAAACAGCCAGATCGATGCCCAGTATAATCCGGTAGAGGATACAACTGACACCCCTTACTTGGATGAAATCTATTTCTATGAGAAACCCTCACTGCGTGTTGATGTGGATGAGTTTATTGAAATGTCTTCATTGGCCGAATTATTCAAGGAGTTGGTTCCTGCTGTCGGATTCAGACAAGAAAGAGGCCGGACTTCCATGCATATTACAGGCCCCTATTATTACAATCTGGATACCTACGAACCCCTTGTATTACTTGACGGCATCATCATCTCTGACTTCGATGAATTATTAGAGATTAACCCGAACGATTTAATGGCTGTGGAGACCTTGAACTATCCATATGTGCTAGGGAATATCACCTACGGAGGAATCATTAAGATGTACTCAAGGGAAGGTGATATGGCAGGATATAAATTACCTGGTAATAGCCTGATTTACAGCTTTACAGGATTTGATAAAGTTCCTCCTGAAACAATGGATTACAGGAAAAATAGCAGAGAAGCTATATTCAGGAATACAGTATATTGGAAATGCCACACCCGGGAATCAAAAGAAAACCAAAGCTTTCATTTTCAGATGGGCGATAATCCCGGAGCGTATTCGGCGATCCTTCATGAGATCAGTAAGAACGGAGAACTTAAAATCAGTAAATACGATTTTAACCTTGAATAAATATTTCTATGACTAAAATGACAAAAGGTTTTATACTGCTTCCTGTTTTATTTTTTTTGTTCCATGGAAACTCGGCGGCCCAGAAAAACAGGGAAGAATCATTCTTTGGCCTGCATTTCGATTTTCATGCGTCTTATGAAGATAGTCTGATTGGCAAGAACTTAAGCAAAGAAATGGTAGACAGTTTGCTTGAGATGGCAAAACCTGACTACATACAGGTCGATTGCAAAGGTCATGCAGGATATTCAAGTTATCCTACAAGGGTAGGAAACCAAACAGCAGGTTATGTTAAAGACCCTTTGAAATTGATACGGGAAGTTACATCTTCGCATGAAGTAGCCATGTATGTGCACTATTCCGGTGTATGGGACAGGAGAGCTATCGAGTTGCATCCCGAATGGGCAAGAATAGATGCAAATGGCAATCCCGATATAAATGAAACCTCCCGGCACAGCGAGTATGTGGATAGCCTGATGCTGCCACAGTTGAAGGAATTGGCCCGGGACTACAAAGTTGACGGAGCATGGATTGATGGAGAATGCTGGGGCACAAACCTTGATTATTCACCCCGTGCGGTCAAAAATTTCCAGAAAGAGACCGGTATAAGCAACGTTCCCAGAAGTCGGGCCGATGAGGGTTATTACCAGTGGAAAGAGTTTACCCGGATGAAATTCAGAGATCACATGGCCTATTATGTGGATGCAATGCATGCATTCAGCCCGGGTTTTCAAATAACAAGCAATTGGGCATATACTGGCTTTATGCCTGAACCTGTAAGCACAAACATCGACTTTATATCGGGCGATCTTGCTGCTCAAAGCAGCGTCAATAGCGCGGCGTTTGAAGCCCGTTGCATTGCGCATCAGGGCAAGCCCTGGGATTTAATGGGCTGGAGTTTTGCCTTTGATCGGGAAACCAAATTTCGTACGCCCAAATCGACTATTCAAATTTGCCAGGAGGCAGCACAGGTGCTTGCCATGGGGGGTGGCTTCCAATTGTATTATAATCAGTATAACGATGCCTCATTTCCGACATGGGCCTATCCTTCGATGAAAGAAATATCTCAATTTTGCCGGGAGCGACAGGCATACTGCTTTAAAAACAAGCAAATACCCCAGGTAGCGCTGTTGTACTCTTCTGTTTCTTTTAAAAAGGATGGAGAAAGAATATATTCATACAGTGACGGAATTGCCGATGAACTTAAGGGTACCCTGATGATGCTGATGGACCAACAATATTCGGTGGATATTGTGATGGAACATCATCTGCTTGGAAGCATGGAAAATTATCCTGTGATTGTGATTCCCGGGTGGGGGAGTCTGGATAATAATTTTAAGAAGGAACTTTTGGTTTATGCAGAAAACGGAGGCAAACTGGTTTTGATAGGACCGTCTACGGTTTCTCTTTTCAGGGATGAATTAGGAATCAACATTAAAAATACAATGCCCGATGAGCCAATCTATTTGGCATATAAGGGTGAAATGGGCATGTTGAATAGTCCAATTTTAGTGGCAGAACCCAACAGGGATGCTTTTGTAAGCGGAGGTTTAAGCAAGCTTGCAGATTTCTCTTCTCACATGTATCCTGCTGCTGCTGTTCAGAATTACGGGAAAGGTAAAATAGCATCTGTTTTCATAAATTTAGGACGGAGTTACATCACGCAGAGAATAGCACTGGCTTCTGTATTTCTCGATGAAATTTTACAACAGGTATTCCCAAATCCAATGGTTTCTATAGAAGGCTCTGGTTTTGTACATGTCAATGTGAACAAGAACCACGATCATACATTTATTCATTTGATGAATGCAGCAGGCGAACACGATAATGCTAATGTGGGTCAGATTGATGAAATTCCACCACTTTATGACCTTTCGCTGGGACTTATACTTCCCAGGGAGCCCCGGAAAATAATTTTACGACCAGAAAACAGAGCGCTTGATTTTCAGTGGAAAGATGGCAAAGCCCTCATGAATATACCCAAGCTTGAAATATATTCGATTGTCGAAGTAATTAATTAATTGATAAACAATGTCATGCAAAAACACTTTCAAGCCACTTAATTTCCCGCGAAATCATAAGTTTTATAATGCTTAAATCAAGTATATTGTGTCTTAAAGTATCAAAACAATAGTCAATGAAAGCCTTAAGAATAGGGATATATACATTCCTGGTAATAGTTACATCTATTCAAAGTGCTGATGCGCTGGATACTGAATCGCAGCGCCCAAAAATATGGGGCATTGCTAAAATGACCTTCTACATTAACAGCTTTGAAGATGCGCGGGACTATTATGGTGAATTCCTCGGATATGAAGAAGTCTTTTCCTACGCTTCGGAAGCAGGTGTCGTTCTTTCATTTAAAATAAATGACCGGCAATTTCTTGAATTTGTAGAAACAACGGACCCTCAGAAAAAGGGAGAAATAATAAGCCTGTCTTTTGATTGTGACCGTCCGGACGAAATGGAAAAATATTTGTTCTCCAGGGCAGTCGATATTGAAACGACCTTTGGTAAAGATGGAGCAGGAAATGAAAGGGTGAGAATTCAGAGCAGTGAATACTACCTGCTGGAGTTTATCCATTACCTGCCCGATGGAAAGCACAAACAAACCAAAGGTGAGTTCATGCCCGGGAGCCGTATTTCCCATCGGTTTCATCATGCCGGCTTATTTATAACTGACATAGAAAAGGCAGATGTTTTGTATAAAGATATATTAGGGTTTAAAGAGATGTGGCGGTTTAGGGAGGATAATACAACCATGCCAAATTACATTTATATGCTGCCTCCCAATTGCATCGAAAACATTGAATACTTGTACAACGAAGATCCTCGTTCATCGCATCCTTGTTTTATGGTTGAAGATATGCAGGAAATGCTCTATACCCTGAAGGAACGAGGCGATGGCGAATCTCTTCCTAATCCGATGATCGGGAAAGGTAATCGCTGGCTATTTAATATCAGAAACAACGATGGCGCAAGAATTGAATTTACAGAGCCTTTTACAGTACGCTAAATAATTGAACCATGATGAAGAAAGAAGAATCACGAAGAAAGTTTATTAAAAACACACTTGGAGCTGGAATGGCCCTTGGAGGAGCAAGGCTTTTTGGAGCAGAAATTCGTTCTGATACTGGAGTGACAGGACCCCTGATTGCTGCTGGAAAACGCGGAAAATATAAGGCCCATGGATTGCCTACTTCCATACTGGGGAAAACCGGGGTTCAAATTCCTCGTATAGGTCTGGGGCTGGGAAGCCGGTTTTGCACAATTGACGACGAGAATACCTCTACCGAAATGTTACTGTATGCCCTCGATAATGGACTTTATTATTGGGATACAGCCCATATTTACAATAACAAAAAGAATGGGGTTATCAGCGAGGAAAGAATTGGAATCGCCATGAAAGGAAGAAGAGATGAAATATTCCTATCTACAAAGGTCACCAGTCGGGACCCCAATGAGGCAATGAAGGAAATTGAAGACAGTTTAAGGCGTCTGCAAACCGATAAACTTGACTTGCTAAACATTCATTCCATCGAATCCCTTGAGGATATTGAACAAATGAGCCAAAAAGGAAATCTGTTTGATATACTGTTTCGCTTGAAAGAAGAAGGCGTTTGCCGTTTCATCGGGTATTCCGGACACGGCGATGCTATAGCCATGAAGGCGATGGCCGAGCGTGGTGATTTTGATAATATGCTAATCGCTATGAATCAGTGGGGGATGAGCTATAATCCCCATCCAAGAGAAGAACTTGCGGTGCCGGCAGCCATTGAGAATGACATGGGTGTAATGCTCATGAAGGTAGTAAGGCCCAAAGAAACGATCGAAGGGATCGATGCCCGGGATTTGGTGCGTTTTGCCTTATCAATCAATGGTCCAAATGGAGCAGTAATTGGGGTGGATAGCCTGGATGTTGTTAAATCAAACCTGGAACTTTTAAAGAATTTTGAGCCTATGGGTTTTGAGGAAAAGAAAGCACTTGCAGCAGTTTTAACTCCATTTTTCAAACACCAGAATGTGGAATGGATGAAAGAAGGATATCGGGATGGTTTATGGAGCTAGTGATTTATAATAAAGAATATGCCATGAAAAAATCGATTTTAGTTTGTTGCATTGCTTTAATTCTTACAAGTTTTTATTCCTGCAGGAACACCGAGAAGGAGCGTAGTGGAAATATCTCAGCTGATGTAGTCATTTATGGCGGAACATCTTCTGCCGTGATTGCTGCGGTACAGGTAGCAAAGATGGGGAAGAGCGTGGTGGTTGTATCTCCTGACACACATCTCGGCGGACTCAGTTCTTCGGGCTTGGGATTTACCGATACGGGCAACAAGGCAGTGATTGGCGGACTGGCAAGGGATTTCTACCATCGGCTCTATATACACTACCAGGAGGAAGAGACCTGGAAGTGGGAACTTAAGTCGGAGTACGGGAATGTGGGTCAGGGCAATGTAGCCCTCGACGGTGAAAACCGGACCATGTGGATCTTTGAACCCTCTGCAGCAGAGGGCGTTTTTGAAGATCTTGTAAGGGAATACGAAATTCCGGTATACAGGGATGAATGGCTGAACCGGGAAACAGGTGTGGAAACGGCCGAAGGAAGCATCACCGCCCTTACTACACTCAGTGGTAAACGCTATGTAGGGAAGGTTTTTATTGATGCCAGCTATGAAGGTGATTTGATGGCTTCGGCAGGGGTCAGCTACACCACAGGCAGAGAAGGACAGGATGTATACGGAGAAGAGTGGAATGGGATTCAGACCGGTGTTCTTCACCATGGTCACTTCTTCAAAACCGACATCAGCCCTTACAAGGTTCCGGGTGATCCTTCCAGCGGACTACTGCCGGGGATTTCGGACGAAGATCCGGGAGAATATGGAGCAGGAGATCACCGTATCCAGGCCTATTGTTTTCGAATGTGCCTCACCGATTTGCCGGAAAACCGAATTGATATTACCCGGCCCGAAGGCTATGACTCCGGCAGGTATGAATTACTGGCCCGCATCTATGACTCAGGCTGGCGGGAGACCTTTCATAAATTTGATCCCATCCCCAACAGGAAAACGGATGTGAACAACCACGGCCCCTTCAGTTCGGATAATATTGGAATGAACTACGAGTATCCTGACGGAAGCTATGAACAAAGAAAAGAGATTGTCCGTGAACATACCCTGTATCAGAAAGGCTTCTACTGGTTTTTGAAGACCGACCCCAGGGTTCCGGTGGAAGTCCGGGAAAAGATGTCTCAGTGGGGCTATGCAAAAGATGAGTTTACCGACAACGGGGGCTGGCCTTATAATATCTATGTAAGGGAAGCCAGGCGAATGATCAGTGATTTTGTAATGACTGAAAACGAGGTCCTTGGTAAGTCCCCCGTGAACCACTCCATAGGGATGGGTTCCTATACAATGGATTCACATAACACCCAGCGCTATATTAAACCAGATGGTTTTGTGCAGAATGAAGGAGATATCGGGGTACATACACCTCCCTACCAGATTGATATGGGTTCCATTATGCCCATGAAAGCGGAATGTGCCAATCTCCTGGTCCCGGTTTGCTTGTCCTGCAGCCACATAGCATTCGGCTCCATCCGCATGGAACCGGTATTTATGATCCTGGGACAGAGTGCTGCCACGCTGGCAGTACTTTCCCTTGATTATGAAAAAGGACTTCACGATATATCCTATGAATCCCTGGCAAAACAGCTGCAGGAAGATGGACAGGTCCTGGAGTTGAAGCATGAGTAAATTATAATCTATATATATTATATTTTATGATTATAAAGCTATAGTAAAACTACCTAACCTTTGCCTTATATTTAACTATTATAGATGAAAAGCCCGTATTTTGCCCAAACATTGTTATTCCTTGTTTTCCTTTCATCCTGCCAACCGCTTGCCAGGAAGGAGGGAGGCAATTCCAGTGATAGAATCGAAATCAGTGGCATCTATCCCCACCTGGCCTTCTATAACCAGGAAGGTGAATGCGGTACAGGTGTGGTGGTTCCATGGGCTGACCGGCTGTGGACGGTTACCTATGGTCCGCATTGTCCTAAAGGATCGGCCGACAAACTTTATGAAATTACCCCTGGACTGGATCTAATAATCAGGCCCGAGAGCGTGGGTGGAACCCCTGCCAATCGGATGATTCACAGAGAATCGGGACAATTATTTTTAAGCCACTACGCCATTGATTCCACAGGAAATGTAAGGGCAATCCCCATAGATCAAATGCCTGGCCGGCTTACAGGCAATGCAAGGCACCTGGAGGCTCCGGCAAATAAAATCTACTGTGCCACCATGGAGGAGGGGTTTTATGAGATTGATGTAAATAGCCTGGAAGTTACCACCCTGGTCCCGGATGCTAATGGTATGTCGAAGGGAAAAAGCGGCAAATTTCTCCCCGGGGCACATGGGAAGGGGCTTTACTCGGGCCAGGGGGTGCTGGTCTATTCCAATAACGGTGAGTCTTCCCCTGAAGCATTAAGCCAATTTGACCTGGAGTCGGGGGCACTGGTGGAGTGGGATGGGGGTGTTTGGAAGGTGATCCGCAGGAATCAGTTTGTGGAAGTAAGCGGACCAGGAGGAATCTATGGAAACTCCAATCCTGAGACTGATCCAATCTGGGCAACGGGCTGGGACCACCGTTCTTTGTTGGTGGGAGTGAGGGCTCCTGAAGGGATCTGGAATTTCTATCGCCTCCCCAAAGCCAGTCACAGCTATGATGGAGCACACGGATGGAATACCGAGTGGCCCCGTATCAGGGATGTGGGCGCTGTAGGTCGGCCCGACTACCTGATGACCATGCACGGCATGTTTTGGAGATTTCCGGGCAGTTTCACTGCGACAAACAGCCGGGGAATCAGGCCTCGCTCAGCCTACCTGAAGGTGATCGGGGATTTTGCCCGCTGGCAGGGGAAACTGGTCATGGGCTGTGATGATTCAGCCCAAAAGGAGTTTCTGAACAAAAGAAAGGCTAAGGGAAACATTGAGGGACCCGGACAATCCAACTCCAACCTCTGGTTTATAGATCCCGAAACACCCGACCAACTTGGGCCTACCACTGCGGAAGGAGCTGTATGGCTCAATGAAGCGGTGGGAGCAGGCGTTCCCTCTGATCCCTTCCTCTTTGCGGGATGGCCCCTTCGTTCATGCTGGATTCAACATGCTTTTGAAGGGCCCGTTCGTTATACTTTTGAAGTGGATCGGGCAGGGAATGGAGAGTGGAGCTATCTGAAGGAAGTAAGTGTACAAGCCGGGGCAGGTAAGCTGGTGAAATTTGACAGGGAGGAAAAGGGTGAATGGATCAGGGTCACTCAAAACCTAAATGCAGATGTCACCGTACAATTCTGCTATAACGACATTGAAAGCAGACCATCTTCACCCGATCCCATGTTTTTCGGATTGTCAGGTGCTTTCCAGGACAAGAGCCTCGGGGGCCTCTTATACAGCTTGGGTGATGAGCAGCGCTCACTGGGTATTTCAGCTGTATCTTTTACTGGAGATAACACTGATCAAATAGGTTATTATGAGCTCAATAAAGATATGAAATTGATTCCTGTGGATAAACCGGAAACCCAGCAATTCATCCAGGACAAATTTAAGATTCCAAAGGATGTGGTTTCTGTGGAAGCGTCGTCCGTACTGGTAGTGGACGACCAGGGAAGAAGATGGCGACTTCCCCTAGGCATGGAGAATTTTACGCGTCTGACTGAAGCAGCCATGCTCAGAATCTCCCGGGAAGTGGCCACCGAACGTGACCTATTCAGCTGCCATGGGACCTTCTATGAGTTACCTGCCGAAAATGCAGATGGTTTTGCTAAAATTCGCCCCATCTGCTCCCATCCCTTCAGAATACATGATTATGCCAGCTATCGCGGTTTGCTTATTATGACTGGAGTTGATCCGGAACAGGGGCCGAGTAACCCTCACATATTCAGCTCAGAGGATGGTAAGGCTGCTGTATGGGCCGGAGCCATCGATGATTTATGGAAAATGGGAAAACCAGTTGGCCGAGGGGGACCCTGGTTTAATACGGCTGTTACAGCAGGGGAGGTTTCCGATCCCTACCTTATAGGTTTTTATGACATAAAAACCCTGGAACTTTCCCACTCATCGCTGCTTCCTCTGACCTTCCAAATTGAGGTGGAGCCGGTGGGCGGCGGACCCTGGATGAATTATATTACAATTGTGGTTCCCCCTGGACAGAGCTATGTGCATCTTTTCCCTGAGCATTTCCAATCCCGGTGGATCCGCTTCAGATCCATGCAAAAAACAAGGGCCACAGCATGGCTTGATTACAAATAAAACCCCAATATTATGAAAATCATTATTCCGATTTCCCTGCTTATTATACTCTTTGCCTGTAGTGGTCCGGCAGACCCTGTGGTTTCTGCAGATTTCCCAGGGGGAAATATTGTTCTTGTGGAACAGGGTAAGGATACCCTGAAGTTGCTTCCGGATCTTTCAGAGACTGATCAGGAGTGGTTCTACTGGTATTTTAAGGTCAGTAATATTAGCGGCCGGACCCTGACTTTCCAATTTTTGATGAATAACCAGTTCACTGCAGCTGGCCCTTCATGCAGCCTCAATAATAACAGGGAGTGGAAGTGGCTTGGAGGAGACCAGGTGAGCAATAACGCTTTTACTTATACATTTTCTAAGCATGATAGTGTGGCCTATTTCAGTATGGCGCTTCCCTATACCCAGGCCAATTTTGATGAGTTTTTGGAAAAGCTGGGGGAGCATCCCCTGCTTAAAATGGATACCCTTGCATTTTCCCATGAGGGAAGAGCTATTGAGAGGCTTCGCCTCGTGCCGGAACATGGTGAACCTGACTCCCGTATGCTAATTACTGTCAGGCACCATGCCTGTGAAATGACCACCAGTTATGTCCTTGAAGGGGTCATCGAGAGCATACTGCATGATCCCTCACTTGAATATCTCAGGACGCAGGTAGAATTTATGATCATCCCCTTCGTTGATAAGGATGGTGTTGAAAACGGGGAACAGGGCAAAAACCGGGTACCCCGGGATCACAACCGGGATTACGATGGAGAATCATTGTATGCCAGCACTGCGGCCCTCAGGGAGCAGGTACCCGAATGGTCTGAGGGAAAGCTCCGGTTCGCACTGGATCTGCATTGCCCATGGATCCTGGGAGAAGGAAATGAATGGGCCTACCTGGTGGGAAAAAGCGACCCGGATATAAAGAAGGAACAAATCCGCTTTAATGCCTTACTGGAACAAAATGCAACTGGAGTGCTCAAATTCAGGGCCCAGGATTATCTTGCCTATGGAGAGGCGTGGAATACTGAAAATTACAGAAGTAAAGGCCAGACCTTTTCACAGTGGGCTTCCGGACTGGAAGGAATCAGGCTGTCCACCTCCCTCGAGTTTCCCTATGCCATCATGCTCGGGGAAGAAGTGACACCTGACAGGGCCAGGGAATTTGGTCATGCTGTTGCCCTCTCTATCAGGGATTACTTCCAGGATGCTCAATAAGCCAGGAAATTACAATTGATCGTCTAAATCCGACATTTCAGTAAGTCTTTTTTCTATTTGATGCTGGAGTGATGCAGATTTGCAGTGTTATCAATAACGAAAACTGCAAGTCATGCATATTAAATATTCTTTTCTCAGTACACTTCTGGTTTTGACTTCGGGCAGCCTCTTTGCCCAGACCACTATTACAGGCATTGTTGGTGATCAAAACGGGGAGATTCTCACCGGCGCCAATGTCTATATTGAAGGCACCTACGATGGAACCAGTACGAATTTGGAGGGAGCATTTGTACTGCAGTCTTCAGCCATGGGTGAGCAGATTATCTGTATAGAATTTATTGGGTATAAGAAGTTCCAAAAGCAGATCAAAATGAATGGATCTGCTATCGATCTGCCTTACATAGAATTGAAAGAGGAGGTAAATGAGCTAAGTGCTGTTACCATTACAGCCGGGACTTTTGAGGCGGGTGACAAGAAAAAATCAATCGCCCTGAGCTCCATTGACATGGTTACCACCGACGGTTCCTCCGGCGATGTATATGGAGCCCTGCAGGCTCTGCCGGGAACCACCACAGTAGGTGAATCGGGTAAACTTTTTGTCAAGGGAGGCGACAGCCGCGAATCAAAGACCTATATAGACGGAACCCTGGTCTACGTCCCATACAGCTCATCCTCACCCAATAGTTCTGTTCGAGGTCGCTTCAGTCCCTTTATGTTCAGTGGAATGATGTTCAGCACCGGAGGGTATTCGGCAGAATACGGACAGGCGCTCTCATCAGTGCTCTCCCTGCAGACCAATGCCATGCCGGTTGAAGATCAGCTTAATATTTCGCTGCTTTCGGTGGGAGCAGAGCTGGGGGGCACTAAAACCTGGGAAAAGGCATCTCTCAGCGCATCCCTTGCTTATAACAACCTTTCGCCATACATGAAACTGGCACCACAGTATACGGAGTGGGAGAAAGAGCCGCAATCTCTGATCGGGGATATGAGTTTCCGCCTGAAAACCGGAAAATCGGGCATGCTCAAATTCTATGGATCAGTCAACCGCTCAAGCCTGACCACCATTGAGGAAAGCCTCAATCATCCGGGAACTAAGTTTAACTACGAGTTGGTAAACGATAACCAGTTTATAAATGCCTCATGGGCCGGTGAGCTCAGAAAAGATTGGATCCTGACTACCGGGTTCTCATATACGAATAACCAGGATCAAATCTCTGTTGACACCACCAGGTTCAATGAGTTTTTAAAGGGCACTCATGCCAAAGTGAGCCTGAAGCACAGGCTAAGTGACCGCCTGAAGCTCCATGGGGGAACAGAATGGTTTGCCAGGATCTACGGAATTGACTATCCTCAGGCTGAAGCGCAGTTCAGAAACTCGTACACCAGTCAAAGCCTGAGCAGCTTTGTGGAGGCTGAAGTCTACGCTTCCTCCAACTTTGTCACCCGTGTGGGAACACGCCTGGAGTATTCAAACTACATGAAGCAATTCAATCTTGCTCCCCGCATCTCCACTGCATACAAACTGGGAGGGCATAGTCAGGTTTCTCTGGCCTGGGGATGGTTTTTTCAGGATCCTGAAAATGAGTTTCTCCTGCAGACCAACAGCCTTCGATATGAACAGGCCGACCACTATACATTTAACTACCTGATCAATGGAGACAGGAGAATGTTAAGAACGGAGCTCTATTTTAAAAAGTACAGGAATCTAGTGAAGTATAATAGAGATGAGGATCAGCAATACACTTACATAAACAACTCGGGTGACGGATATGCCTATGGTCTGGATTTGTTCTGGCGCGATCGAAAAAGTATTAAAAATGGTGAATACTGGATATCCTACTCATATATCGAATCCTTGCGGGATTACCGCGATTACCCCCAAAAAGCGGTGCACAGTTTCACCAGTAAACATAACCTGACCCTGGTTTACAAGCACTGGTTCAGTCGGTTGAGATCCCTGGTGGCTACCAACTACAGCATTGCCTCTCCCCGCTATTATAACGATCCTAACAGCGAGATCTTCAATGGGGAAAAGAGCCTTGTTTATCAATCCCTGAACATGAACTGGAGCTATTTGCCAAAGCAGAATGTGATCATCTATCTCTCCATAAGCAACCTGCTTGGACAGGAACAGCAATATGGTTACAAGTTTGCTTCTATTCCCGACGAAAATGGTGTTTACCGGGGAGCACCCTTGCTTCCTTCAGCGAAACGCTGGATAATTCTTGGGTGTTTTATCACCCTATCAAAAAAAGGAGTAATTAATCAATTAGATAAAATCAACTAAAAAAAAAGTAATCATGAAAAGAACAACTATTCTATTAAGCGTTATGCTCATTGCTGGTGTAGCAATGGCTGGAAATGAGACCTACTACAAAAAAATGGGGGAGACGCTTGGACATTTTTCAAGTTGCAATTCCGTGGAGGACTACCAAAACCTGGCAAACCAGTTCAGGGTTATTGCAAATATGGAGAAAGATGAGTGGCTTCCGCTCTACTATGAGGCACAATGTTACATCCTAATCGGTTTTATGGATGACCTGAGTACTGAAGAGCGGGACAACTACCTTTCTGAAGCATCCTCTTACATTGATAAATTGATAGAAAAAGCGCCACAGGAAGCAGAGGTTTATGCCCTGCAGGCGTTTTGCTACACGGGTCAGATGGTCATCAATCCTGCTGAGCGAAGCATGAATACCGCACCCCTTATTTACGCTGCAATAGGCAGGGCTCTGTCCATAGAACCCAATAATCCAAGGGCATTGTTCCTGCGCATTTCCAATGAAATGGGCACAGCCTCTTTCTTTGGATCAGATACATCTCCCTTTTGCGAGCAGGCCGCTGATCTACTGGAATCGTGGGATAACTATGCGCTTAAAACACCCCTTCATCCACGCTGGGGTAGGCAGGAAACTGAAGGAATTGTAAAGCGCTGCGGCAGGTAATCTGCATATAAACTTGTATTTTGTATCTTTTGATAACTAATGACCTTATGAAACTTAAATCGCCCAGACACATTCTGATCAACCTGACAGGGATACTGATCCTGTCGCTGATCATCACGCTGCTCTTTTTTGGTAGATTTCAGGAGGGTTTCGTAGAATTCCTGATCAGCTATGGCTGGTCCCTAGCAATCTGTTTGACCCAATGGCTGGGTAATACCTACATTTATAACCTGCTCGACAGAAAATTCAGCTGGCACGAGCACCTTGTAAAAAGGGCCATATGGGGAAGCCTTGCCCTTATCGGGTATTCTGTATTTGCCTATGTAGTCGTACAAATGATTATGTACTTGGTTGTACAAGGAGGATTGCCGGAAAGGCCATTATACTGGGCAATCAGAAGCAGCTATATTGCCATCTCTGTCTCCTTTATTGTCTCACTGGTCTTTGTGGCTGCAGGCTTTTTCCGGAAATGGCGTGAATCCCTTCTGGAGGCAGAACGATTCAAGGCTGAAATGCTATTGTACAAATACGAAGCGCTTCAAAATCAGATCAATCCACATTTTCTTTTTAATAGCTTTAATGTCCTGAGCGATCTTGTATATGAAAACCAGGATAAGGCGGTCAATTTCATCAGGCAAATGAGCCAGCTTTTCAGGTATGTACTGGACAGCAGGGACCGCGAGCTGGTGCCGATCAAGGAAGAACTTGAGTTTATTAAAGCCTACAGTGATCTTCTGCAAACCCGGTTTGAAGATAAACTCACTATCCGTTTGGAATTTCAGGCAGGGGAGGTTGAGATGATTGTCCCCATGACCCTGCAACTGCTCATCGAAAATTGTGTAAAGCACAATGAAATATCGGCATCTCAACCCCTGGAGGTAAAGATCACAAGAAGCGGTGAATACATAGAAGTAGCGAACAACCTTCAGGTAAAAGCTGTGGGGCCCGATTCAAAAAAAACGGGGCTATCAAATATCCGACAGCAATTCAGGTACTTCACCGATAAAGAGATAATGATCAGGGAGACAGACAAATCATTTTCGGTGGCAATACCCATCATTAAATCCGGGGAATAATGAAGGTTATCATACTTGAAGATGAAAACAGGGCGGTAAATCACCTCAAAAGGATGATAGAACGGGTAGCACCGGAAATGGAAATAACTGCTGTATTTGAGACCGTGAGGGAGGCAGTTGTCTACCTCAATCAGGAAACTTCGGTTGAACTGATTTTTTCAGATGTACAACTTGCCGATGGAATCAGTTTCGATATCTTCTCAAAAGTAACCATAAACTGCCCTATCATTTTCACCACAGCCTATGACAGGTATGCTATAGAGGCTTTCAACGCCAATGGCATCGACTACCTGCTGAAACCCATTGAAGAAGAGCGGCTTGGTAAAGCCATTAAAAAGGCCAGGCAGTTCTATTCTAAGGGCAAACTGGAAAATCTTGTTAGTCTCAGTTCAGAGCCCGGAACAAGACCCGTAAAATCCAGATTTATGGTCAGAGTGGGAGAAAAGATAAGGACCATCATGGTGGAGGATATCCTCGCTTTTTACAGCTTTGAGAAAACTACTTATCTCCATACCAGTGCTCACAGGAACTATCACATTGACTATTCACTGGAAGAACTGGAAAGCATGCTGGATGCAAACCGTTTTTTTAAAATAAACCGGAAATACATTGTTTCCATTGAAGCATGCTCCCAGATCATCGCCTGGTCAAACAACCGCCTGAAAATCGATATAGAAGGCATCGACGATCATAAGATCGTTGTTGCCCGGGAACGGGTCCGTGATTTTAAAACCTGGCTTGACAGTTAGCTTATCAGGCTCCCACAAAGGTGTAAGCTTTACCAAGCTTGCCGGCGCGACCGGTTCGGCCAATGCGGTGAATATAACTATCGTGGGTTTGAGGAACCTGGTAGTTGATCACATGAGATACATCAGAAACATCAATACCCCTTGAGGCTACATCTGTTGCAACCAGTACCTGGACACGTCCTTGCTTAAAGGCTTTCAATGCATTCTGACGGGCATTCTGACTCTTATTGCCATGAATCTGTTCTGCCTTAATACCTGCGTTGTTCAGCTTCATACAGAGCCGACTAACACGGTGCTTAGTCTCTTCGAAGAGCAGAACCTTTGTAAATTCACTGCTAGATAACATTGCCTGCAGTAGTTTAAACTTGTCCTCTCCCTGCTTCACCCTGATCACCTCCTGTTCAATGCCATCGGCGGAGCTGTTGCCAGCGTTCACTTTTACAGTCACCGGATTCCTAAGAATGGAATTAATCATCGATTGTTGAGACTTATCCAGGGTTGCTGAGAATAGCATTGTATGCTTGCGTTGTTTCATCCCATCAAGAATCCGGTTCACATCGCGTATGAAACCCATGTCAAGCATGCGGTCGAACTCATCCAGTACGAGGGTTTTGAAATTCCCCAGGTCGATGGCCCGGCGATCGGTCAGATCGAGCAGGCGACCCGGTGTGGCAATCACCACATGCGTGTTCCTGCGAAGAGCCTTAAGATCGCTGTTGATATTGGTACCACCGATAAAACATGCACTGAAAAGGCCCAGTCCCTTAGACATACCTTTAAATTCATCCTCCACCTGGAGGGCCAGTTCGCGGGTCGGCACCACGATAAGTGCATAGGAACTTGTCTTTTTATGCAGTAGGTGTTCAATAATGGGAATCAGGAATGCCGCGGTTTTACCGGTCCCTGTTTGTGCAATTCCCAGGATATCTCTGCCTTCCAGCAAAGTCTCAATGGTTCTGTCCTGGATTTCTGTAGGTCTTTCATATCCCTTGTCGGCAAGGGCCTGCTTCAATTTGTCATTGATGGGAAGCTCACTGACCAGACGGTCGGAGCGATATATCTTCTCTACCATTGAATGATCTGCTTCTTTCACAAGGAGTGAAGGATCAAGTGTTGACGCTTTTTTTGCCGGACGTGCATTGTTGTGGTTCCTGTTATTTGAACCCTGAACCCTTTTGCGTCCTGAATTTGATTGTTTACTTCTGTTGTTGTTTACTGTTGTATTACGCATATAATAAATTTTGAGCAGCCATATTTCAGGGCTGCTATATTGTTAATTTAACGAACTTCAAAGAGTTCGCCGCCTTAGCTGAATCAGAAAAAAAAGAGAGGGGTCCCTGAAAGCGGGAAAACTGCCTAATTGAAAAGTCGGCCAAGAAATTTTCACAAAGGTAATCAAATAATCCGAAAATGATTGAATTTTTCATTTCCGGTAATTTGGATAGCAGTTTATCTGGATTTTTAGAACTTTGTAACAAATCCGGATGGAATGAAGTTTGAAGATTACAGTATTGCAGAAGGGATCAAAACCAGCATATCAAAGTTAGGTTTTAAGAAACCCACAGATATTCAGTTTAAATCCATACCTCCCATCCTGAGAGGGGAGGATGTGCTTGCAATAGCCCAGACGGGTACCGGTAAAACAGCAGCCTTTGCCATCCCGGTTCTGCATATACTGCAGGACCGGAAAATAAAGGGACGTCCCGATGGCGTAAAATGCCTGGTGATGGTTCCCACCCACGAGCTGGCTCTGCAAACAGAGAATGTATTCCGGGTTCTTGGAAAGCATACCCGGGTAAAGGCCTTTGCCATTCACGGGGGCGTGGACCAGGACCCGCAGATTAAGCAGTTGGATAAGGGTGTGGATGTGCTCATCACTACTCCGGGAAGGATGTTTGACCTGGTAAGCCAGGGAGCCCTGAAACTCCAGAGGGTAGAGATCCTGGTACTGGATGAGGCCGATCATATGCTGGACCTGGGTTTTATCAAAGATATCCGTGACCTGATGAAACACCTTCCCCGAAAGCGACAAACCCTCTTTTTCTCTGCTACCATTAACGAATCTATTAAAAAAATCGCCTACTCCCTGGTAACCGATGCCATACGTATCCAGATATCGCCCAAAGATCCGGTTGCCAAAAATATAGAGCACGGTGTGGCCTTCATCGAAATGGATGATAAGCGCTTCTTCCTGGAGAATGTGATCACAAACAACCCGGATATGAAAATCCTGGTTTTCGTACGAACTAAGGTACGGGCCGAGCGGGTGAAGAAGGCGCTTGATAGAGTGAACATACAGGCGGAAACCATCCATGGTGACAAGGAACAAAAGGAACGGGAGCTGACCATGCAAGATTTCCGGTCAGGAAAGACTAAGGTTCTGATAGCTACAGATGTAAGCGCAAGGGGAATTGATATTCCCGATGTTGAATTTGTGGTAAATTATGACCTGCCCGAATCGCCCGAGTACTATGTTCACAGGGTGGGTCGCACCGGCAGGGGCAGCCATAAAGGACAGGCCATTTCCTTCTGCAGTAAGGAAGAAAGGGAGATGCTTTCGGTCATTGAAGAACAGCTGGGAAAACCCATCTACAGAACCGAAATATCAAAGGGTTTCTACCGGGATACCATTGAATCCTCCAAAGAGAATGAGGAAACCGACTGGAAATCGCTCATCGACCAGAACGAGGCCTTTCAGGAGAAACTTAAGAAAAAGAAGCGGAAGAATAAATGATACACCTGATTCTTATATCGATACTTGTATTTATGCTGAATGTCCCCTTCGGCTACTGGAGGGCAAATGTTAAAAAGTTCTCAGTCCAATGGTTTCTTGCTGTTCACATACCGGTACCTTTCATTGTGGCACTGCGGCTTCTGTCGGGCATTGGGTTTGCCTGGTACACCTACATTTTCCTGGTGGGGGCCTTCTTCCTGGGACATCAATTCGGATCTGTGGTCATGAAATGGGTTCACAGGCGCTGTCACCAGGATTCTTCCTGCCTGGTTATGGATCTCTATCGCTGTACAAAGTCTTAATCTGATCTCAAAGATTCTGCCGGATTCACGGAGGCCGTTTTCAGTACCTGGGATAAAACAGTCAGAATGGTGATCATAAGTACAATGAGTAGTGGAACAATGAAAAACCACCAGCCAATTCCGATCCTGTAGGCGAAATTCTCCAGCCACCCGGACATAATGTAGTAGCCCAGTCCCAGGCCAAGGGGGACCGCGATCAGGACCTGTATCACAAAATACCTGAGCAGAAGCAGTACAGCATTCCCGGAAGAGGATCCCAGCACTTTTCTCAGTCCAATTTCCCTGGTACGCTGTATGGTGGTGTAGGAGGACAGACCAAATAATCCCAGGCAGGCAATAAAAATTGCCAGGAATGCAAACAGGCCAAAGACCTTCCCAAAACGCATTTCATTTCTGTATTGCTCATTATAATAGTCCTCAAGGAAGAAATACTCATAGGGATTCTGTGGGAAAAACTGCTGCCATAGACCTTCGGTAAAAGCAAGGGCCTCCTTGCTTTTGAGGGGATTCACCTTAATGGAGTAGTATGAATTGGCGTCTTTAAAATATCTGAATATCAGGGGTTCCTGATCAGCCTTCAGCCCCTCCTGGTGATAATTCTTCAAAACGCCTACAATATTAAAAGTATCCCCCCAGAAAAAGATGGGTACATTTATGGCCGAAGCTTTATCTTCAAATCCCATCAGTTCAATGGCAGCTTCGTTAAAGAGAACCGTTTCGCTATTCTGCCCGAATTCCTCTGAAAAGTTCCTGCCTTCCAGGATGCTCAAACCGTAGAAATCCACAAAATCGAAATCAATCCCAATAATCCTGTACTGATTCCCGTCTTCCTGTCCTTCCGAAAGCTTCCTGATACCCCCGGCATTCCATTTGGGCTGTCTTCCGGGCACAGCGATTGAGGCTGTAACTTTTTCGATATCAGGATTCCTTGTAAGTTCCTCTTTAAAGGCAGTAAACCTCTCCGAATAGGTGGAGTCATTCACGGCCGGCCCCCTTAGCACCAGGACATTTTCGATATCCACACCCAGCTCATGATTCCGCATGAAGGAGATCTGGGTATAAACCGTTAGCGTACCCGCTACCAGCAGGAGGGAGGTGGTAAACTGGAAAATCACCAGGATCCGCCTCATGCCCAGTCCACCCACCTTCAATTCCGACACCCCTTTAAATACAGTTGTAGGTTTGAATGAAGACAGGAAAAGGGCCGGATAGAGGCCGGAAAGGAAGGCGCCGACCATGAAACCGGATAATACCAGGGCCCAGAAGCCGGGATTCGCTGCAATGGAGTAGTCCAATAGAGCTCCTGTAAGCCGGTTGAAGGAAGGGCTGAGCACCATTACCAGTACAAAAGCAAGCAGTATGGCTATGAGGTTCATAAGAAAGGATTCCAGCAGGAACTGTCCTAAAAGCTGACTTTTAAGTGCGCCGTTAACTTTTCTCATACCTACCTCCCTGGCTCTTTCCAGTGATCTGGCGCCCGACAGGTTTATGTAATTGATCCAGGCAATAAGCACCAGGAAAAGGGAGATGGCCATCAGTGCATATACCGATCGTGCATTTCCGTTGGGTTCAGCCTCAAACATAAAATCAGAATTCAGATGAATGCTTCTGAGGGGCTGAAGATTAAAAACAACCCCGGCCCCGAAGCGATCCATGTCTTCCCCGATCAAATCTTCCACAAAGGCCGGTATTTTAGACTCAAACTCCTTATAATCAGTAGCCGGGTGAAGTTGAATGTAGTTGAAAAAACCATCCCATTGCCAGGCTGTGTTTATCTCCGCTCCGCGAAAACGTACAAGGGTGGCCCAGGAGGCCAGGATGTCGGGCTTAAGGTGTCCGTTCTCCGGAGCATCTCCGAATACCCCAACGATCTTAAATTCCACTTCACCGTTAAACCTTAAGCTCTTTCCAATAGGATCCGCATCTCCGTAATATTTCCTGGCAGTGGATTCAGAGACCAGCATTTCCATTGGATTTAACAGGGCCGTGTTTCGATCTCCCTCAAGAATTTTAAAGGAAAACACTTCAAAAAAGGAGGTGTCGGCCAGGTAAATCTCCTCCTCTCTGAATTTCTTTTCTCCATAACTGAATACACCATCCATCTTCTGAAAACGGGTGAAGTTTTCCACTTCCTCAAAATTTTCATACAATGCCTGTCCAACGGCAGAGCAGCCTGCAGCCCATTGGGTTGTAATTTCGCCTTTGTTGTAGCGATCTTGCTGAACCCGGTAGATAAGATTCTCTTTCTCATGAAAATCGTCATAGCTGAATTCAAAACGCACATACTGGATGATGAGCACAAAAGCAGCCATCCCGATGGCTAAGCCTAGAATATTTACAAAAGAGGATATCCGGTTCTTAAAGAGATTTCGGAAAGCAATCAGGAGATAGTTGCGAAACATGGATCAGGATTTATTAAAAGACGGGAGAGATTCCCATTCATTACAATTAAACTAAAGAAAGCCTCCCTTTCTGATCTGAATTTTCCGGCAGATATATTGGGTGGAGGATGAAAGAGAAAGAATCAGGATTCCACTGGGTAACTCATTTTTGTCAATTTGAATTTCAGCATGATTAGCGCTAAGATACATCCTTCTTGTGAGCCATACCCTTCCTCCTGTATCCATAATGCGAAGGGTGATTTGTTTACCTGCGACCTGGCTCAGGCTTATATGTAAGTTATCAAGGCTTTCTGCCACATCCATTTGAATGCCATCAGAAGTTGCGGCCTTAGAATTGAGCTGTGTTGCATCGGCAGCTATGCTCATCGAAGTTTCTGTACTCTTTCCAAATCCGTCTTTTTCTGCTTGTACCGCCAAAATTCCCTCTTTAAAGTCTTCACTAAAATCGAGCTCAATACGATGAATACTGCTTGATCCTTCTGTTCCCGGGGGAAGCTGCCACAAATAGAAATCCGCATTGCTTACTTCATGCACAGCATATTCAACCGAACTGTCTCCCGGGTTAACAAGGGCAGGACCTGTAATGGGGAATGGGGCAGAGGGAATACTGAAAGACTCCACAGCAGGCAGCTCCAGATCGCTACGAAGGGCCACCAGCTCAAAACTAATTGAATCCTCGGCTGAGACGTGTACCAGCAGGTAATTCTCATCCTCCACTTCGCCCATTCCCGAAGCAAGAAATGTAATATGATCCCAACGATCGTAAAACGCGGCAATGGCATCCGCATTTCCCCCCACATCACCTGCAATCAGGAAAAAATTCTTATCAGGCTTCTCCATAAGCATTGGATGAACCTCCTCCCAGTAATTGGAATAGTTCACCACCTGGTCATACCTCGACCGGCTGTTACTCCTCACATCGATATACTTCTCGTGACTGTTCCATATGAGTTCATGGAAGTAAATAAAGATGTTTCGGGTTGCATCGCCTGACTGCTCGATTTTATCCTGTAAATACAGGAGCTGGACAGGCGAGATGGCCCGGTCGGCCTCAATACTATTGAGTACAATATGAAGTTCACCACCCTGGTACCAGGAGTAGTAGGTGCCGCCATATTTTTCATTGAAAACGGCTATACCTTCCTCGGTGTAGTCATGATTTCCCATCACATAGTAGGAGGAAAGTGAAAGGCTATCCAGTTCTTCGTCGACCTTTTTCCAGCTTTCAACCGTACTGAGGTTCACGATATCGCCGGTAAAAACGATGAATGCAACTGTAGAATCAAGCCCTGTTTGTAAGCTGTTCAAGAGGGGAGGATGCAGGCCCTGATTATCTCCATCGTGCGAACCATAGGCATGACCGGCTGCAATAAAGGAGTAGGAAGAGTCAACCTGAGCATATAGTTCAGGCAGGGCCAGCAAAAGGCATATAAGCACATGTATATATTTTTTCACTCAGATGTGCAAATTCAAAGAAGCTTAGAGTTTAAACTAATTTACAGGTACAAATTCCACATAATCCCAGAATAGCATACCAGCCATTATATTTCTGACCGTAATGGTATGCTCGGTGGTCGTTTTAAAATCTGCATCTGCAACTTTCTGGAGACCTCCGTCACCTGTACCATCTTTTCCTCTATAAGTGTAGCCTGTCCCAACTCCATCCAATGATACCACACAATCGGTCACATCACCCCAGGGAGGCTGCATAAGATATACCTCGTATTTACCTTTCATGACTTTAGGAAAGGTGATGGAAACTTCCCACCAGCCTATCTGTATGGCAAAACAGTCACCATTTACAATGGCTGCATTATCCTGATAAAAATAATATTGCAGGTAGGGCCCTCTCCATTTAATTTTCTCAAAGGTATTCTCACCATCAAAGAAGCGCTTGAAATAATTTTGATAGAAATCGCCCTCCTTCACATCAAAAAAATCTGTTGCTTCAAACATGACGGTGGCAGGTGTCGGTTCAATTGCTGGTAAAATATCATCTACAGAATGCAAAGCTCCATTTTTAGCAGGCGTATTTGATGCGGGGATATTGAATCCTGTGTACTCCTTTGTAAACTTATCATAATTGATTTTATAATCCGTATCAATGGTGAATGCCACATTATTATCACGCGAAAGAATAGGATATACACCCGTATTTAAATCCGACAAATAATAGCTCCCGTTCAGACAATGATACTCCATGTAACGGTAAAATGGATTATCCAGGTATTTTACACTATCTGGATTGGCACCACACCACCCGATCAAATCTTCCACACTGTATATTTCATATCGATTGTAGATCGAATCCGCAACTGCCAGTAAAGTAAACCTGGTACGTGCCTCGCCAATACCGTATGGAAAGCTAATAATCTGGAGGGTATCTTTTAAGCCTGTAAGTGCAAGCCCTTCCGTGAAAATTCCGTAGGCATCATCCGAGGAGACGACCGTGAATATGTCCTGGACCACCGGATCCAAAACTTTGTCCAGAATGTGAACAAGCCCGTTGGAACAATAAATGTCCCTTTTTATAATTTTTGAGCTTTTTGAAATCATTATATCCGATCCATCAAATTCGCTGGCCAGATAATCACCATTTCCATTCACATAGGCAAGTGCTCCCAGTCCAATATCACCGGTGCCTATATAATTGTTAATAAAATGATTCTTGCAAAGTAACTCGAGAAAATCAACATCAAAATCCTCCAATCCACCTACACCCTGATAGCTATAGTATTCCATCATCGCTTCATCGCTGGGTATGAAAACAGTAAATGGGCCCCTGATTTTCAATAGAGACTTCATCCCGGCAAGTTCAACCAATTTCTCAAACTCAGAAAACTGATCCGGATTGTCAGCAATGTAATCACCAATTACCTGATCCTCACTATCAACCTTCCATAGCTGGGGTTCGTCTTTACAGGAATTTAAAAACACAATAATCAACAAGAAAAAAGTAAAGCCAAATAGAGACCTGGCCTTACCGAAGGAAGTTAAATTGATTTTCATTGAGTATAGTTTAGTAGTAGCAGGGCTAAATTAAAGTTTTCCTGCGAAAATAAAGCTGTTTTTGTGAAAAACTATGTCATTCCCGATACCTGCTTAGCAAGTAGATTGTGAGCAGATCATTGTTCAAATTTCCTTACTTTTAAACTGAATTTGTAAAAAACCACATCATGTCATCACTCGTTAAGCTTTTTTCAATTACGCTCGCCCTGCTTATTGTTAACAATCTTCAAGTGCTCCAAGCCCAGGATAAATTGGCCTGGCTAAATGATTATACAGCTGAAATACCTATTGGGAATGATACCTACCAGTATGATTTTACGAATGTGGACGGGAATGACTGTAAAATTAAAATTGAAGAACAAATAACAGATAAGAAAGGCGGTACAGAAAAGCGTGCCTGGATATTTTATCTCTCAGATATGGATCCTTCTAAACTCAGCTTCAAGGCAAAAGGCAAGTCGCTGGTCATATCTATGGAAACAAATCAGTCTCAAAAATTCATAACTTATTTTGAAGAGGGAGAAATCGACGGCTATACCCACGAAATTCAGCTATCAATGAATGAGATTGATATGGCCAGAACTTTTCTTGAAACCCTGAAGCAGAAAGTCGGAAATTGCGAGAACACTCAGACCTTGTGGGAAAACAGGGATGAAGCATTTAGCTGGTTGGAAAATAATATTGGGAAAGCCTCCAATAAAGATGTGCAATGGGATCAGAAATTTAAACCAGGGATTCGCAATTACCTGGTTGATTTTGAGGCTAACTCAGTGAATGGGAAAGGTGAACAGTCATTGTCTGAATATGTATTTGACCTTACCGATATTGATCCCCTGAAATTAAATCTAAAAATATCCGGCACCTCGCTGATGCTTGAGATACCGGTTAAAGATGGGAAAAGATTTATAAGCGTTAAAACCCCATCCGGGACAAAATTCACAGATGAACTACTGATTTATTCAGAGAGCATTGAGTCTGCACGGCAGACTTTTAATGCGCTTAAATATGTAATCAGCTCTACCAGTTATGAAAGGACACAGTGGGATTCCTACCAGTCATCTATGGAGTTTGTGAAAGATCACCTGGGTGAGGTGCAAATCGGTGATGGCAAGATTACAAATAGTTTGAGCTTTGAACCTGCCCCCTTTGGCCTTGTAGAATTCACCATAAGCACTCAGGAATCTGAGGACAGCCCTGAAGCTGTTAATTACGCGTTTTATCTGACAGACTTGGCGGACAAATTAGCGCTTGAAGTATCAAAAAGTATCACCCTTGAAATGGTGACTAATGAAAAGCACGAATTTATCCGGGTAAGCAAAGATGGAAAAGTTACGGACTACGCTGCGAACCTGAGTTTCAATATGGCTAGTATCGACATGGCCCGGGATATGATCTCTGCCTTTGAATACGCAATCAAAAACAGCCAGGAGAAAATTGAAGAATTTAGTAAGATCAGTGAAACGAGCGCCTGGATTTCTGAACATATTGGTGCCGTTGAAATGGATGGATCTACCTATCTGCAAAATATGAGTATTGATCAGGAGTATGGGAATCAAATAACCATAGATACTAAACTTGAAAAAGAAGACGGATCCGGCACTGAAACAAAATCTATTTTGTACCCCATGGACATCAGTCTGGATAATCTGGATATTAAAACAAGCGGCAGGAAGCTTTTTGTAAGCCTTACAACCGGGTCTGATAAATACATTAAAAATATAGAAGGCAATATCATTCAGGATTTTACATCAGGCATTGAAGTCCTGTTTTCAGATCCGCTCGATGCCAAAAATTTCATGGCGGCTATCCGATTCATAAAAGAAAAATCGGAGATTGAAGTGGAAGCCGACATGAGTAAGGAGGATGCTATGGCCTTCCTTTCAGATCATAATCAAACCCTAAAGTTACCATCCGAGCATTACGAGCAAAAGATGGAGACAGTAGAGGAGGAAAATTGCAAAATGAGCTTTACACGGGTGGAGTTAGATGATAAAAAACCAAGTATAGAATACCTTTATGAGTTTTCAGCTTCCGATATCAACCCTGCTGCTTCAAATCTTTCCGTAAAGGGAGAAATCGTTTCAATTAACCTGGAAACCACAGGAAATGAGAAGCTTATTAAGCCTTACGAAAACGGTGAAGCAGACGACTTTGTGGCTGGTTTTGTAATCTATTCGGATGATGTACTGGTCGCAAAGAAAACACTGGCTGCTTTTGCCACCCTTTCTGAAGCGTGTAAATAGAGGGGTAATATTTAGGGTTGTTTCGCGTTTAAAAGATAACCCTCAAATATTGGTAATCATGAATAGGATATTCCTTTTATTCATATTGTTCTTGACGACAAATCTCCTGGGCCAGGAATCTGTTAAAAGATTGGATATGAAACTCTATGCGAATTTCGACTATACCCCAAAATACTTAAACACTGATTCCGATACTTTGAGGGAATACGAAAGAAGTATTAATGGATATGCTTTCTCTCCTGCATTGGTTTTTTATACGCAAAGTGGTAATTCCAGTGAAATTGAAGTCTCACGTATGCGATATTCTCTCCTGTACAATAAAGAGTATAGTTTAGAAGATTCCATTGGAGCTGTTGAAAATATAATTTCAGAAGACTATAAGAAGCTATTTGAATTTTACCTGCGCTATGAGTATAAGTTAGCCCTATTCAAAAAGAAGGGATGGGAGAAATTTAAACCCGTAATTGGTTTCTCTGCAAGCCCCTATATTCAGTGGAACAAGCATCAACCCGGACTTTCAAATGAGTTTCCAACTTCAAGAACAACAGTAGGACTCTTTCTGTCGGTCATACCAAGAGTTGAGTATAAGATAAACAATCATTGGTATCTAGATTTGAACGTGCCCTTATCGCTTGTGACAATGAATTATATAACGAACAGGACGAATAGCCCTAATCTACCCATTGAAGATCGCAAAGAACATTTGATTGACTTTCATAATGGCCCTTTAGCCTTTGCCGTACGATTCGGGGTGGGATATATGATAAAATAAAGGTCTAGGCAAGTTTCTCCTTGAAAAACGCAATGGTTCTTTTCCATGCAAGTTCGGCCGCTGCTTTGTCATAGCGCGGCGTGGAATCATTGTGAAACCCATGATTCACATCGGGATAGATGTGGGCGGTGTACTCCTTATCGTACATCTTTAGCGCCTCCTCATAAGCCGGCCAGCCTGCATTGACACGGGTGTCGAGTCCGGCGTAATGCAGAAGGAGAGGAGCTGAGATTTCAGGCACTGATTCGGCCTCAGGCTGGCCACCATAGAAAGGAACCGCTGCAGATAAGCCAGGAATTTTAACAGCCATCATATTTGAAATCCATCCTCCAAAACAAAAACCAACTACACCCACTTTCCCGGTACATCCGGGATCTGCCTTCAGGTATTCATAGGCAGCAATAAAATCTTCAAGCATTTCATTCCGGTCCCGCTGCCTTTGTAATGCCCTTCCATCATCATCGTTGCCAGGATAACCACCCAGCGGGGTAAGCGCATCAGGAGCCAGTGAAATATAACCGGCAAGCGCTGCCCTTCGTCCAACATCTTCAATATAAGGATTCAGACCCCGGTTTTCATGTACAACTATAATTCCAGGCAACTTACCGTCAACACTGGCCGGCTTAGATAGCAATCCTCTGATTTCACCTCCGCCTTTCGAAGAGTTGTATTTAATAAAGTCCGATTTCAATCTGGTATCATCTGGCTGAATCTGAAGGGTTTCTTTATAATTGGGCATTATAAAACTAAGCAGAGATGTTACAGTGATCCCGCCAATCGCATAGACCGATAGCTTATTCATGAACTGCCTTCTGTCAATTCGATTATGGGCATAATCATCATAAAGGTCAAAAACCTCCTGGCTAATTTCCTCTTTCTTGATTTCTTTCATGTAATTTGCAATTGAATGTGGACTAGATAAACACCCAACAGGACAGAATTGTTTAGCAAAAAACCAGCTATGAGAGAAATGAAATGGATCACACAAGACTGCGGAAACAGCATGTTTATGCAGGGATTACGAAGAAAAGGAACGAATTATACCAGGCTTACAGTTTTTTTTTCCATAGTATTTGCAGGGATCGTATTTGTTGTGGGTTGCCGGCAGGAACCTGAAATACCTCCAAACATCATCCTGATGGTAGCGGATGATTTGGGATACAATGATTTGTCATGCTATCGAAATACCCATGGAGTGCTCACTGAGAATTCACCCACCAGTCAAACACCTTTTATTGATAACATAGCCAAACAGGGTATGTATTTCACTGATTTTTATTGTGGGGCTGCTGTTTGCTCTCCCTCGCGGGCTGCTTTATTAACGGGGAGAAATAAAACCCGCCTGGGGATTTACAATTGGATCCCTGCGGGCGTGCCAATGCACCTGGAAAGTGAAGAGGTGACAATAGCCGAGCTGCTTAAACAAAAGAATTATGCAACCGGACATTTTGGTAAGTGGCATTTGACTTCAGGAAATATGCCACAGCCCGAACCGCTGGACCAGGGATACGACTATGCTTTTTGGACGCATAATAATGCCATTCCATCCCATGAAAATCCAACGAATTTCATCAGGAACAGGGACGAACTGGGCGAAATCATTGGCTATTCAAGTCACCTGGTGGTAGAGGAGGCCATGTTATGGTTAAACAGGCACAAAGAAGATCAAAACCCATTTTATATAAATATATGGTTTCACGAACCACATGAAAAAATGGCGGCCCCTGATAGTTTAAAAAACCGGCATCAAAAGAACCAAGCCTATTACGGTTGTATAGAAAATATGGATTATGCAGTGGGTAAACTGATGAAGTATCTGAAAGATAACGGATTGGATGAAAATACCCTGATCATTTTTACCTCTGACAATGGTTCCGAAAAAGCAGGTTCAAACGATCCGCTTCGTGGTGCAAAATGCTTTCAATATGATGGAGGCATTCGGGTCCCTTTTATTGCTTATTGGAAGGGGAAAATCCAGGCCGAAACAAAATCAAACATAGTGGGGCATTTTACCGATGTACTTCCAAGCATTGCAGCTATCACACAAAGTCAGATTCCAGGTGACAGAGTGATTGATGGTGAAAACCTCTCTGAAGTGCTATTGGGGACAAACAAAGATTATCAACGCAAAAAGCCCATCTTCTTTTACCGTTACTTTCACGACCCAATCTGTATGCTTCGACAGGGAGATTGGATCCTTCTTGGCTACCAGGAAAGGCCACAGGCGCGTAAGACTTTCTATGATGCCAAAGTTGAAGCCTTATTCAAGCCTGAAGAGGGAGAGCCAACCTGGTCTCAATGGAGCTTTCAGGAAAGTCATATGGAGGCCTTGAAAGATCAGGAGCCTCAGTATTTCGAACTTTATAACACCCGCACCGATATCGGACAGTACACAGACCTGGCTTCTGAGAAACCAAGTCTGCTAGATAGCATGAAACAAATCATGCTTAGAACGCGAATAGAAATGATCGACGAAGGTGGTGATTGGTACAATAATGAGTAGATTCTTCAATGGAATCCTTATTCAATTAGAACTCTTCGCCACCTTCACCATCTGATCCGTTGCCCCGGTTGTTCTGCTTAAAATTGTTCAGTCGGTAACTGGCTGTAAGAGAAATAATGGGTGCACGGGTCGATCTGCTGTAATAATTGTAAAAGTCAACATCCTGGGTGATGGATACCCGGTCCATGGTGGAGAAGACATCGCGAACCTGAAGAACAACGGACAGGCTCTTATCCAGAAAATCGCTCCTTATAGCAGCATTGAACGAGTAATATCCCTTATCCTCACCCTGTGTAGTCACCGTGGCACTGTTGTAATTCCCATCGAATTGTACCCTGACCCTGTTGGCTATACTAAATGTATTATTCATTCTTGTGCCCCAATTAAATGATTGATAAGTAGTTTCATTAATCTCGCTATCGATGCGATAATTAAAAAGGTCGCCCATCAGGTTAAGCTCCCACCATGGAAACAGCGATATATTATAAAGGGCTTCCAGGCCGAGGGAATAATCTGTACCCACATTTGTAAAGGTTTGCAGAAGAATCCCTTCCTCATATACTTCGCGGGTGCGTTCCACTTTATTGTGTTTGATTCTGTAATAGGCTTCAAGGGACAATTGTGACTTATCACGGGCATGTATGAATCCCATTTCCATGGCATCAATATACTCGGGCTCAAGAGCAGGATTTCCCCGTCGTACGTTGTACATATCGGTCCAGGTAATGAAGGGCTCCAGGTAGTAACCCCTGGGCCTGTCGATACGACGCGAATAGGAGGCCATTAGCTGGTTTTCCGCGGGTAACTGGTAGGAGAGGTGCAGGGTGGGGAAGAAGTCGTATCGTTCAAGGGTATAGTCCTCAAGACCCTCTTCTGCAGTAATGACCCGGTTGGTATATTCGCCCCTCAGTCCTGCCTGGTATCCCAGCTTCCCGGTTTCACCTTTAAAGATTCCGTAAAGGGCATAGATATCCCTGGAATATAAGGTGCTATTGCTCTTTTCCGGTTGAAGTACGTAATCCTGCATATCGAGGTCGAATAGGTAGAGCTCGGTGGCATCCTCGCTGTTACCCGTTCTGAGCTGAAAACCAGCTTCGATAGCATGATCATCACCAATGGGCTTTGTATAATCCAGCTTTACTTCCAACTCATTGGAGGGCCCTTTTTCTGTAGTCCGTGTACCCTGATCTACCGATCCATTCTCATCCATAAGCAAGTTCCTGGAAAATTCGTCCCCCTTCCGCAAGCGCTGGTTTACTTGCAGCATTAGCTCATGACCTTTTTGCCCGAATGTATGCAGGAAACTCCCCGTCAAATTATAATACAGTGCTCCTCGACCAGATTCATTCAGACTGAGTTGCCTTGTTTCGAAATCATAAGGATCACGGTAAGTCAGGTAGTCTAGGCTTGTATTGCTCAGCCCACTATATTCCCCACCACGAATTCCGATAGATAAATTATTCCTTGGTGAAATATCCCAATCAAATCCCATCCTTAATCCTCCACCTCCATGTAGTCTTTCAGAATCTCCACTGGATTCAATGATGGTTGTGGTATCACCCGTGGTGGTCCGCCGAACACTGGAAGTCTCTCCAGGGTAGGGACTTTGTCTGTAATCGCCGCCAAAATAGACATTTGCATTACCCTTCCTGTAATTCAGAAGGAAATCCCCACCGTATTCCCCAAAGGTGCTGGTTTTGAGATTGAAAAGCCCCTGAAGGCCCAGCATACGGTTTTTCTTGGTGATGATATTGATGATTCCACCGGTCCCGTCCGGCTGGTACCTTGAAGACGGATTGGTAATGATCTCAATGTTATCGATGGTTGAAGCAGGGGTTTGCCTTAATACATCACTGGGATCCAGAACCGTTGGTTTTCCATCAATGAGCACTGTAAAGCCAGTACTACCACGCAGTGATACATTTCCCTCAATATCCACGCGAATGGAGGGTACATTTTCAAGTACTTCCACAGCACTCAGGGAGGCTGAAGTCATCTGCTCACCCACTGAAACCACTTTTTTGTCAATATGAAACTCAACAGCGTTTCTTTGACTTGTAATCTCCACTTCCTCAAGGATTTGAGAGCTGGTCTCCAGGAAAATCGTACCGATATCCAGGCGCCGGTTGCTGCGATCGATCACCAGGTTGTTAAAATGCGAGTCTTCATAACCCATGAAGCTTACTTCAATATAGTAGTTGCCTTCAGCAATCTTTGAGGTATTGAAATTGCCATTTGGATCCGTAATGGTACCCGTCACAAGTGTGCTGTCAGAGGCATTGAACAGGGCAATCGTAGCAAATTCAATGGGTTGCTTCGAATTCAGGTCATATACTAAACCCCGCACTTGTCCGCCTTCCGGATTCCCTTCTGCATTGGTATTCACCATCATAAACAGGCTCAACATCACTCCCACAAAAATCTTTTTCATCGCTATTCTCTTGATTATTATCATTTTCTATCTCCAGGTCATACCTGATATCGTTCTTAGACTTCTAACACCTGGTAAAGTTTAATTGTTCT
>CAZRPW010000004.1:0-13868 GCA_964601975.1 uncultured Bacteroides sp.
CAGACCCGCTGTTGTTTATATAAATGGCCAGTATATGGGAATCCATAATATCAGGGAGAAGGTGGATGATGACTATATAGAGAAGAGCTACCAACTGGAGCCCGGCAGCTTTGACCTGGTGGAAAATGAGGATTATGCCGAAGCAGGGGATACTGAGGCTTATGATTACCTGGAAACGCTGCTTGACGAAGATCTGTCGGATGAGGCAAATTATAACCAGGTGGAGCAGCTGGTTGATATTGAAAATGTAACTGATTATTTCATCACTGAAATGGCCTGTGCGAATTATTCAATTTCTCATAATGTAATGGCATGGAAACCGAAGGCACTGGGTAAATGGAGATGGGTACTCATGGATTTGGACCGCGGTTTTTTCAATCCCGATGATCACCTTATCAGTTTTTATGTTAATCAAAATGAGCTTATTTTAAGACAGCTTCTCGAGAATCAGGGTTATAAAGACTATTTTGCCAGGCGATTGTCTTCCCATTTATTTACCTCCTACTATCCACCGAGGATGAAAAAGCTGATTGATGGGCACATGAAGGATATTGAGGCTGAGATACCGGCACATGTTATAAGATGGGAGGGGACCACCTCCAGTTATGGGAATGCAATTCCTTCTGAAGAATATTGGAAAGAACAGGTCGGTAATGTAAAAAATTTTGTGGAGCTAAGGCCTTTCCGCTTACTTTCTGATTTGAAAAACTATGGTTATGAAGGAATAGCAAATCTGGTTCTGGCAAGTTATCCGGAGGATGCCGGTGTACTTAAGCTGGAAGGGCTTATGGTACCCGGATCCATAGTCAGCGCCCCCTTTCTTAAAAACATGCCGGTTGAATTGCTTGCCGCGGCCAGGCCAGGCTATGAATTCCTGGGCTGGTCAGTGCCCCTTCGGAAGGACCTTGTGTTGAGAGGATCAAAGTGGCTTTACATGGATAAGGGCATGAATTTGGGGCAGGACTGGACCTCTGCGGAATATGATGACGGGGCCTGGACATCAGGGAACGCTGAACTGGGTTACGGAGATGGGGATGAGGATACCGAGGTTTCCTTTGGGGGTGATAGTCAGGATAAATATATTACAACATACTTCAGAAAAACCTTCCAGCTTTCGGAGCAGGACCTTCATGCGGATTACTTTCTTCTGGAATTATTAAGGGATGATGGTGCTGTAGTCTACCTGAATGGAACTGAGATTCTCCGGAGTAACATGGCTCCCTTTGGAGAGATCAATTCACAGTCTAAAGCCATTCGAACGATTCAGGGTGATGCCGAATCCACCTTCTTTTCATTTCCGCTGGGCCATGACCTTCTTCAAACAGGGGAAAACCTGCTCGCTGTTGAGGTACATCAGGTATTAGGTTCCAGTAATGATTTAAGTTTTGATCTTGGACTTTCAACTTATACAAGGGAGGGACAGGACATTGTAAGGGATAGTGAAAGCTTTCCTTTGAATCTGGAGGGGGACTTTGGCCTGACTGCCGTTTTCCAGGCAACAGGAAGTTGTACGGTTCCTGAGCTGATTGAAAGTGATCTTACCCTGTCCATTGATTGCTCTCCCTATCTCGTCCAGGGAGATGTAATTGTCTCCCCGGAGGCCACGCTTACTATTGAACCCGGAGTTGAGATTTGGATGCCAGAAGGTGCCTGCCTGTATGTAAATGGAAGTATGCAGGCACGGGGGACTCCCGATAAGAGGATTGTCTTTAAGCTGAATCCCCTCTATGATCAGGGAAGCTGGGGAGTCATATCTTTCCAAAATACCCCGCTGGAGTCGGTTCTGGAGTATGTAAGTATTGAGGATGCCTCCACCGGACCCGATCCGGTAAGGGAAAAGGGTGCCATTTCAGCTTTTTTTGCCGATTTGTCCATGGATCATATGAGCATTGAAAGGATATTCGGGGATCCGGTTCATGCAAGGTACTCGGATATTGTACTTACGAACAGTGTGCTGCATTCAGAAGTTACAGGCGATCTGATCAATGTCAAATACGGCGGTGCCCGCATTGAGAACTGCCGGTTCATCGGAAATGACCGGCCGGATACGGATGCCATCGATTATGATGAGGTAAGAGACGGGATTATTCGAAATTGCCTGATTCATGATTTCCTGGGCTTCAACAGTGATGGCATCGATATTGGCGAGGAGGCCTACGGGGTTTCTATTGACAGTATTGTGGTATTCAATATTACAGACAAGGGGGTTTCGGCCGGACAAAATTCTACGGTTTCTATTCAGAACAGTGTGTTTGTTAACTGTAACATGGGTGTTGGTGTAAAGGACTCGGCCAGGGTGGAAGTGGACCGCTCCGTCTTTTATAACAATGTGAATGGCGTCTCTGCTTTCGAAAAGAACCGGGGTCGGGCCGGGGGCAATATCAGTGTCACCAACAGCATTCTTTCAAACTCCTCTCATGCTCCCTACTATGTCGATTCCAAATCCACGGTAGAGATCAGCCATAGCCTGTCGGACAATACCCTGCTGCCTCGAGAGGCAGGTAACCTCTTCGGTAATCCCATGTTTTCTGATCCCTCCTTTTTTAATTTTACACTCCTTCCCGGTTCTCCCGGAATCCTGTCGGGTAGCCTGGGGAATGAGTCTGTGAATATGGGCACCCAGCTGGAAATTGGCGAACTCGAGCCTTCGATAATGATCTCCCGCATTTTTGTAAATGCCGACGGCCTGGATCTTCCTGAATTTATATGCCTGTACAACCCTTCCTCCGCGAGGGTGGATCTTACGGGCTATGCTGTGACTAAGGGCATTACTGCAACGATACCCGAGGGGACCACCCTTGCCGGCCGAGCATTTCTGTACTTAAGTGATAATGCCACTGACCCCTTATGGGAACAGGTGGAAAGACCTGTGCTGCAATGGCAGGAAGGTAAACTTTCGAATAATGGCGAATCTATACAATTGGAGGATAGTCACGGAATTGTTATCGATTACCTGCGTTATGAAGATGATGGTTTCTGGCCACCGGAGGGATTTTCCGGAGAGGGATTTTTTGAACTGATCGGGCCAGGTCTGGATAACCATTTTGCCGAAAACTGGGTATCGAAGCAGGTGAGTATGACTGTTTCAGCTGACGGGGCGACTATTCCTGATGTTTTCTCAATTTATCCCAACCCGGCCAGGGACCGGGTCAGCATCAAAGCTCCCGATCTGAGTAATCAGGCGATAGAACTATTTAATTTCAGTGGTCAGAAGCTCGGTGAGGTCCGGCTGAATGTCCTGGGTGAAGCAAGCATCGACCTCAGCGCTTATCCTCCGGGTCTGCTGTTTATCAGGGCCGGCAACCGGGTTGGGAAAGTGGTCCTGTATTAATATTCCAGAACAATTCCAGTGTGACAGGTGAATTCGGGGACAAGAAGCTTCAATTTAGCTCCGGATTTTTTCAACTTCAGTTTTTTTCCTGACGGGATCAGATAAGCCTTTTTGATGGATTCTTCCACATCAATTGTCAGCGGTGTATTGAACAGGGGTACCAGGTCTTCTACTACCCGTACTGAGCCTCGTTGAATGGGTGATGCATACAGCAGGTGAACCACATAGCGCTTTTGGTCTGCCTGCTTAAGTAAGTTCATTCTTCCCATGCTGGGCATCTCTGTTTCCACCAATGGATGTTCCCTGAGCAGGTTCAGTGCATTGATGAACAGATCCCTGTGTATCCTTGCTCCCTCCCGGAAGTATTGTTTATCCAGCTCATGGGCTATGAATACCACATTTCCATTTCGGATAACTGCCGGATGGGAGGCATTTACCATTCTGTAGGGAGTGTTCTTGTGTGAACAGTAATGCTCCAGGGTTCTGGAGAAGTAGGGTTCTCTGATGGAGGCCAGTACTTGTGTTCCCGCGGCCGGACTTACACGGATGGCCGGAGTATAATTCAGGAAGGGTGAAGGAACGATTTCTTTTGAAAGTGCTTTGCCGACGATTGTATAATCCACATCAAAACGGGCTTCTCCCAGGTAAGTTGCTCCAATGTCGAACAGCGGCTTTCCATCAACAATGATCCCGCTTCCCATGGCAATTAGCTTGCCACCACGATCAAGGAAGGATTGAATACCTTCGCGGTCCTTTTCCAGCACCCCTCCACTTGTAATAACGAGAACTTCAATATCAGACCAGTCATCCAGGGTGTTTACAATATTGAAATTAACCTGTTCTTCCAGGAGCATTTGGACTGTACCCTCAATGGCCGCTTTGCTTTCACTGATATACAAACCTGTTCGGGCGATGCTCTTCCCTCCGATTCCATAGGCCTCAATTTTTTCTACATAATCATAGGCATATCCGATGTTTTCATAGGTGGACATATCCATCAGTCCCGATGGGTGAAGCTGGTCCCCGAAATTGGCGTTGGCTCCAAAAGCGATCATGGAAGCGGCCTCATATAAGAGCGCATCCCGGTGCTTGAATCCGCCAAATTCGCCCCATGCCTTGTGGAACTTGCCACTCATGGCTACAATTTCTTTCCCGGTATTGGCAAAATACTTAGAGCGCCAGGGAAAAATATCATAGCCTCCCCAGGCGGTTGGGAGGTCCTCCAGGTCATGTTTGGTATTATATCTTTCAAAGTTATACTTGAACATCCTGATGTTGTCATCATTGTAGGTGCGGGTGGTCCCGTTGTAGTAAAGGGTGGCATTGGGCTTATATTTCATAATAAGATCATGGCTACGCTGCTGAAATTCATTATATTTTTCATTATTTCTGAGCATTACAGCTTCCTTATTATCAGGATCAATTCCATGCGCCTTCATGTCGGCCTCACTCCACTTGTTATAGTTCAGCCATTCGGGTTGGTGTATATCATACCAGATTCCATCCATGTCATACTTCTGAAGTAGTTCCTCGGTCTGGGCCAGGATCAGCTCTGCATAGGGTCCTTCCGGGGCCAGGTACTCCCAACCTCCAAATGTTTCACCGGAGCCGGTCTTTTTCAACATGTCCCGATAATCATTGGAACCATCGGCTCTAAGGACGGCCCACTCGGGGTGTTTGATCGCATCGTTGGCCGACCATCCGACGGTGTAATAGAGCTGAACACTGACCCCAATTTCCTTACAGGCTTCTATCTGTGCACCCATCAGATCAAAATCGAGATGGGGATGTGTCATGCCAACTTCGGTGGGATAGTAACTCCAGCTATGGTGCCCTTTTGCAAAGATGTTGATGGAATTCACATTTCCTGTAATGAGGGCTTCCTGGAATTGTTTCTTGTCGAACAGGGCTCCGATACTGTCGATATGCTCCGAGGTGTGGAAGTCCAGGTGGATTTGCCTGGATCCCTCCCTAAACTTGCTTGTGTCGAGTATTTCGGCCTGGAATTTTGTGCAGGATACAGAGGCCAGACCCAGGATGATGATGGGGAAAAAGTAGTATTTCATTCAGAAAGCGTTAGCAGGTATTTTTCAAATGTAGAAAAATACCCCCTTGCTATGAAATTTTATATCTTTGTAAATCACAATATTTGTATAAGGAATGAAGAGAAAAATGGGTGTTTTGATTATACTGTCTTTTTTTGTTTTAACGGCATTGGCAGCCGAAAATCAAATAAATTCCCCCAATATCCTCTGCATCCTGGTAGATGATATGGGTTATGGGGACCTGTCCTGCATGGGGGCCGTTGATCTTCGTACTCCTCACATCGATAAATTGGCTGCCGAGGGGATGACCTTCAGCTCTTTTTATGCCAACTCGACAGTCTGCTCGCCCAGCAGGGCATCTCTGCTAACGGGGAAATATCCAGACATGGTAGGAGTTCCCGGTGTAATCCGCCAGGAAGTAAGAAATAGCTGGGGCTATCTTGATCCCATGGCTGTCCTGATTCCTGTGGAACTTAAGAAAGCCTTATATCACACAGCCATCATCGGGAAATGGCATTTGGGATTAGAGGAACCCAATACACCCCGGGACAGGGGTTTTGATTATTTCAAGGGATTCCTTGGGGATATGATGGACGATTACTGGACGCATCTTCGGGGAGGGATTAACTGGATGAGAGAAAATGATATGGAGATTAATCCTAAGGGGCATGCCACTGATCTATTTACCGACTGGGCCATCGAATACCTGGAGGAGAGGGCAGATGATTCGAATCCTTTTTTTCTCTATCTGGCTTATAATGCACCCCACTTTCCCATTCAGCCCCCTCCGAACTATCTTGAAAGAGTGCTGGAACGTGAAAAGGGGATCTCAGAAAAACGTGCAAAAAATGTTGCATTTATCGAGCACCTGGATGATGCAGTTGGGAGGGTGCTGGAGAGCCTGGTTTCGACCAAGCTGGCTGAGAACACACTTGTCATATTTGTGTCGGACAACGGAGGTGCCCTGAGGTACGCACAGAGCAATGGCCCTCTGAGAGGAGGGAAGCAGGATATGTATGAAGGAGGTATACGGGTACCCGCCATCGTAAAATGGACCGGAAGGGTTAAGCCTGGCAGCGCTTGCGATAGGGTGGCCATGCATATGGACCTGTTCCCTACTTTTTGCGAAGTTGCAGGAGTAATACCCGGGCGGGATATCGATGGAATAAGCATTTTACCCACCCTCCTGGGAGAGGAGCAGGATACGGGGGAACGGACTCTTTTCTGGGTGAGGCGTGAGGGTAATGCTTATGGAGGGAAAGCTTATTATGCAGCCAGGAGGGAGGGTTTCAAGGTGCTTCAGAATACGCCCTTTGAACCTTTGGAATACTTTAATATTGTGGAGGATTTTCAGGAAAAGCAATCTCTGGATCCTTCCAGTTCAGAGGAGTATGCCCGCCTCAGAAAGGAAATGGAAGAACATATCAGGCTTTCGGGACAGATTCCGTGGCAAAAGCGAAACATAGAACAGGAGTAGAATGCTTGTTATGATAAATAGTCCAGGAAGCGGAAGAGTAAGTCCTGGTTGTCCTGTATAAACCTGCTTGCATCTTGCAGCTCTTCTTCGGTTTGCACATAGGGTCCGGGGACCAGCTCATCTCGGCAATTTTCAACAAGCAGGGCTACATTCTCGGGGGTGAGCTCAAGGTGGAATTGCAGGGCAATCACTTTTTCTGAATAGATGAAACCCTGGTTGGGGAAGGCCTGGGATTCGGCAATCCGGATGGCACCTTCAGGAATGTTGAAGGTGTCGCCGTGCCAGTGGAATATCCTGCGGGTGGCTGGAAGATTTTTACAGATTCTGTAATCTCCCATAGCGGGCAGGAAGCGGATATTAAACCAGCCGATCTCTTTATGCTTACCCGGATACACCTCGGCCCCCAGGGCTGTGGCAATGATCTGGGCGCCAAGACAGATGCCTAGCACTGCTTTCCCTTCGTTTATATAAGCCTCAAGCCATTCAATTTCCTCCTCCATCCAGGGGTGGATGTGATAATCAAAAACATTCATGGATCCACCCATAATGATCAGCAGGTCGATGCCTGCCCGGTCGGGGAGAGGGTCATTCTCATAGAACCGCGTATAGTTCATTTCATGATTGTGATCCTGCGCCCACCGGGCGATTAATCCCGGTCCCTCGAAGGGTACATGCAAAAAACACTGAATGTTCAGGGCCTTATTCATTAGCATTTCTCTTTCCTGAACCGGCAGAGCAACTCTCTGACCAGCTCAACATTTTCAATATAGTAGGAGGCCTTGGTCGTTTTGGTGCCTACCTTAATGGTGTAGCTGTCTTCCGGCATGGCGTCGAATGTAAATTCGTCGGTCCAGTCATCTCCCACCGCCAGGATAAAATCGTAAGTATTGTCGCCCATCTTGTGAAGGGCTGCCCTTCCTTTGTTAATTCCTGAGTATTTGATCTCCAGCACCTTGTCCCCATCCATGATTTCGAGATTCAGATTCGAGGTCAGGGTCCTCAGCTCATCTTTCAACTCCCATGCCCGTTGCAAGCCAAGGTCCGGATCAGCCTTACGGTAATGCCAGACCAGGGAGAAGTTTTTATGTTCTATGAAGCTTCCTGGTGTCTGGTCGACATAGTATTCAAGGAGGGGCTGAACCGATTCTTTCCAGTCGTTATCGATTTGCTCCATCATATGCCATTTGCCTCCCGGTTCCCTGATCCATACACCATGCTCTGCTACAAAATGGATGTTCCACGCCGGATCAAACCATCTCCCGAGGGTTTCCTTATCGCGACCACTGATGATCACCAAGGTATTGTTCTTGTCTTCACTGAGTTCCTTCAGGATGGAGTAGAGGACTTCATCGGGTTTTGCGTCTTCCGGATTCTTTTTGAAGCCGGACAGGGTACCATCATAATCCAGGAAGAGTATCCGTTTTTTTGTGTCAGCATAGGCAGTAATAATTTGCTTCATGCGAGTGATATTGACCTTTCGGGTACGTGTGAATTCCTGTATTTCCTTCACCCCTTCAAGGCTTTTGATGAATTCCTTTGCCCAGCGTTCGATGGTGTACCGGGCCAGTCTCTGCATCATCACCTTATTTCTTCTTACCTGCTCATCAACGGGCATCTCAATGGCTTCCCTGATGGCTTCTGAAATTTCATCCAGGTTATTTGGATTCACAAGCAGTGCTTCGTGCAGTTCCTTTGAGGCTCCGGCCAGTTCACTTAGAATCAGGACCCCTTCTCCATTGTGTCGTGATGCTACAAACTCCTTGGCCACCAAATTCATACCGTCGCGCAGTGGTAGAATCAGGGCGATGTCCGAAAGGGAGTACAGGTCTATTCGCTCATCCAGGCTAAAGGTCTGATTTAAGTAGCGAACAGGAGTCCAGGTGAGGGTCCCCAGGTCACCATTCACGCGGCCCACCAGTTCATCCACTTTGCTTTTCAGATTATAAAAGGACTCGCTGGTTTCTCCCGAAGGAATCGCCTGTACGATGAGACTTACCCTTCCCTGGTATTCCGGGTAGGTTTGGAGGAATCTTTCAAAAGCTCTGATCCTCTGTGGTATACCCTTGGTGTAGTCGAGTTTATCGATTGAAATAATCAGCTTTTCAATTTCTCCTGATTCTTTGAAAAGTTTCATCTCTTCCTGGATAATGGAAGGAACATGCTGTGAATTATTGTGAATGGAAAGCGACTTGTTCCTGAAGCGGTCATAATTGATTCCTTTGGGGAAAACATCCACCTTCAGCGTTCTCTCCCCAATGGAGATGCGGTTGAATACCGAATCGAATCCCATCAGCCGGCGCACAGAACTCATAAAGTGTCGCACATAGTCGTAGGTCTGGAAGCCGATGAGGTCGGCACCCAGCATTCCCTCGATTACTTCATGCCTCCAGGGGAGCAAACGGAAAATTTCATAGGAAGGGAAGGTTACATGAATAAACAGACCGATGCTTACTTCAGGTTTTTGTTCCCGGATCATCTGGGGCAGGAGCATCAGGTGGTAATCGTGAATCCATAGAATATCATCATCTTCAATGAATTCGAGAATTTTTTCAGCATAGAGCCTGTTAATTTTTACATAGGCCTTCCAGGAGACTTCGCTGTAACTTACATTTTCGGTGAAATAGTGGAATAGCGGCCAGATCGTATTTCTTGAGAAACCATGCAGGTAAAGATTTTTGTCCCGGGCTTTTGGGAAAATGGGGATGCAGTTAAAAGGTTCGAGCTGCTTCGTCAGCTTTGCTGTTTCACGATGGTTGAAATCGTGGTTTTCAAATGCAGTTAAACCCACCCATTTTGGGTGATAGGCCTTGTAAAAATCCTGCAGGCCTGCAATGGTCTGTTCTTCAGATTTTTCGATAAGATATTCTTCATCCTGCCATGCAATGTGAACGGGAAGTAGATTGGATGCCAGGATTAACCTTTTCATGTGTGGTGGTTTTTGTAAGAATGATTTGAATGCTTTTATAAATTTAGATACCTTCAGGACGAATACCAAATTAAGACATCAACTTATGGCTTTTAAACCCAAATTCGAAGCAGTGATTTTTGACCTCGACGGCGTCATTACGAAAACAGCGCTGGTGCATGCTTTGGCATGGAAAAAGATGTTTGACGAATACCTGCTTTCCCGGGAAAAACGTTTTGGAGAGGCTTTTGTTCAGTTTACCCATGCCGGGGATTACCTTCCCTTTGTGGACGGAAAGCCACGGTATGATGGGGTGGCCTCCTTCCTGGAATCGCGGGGTATTGATATTCCCTTTGGCGATCCGGAGGATAGTACAGACATGGAGACAGTATGCGGATTGGGGAACAGGAAGAATATTATGTTCAACAAGGTGCTTGATGCTGAAGGGGTTGAAATGTACGATTCGACCGTTGAGTTGCTGTATGGCCTGAAAGAGGCAGGAGTGAGGATTGGTGTGGCATCATCCAGCAAAAATTGTAAGCCGGTTTTGGAGAAAGCGGGTTTGATTGATCTTTTTGAAACAAGGGTTGACGGGGTGGTTTCGGCCGAGATCGGCCTGAATGGGAAACCCGAACCGGATATTTTCACAACAGCCTGCGATAATCTGGGGGTAGACTATCACAGGGCTGTGGTAGTCGAAGATGCAGTTTCCGGAGTTCAGGCAGGGAAAAAGGGAAATTTCGGACTTGTACTTGGAGTTGCCCGAGAGGATAATATAAAAGAGCTCTATGTAGGCGGAGCTGATGTGGTGGTTGAAGACCTGGGAGAAATCGGACTCGAAGGGATCAATGAGTGGTTTGAGAAGGGCATGGATAGAGATGGCTGGTTGCTCAGGTATTTTGATTACCAGCAGGATTCGGAGCGATCGAGGGAGGCTTTGCTGGCAGTGGGGAACGGATATTTTGGCACACGGGGAGCGCTTGAGGAAAGCTCAGCTAATAAGGTAAATTATCCTGGCACCTATGTGTCCGGACTATTTAACAGGCTTGTTTCAAAAGTGGGGGACAGGGATGTCGAGAATGAAGATTTTGTCAATATTACAAACTGGTTGCCTCTGAGCTTCCGAATTGATGATGGAGATTGGTTTAGTTTTAGTCCTGAGCCCGGACAGGGGCTCCGAAAGATTTATCGCACACTGGATCTTCGCAAGGGCGAATTAGTCAGGGAGTTGGAGCTGGAAGATCATAAGGGGAGGATCACCAGGGTACGTTCGTCCCGTTTTGCAGGCATGCATGATCCTCACCGGGCCGGGATTTGTTATGGACTAACTCCTGTGAATTATTCAGGGAAGATCGAGTTACGTTCCTGCATTAGCGGTGATCATCGGAATTCGGGTGTGGAAAGGTATAACGACCTTGAGCAGCAGCACCTTGTTCCCGGAAGTGAAACATTCGAGGACGGCTCGATGAAGCTGCTGATGTTTACCTCCCAATCGGATATTAAAATCGCTACCTGCGCAAGGAATCATTTGAGCCAAAAAGAGGGGGTTCAGAGTTCAGTAGATTCAGGGCCGGGATGGATGAGCCAGACCTTCCGGGCAGAGGCGGTCAAAGGCAAAGAGATTCTACTTGAGAAACTTGTTTCTATGGCCACTTCCCGTGATCCCGGAGTGGAGGATGCAGCAATTGAGGCAGCTCATACCCTGGGTCTGATGGGAAGCTTTTCTGAAGAGCTGGAGCTGTCCTCCCTGGCATGGGAGAAGATCTGGAACAAGATCGACATCAGCATTGGTGGAGACAGGGAGTCACAGCGACTGGTGAGGTTGCATCTTTACCATATGATGGTTTCAGCTTCACGTCATCATGCCGGGCTGGATGCCGGAATTGGCCCCAGGGGACTTCATGGGGAAGCTTACCGGGGACATATTTTCTGGGATGAATTATATATGCTGCCGCTTTATTTGCTTCATTGTCCGGAGGTGGTTAAATCAGTTCTGATGTATCGCTTCAGGAGGCTGGATACTGCCCGGGCTTATGCAAAAGAGTATGGCTATAAGGGTGCAATGTTTCCATGGCAAAGTGGAAGTGATGGCAGGGAAGAAACCCAGGTGATTCACCTGAACCCCCTGTCGGGCGAGTGGGGAGAGGATTACAGTTCCCTGCAGAGGCATATTTCTCTTTCCATCGCCTATAATACATGGAACTACTATCACAACACTGGCGACCTTGAGTTTATGGAAATGTACGGAGCAGAGCTCATTATGGACATCTCCAGGTTCTGGGTCAGCAAGGTCCGTAAGGATGCAACAGGGGAGCGCTATCACATTGATGCAGTGATGGGGCCCGATGAATTTCATGAAAAACTGCCCGGAAGCACTGAGGGCGGACTTACAGATAATGCCTACAGCAACATTATGGTAAGCTGGATGCTTGATAAAGCGCTCCGGATTGCCGGGGAGATATCGGCCGACCACAGAAAACGGGTATTATCGAAGCTGGAGATCACAGACCAGGAACTGGAGCATTGGGATGAAGTTCGGCAAAAGCTGGCCCTGGGCCTTAATGATGAAGGGGTAATAGAGCAATTCATGGGTTACTTCGGGCTCGAAGAACTTGACTGGGATCATTACAGGAAACAGTATGGGGATATTCATCGGCTCGACCGTATTTTAAAGGCGGAAGGGAAATCGCCCGATGAATTCAAGCTGGCTAAACAGGCAGACATGCTGATGAGTTTCTATAATCTGGATGAGAGTGGCGTCACTGCCATATTGAAGTCCCTGGGCTATGAGCTTCCGGAAAATTACCTGGAGACCAATTATGACTACTACATCAAACGAACCTCTCACGGTTCTACACTCAGCAGGCTGGTGCACGCCAGGCTGGCATGGCAGATGGGGAGAAAGGATAGTGGCTGGGCGCTCTTTATGGATGCACTAAGAAGTGACCTGGTGGATATTCAGGGGGGCACCACAGGGGAAGGCATCCATTGTGGTGTAATGGCGGGAACAGTTTGTGATGTAGTTTTCACCTTTGGTGGAGTGAATCTGAAAGGATCCTTTCCGGTGATTAATCCGGCTCTGCCAGATCACTGGACCAGTCTCGAATTTGGCTTTTATTTCAGGGACACTCATTACCAGCTTGCTGTTAGTCCCGGAGCGCTTAAAATTTTTGCTGAAAATGCAGGAAAGGAGAAAATAATCGTTCATCTTTGCGGGGTCAAAACTGAACTTCCCCGGGGAGAGTGGTTTACAATGAAATGTTAATCAAATCAAGGATGCTATGTTAGGCGATGTACTTCTGATAAATGACATGCACAAAGATGCAGCCCAGTCTATTTATGAGCAGGTGAAGGAGGCCCGGGAAAAGCTGGATGAGCGATACCGTTACGTGATCGGTATCTCGGGAGAATCCGGATCGGGGAAATCCGAACTGGCCCATGCTCTGGGGAAGAGGTTAAAGGAAGAGCATGTGCGGGTAAAGATTATTCACACAGATAATTATTATAAGATCCAGCCCTTGCTTCGAGAGGAATGGCGTAGGAATAAGGGTTTTGACAAGATTGGTCTTGAGGAATACGACTGGATAAAAATCAGGAAAACCATTCGAGATTTTAAGGAGGAGCAGGAATGCATGATCCCCTGCATCGATTTGATTCCAGAGCAGGTGGACAAACTGATTACCGATTTTAGCAAGATAGACCTGCTGATTATTGACGGGCTTTACGCCATCAATACCCCGGATGTTGATTTGAAGGTTTTCATTGACCTTACTTTTCATGAGACAAAAATCAACCAGCTTATCAGGATGAAGGAAGCACATAGTGATTTCCTTACCACCATATTGCCGACGGAACATGATGCTGTTGATGCTTTGAAACCACAGGCGGACCTTATTGTTGATAAGTCTTACCAGGTGGTCACAGCCGAAGATCATCGAAAAGGTTTTTAATGGCATGCGCCTTCCCAGAATTCTTTACGTAGATGACGAGGAAATCAACCTGGAATTGCTGCAGCTCACATTTAGGAATGAGCTGGAGGTTCTTACTGCATCCTCCGGAAAGGAGGGTCTGGAAATCCTGAAAACGAATCCGGATATTCAGGTGATCATC
>CAZRPW010000004.1:13878-85578 GCA_964601975.1 uncultured Bacteroides sp.
ATAATTTCGGACCTGAAGATGCCTGTGATGAACGGACTTGATTTCATCAAGGAGATTAAAAAGACCAACCGGGAGAAGATGTGCATGCTTCTGACAGGTTTCCTGGAGTCGGAAATTATGTTGGAGGGCTTTAATAAAGAATTGATATTCAGATACCTGACAAAGCCCTGGAGAAAATCAGAGTTGATGGATACCATCCAAGATGCCTTTAAACGTTGTTCGGGTCTTTCTCGTGATATGGTTTAGAAAAATTGCCATCCCAATTTACTTGAATTTATCTTATTTGTAACAAAGATTCAATTTCCGCGTTAAAGGACATATGTGTTTTTATTCAATTATACAGATTATGAAAAAAAAGATGAATTTTTTTGCAATGTCCGTTCTTGCCACTTTTTTGATGTTGACTGTTAGCTCATGTGACAGTGAACCGGTTGATCAGAGGCCCGAGCTGCCTCCCGTGGAGAGTATGATGATGGATTTTTCCGATTTTTCGGAAGAACCAGCTGGCCAGAAAGGAAGTGCTAATACCTATACAAACTTCCTTTATTCATATGTTAACGTGGGGTTCTGGAATTTGGCGGTTACCCTGACTTCTGCCCTGCCTGTAGCAGCGTATGGCCATGCCCTTCAGCAGACTCCGGAGTATCTGGGCGATAATACCTGGGAATGGTCTTATGAGTTTCCTTTGAACGGGCTGAATTATTCGGCCACCCTTACCGGAAAACGGATTAGTAATGAGGAGTTTTCAGTGGAGATGGTCATTGCCGATGCTTCAGCCCCCAATGCCGGGGTGAAGTGGTTTGATGGTATGGTTAGATATGACCATACCCAGGCAGACTGGACCTTTTATAAGGATGGAACCATCTCTGTTCTTGAGGTTGGATGGAATATGGATTTTGAAAGCGAAGCAGCCGATCTTACATACACCTATACCGAGCCGGGAAAGGCAGAAACCGGAAGTTCTATCATGTGGGAATATATTCCCGGGAATGTATTTGATGCAGCTTATACAATTTCAATGGCCGGCGGCACCAGTGATATTGAGTGGAATATCACCACCATCGAAGGGCGTGTTATGGCGCCTGTATTTTTTGGCGATGACTTATGGCATTGCTGGGATTCGCAGGCAAACGGTCTGGCAGACAAGGTCTGCGACTAAGCCCCTGGTATAATCGAATTTTGCAGAACCTCTCTTATCTCCCTATTCTGAAAGAGACCTTCAGGAGGATGGCATCCGTGGGATGTATATCCCAGATATCATTGAAGTTTTTTCCAAGCCGGAACTCCCCGTATGGGTCAAAACCTGAACGGGATTGGGACCACACGAGGTATATAAATGATCCAGGCCTGTACTCCCACCGGAATACCAGGTTTGCAAGGAACTCTTTGATGTTGAACTCGGGATTTTCAAATTCATAATTCAGTCCCGATTCTGATTCATTAACACTGTACATTTCTTCTCCAGGGTCGTAAGAAATTTCTGTTGCGTCGTAGTTGCGGAAGCGATCGTGAAAGCGGATTGCTTTAGGATCCGTTATATATTTGAATGTATTGTATTTGCCTGTGGCAATAAAGGGTTGTCCCCAAAACTGAATGGTCAATTCCGGAGTGAGGATCAAATCAAGTCTGATAGACATACTCAGTGTTTTCTGATCAATGGCACCGAAGATATACCGCTCATCTGTGTTGAATTGTTGCTGTTCCACATACTGCAATTCGCGTTGTCGGTAGCTGAATTCGGGTAGAATGGAGATATTCAGGTTGCTGATGGGTTTATAGCCCAACTCGAATTCAAATCCGTATCTGCTTCCAGAATCTTCATATCCAAGCTGGTAATCCAGATCTAATTCTGCTTCCAGCTTTTTCCTGGAACTTGTGGACAGGAAAAGAGAAGCATTGAAATCACCCGGAAGGATGATTGAAGGCCCGCCACGCAGTGCTGAGTTTGTAAGCAGGTCTGACTCAGTGGAAACAAAAAAGCCCGAGTGCCATAGATTTGTAAATTCTGCATGCCCGTTGATGTTAAGGCCTATAATCTGTTGGTTTCCGCCAAAGTCCCATCCGCTCCACTGGTTCAAATTGATGGAGGCACTCCGGAATATACTGAAAGGTTCATTAAACTTGTAACCCATCCAGAAGACCTGAAAAATCTCATCGCTGGAGGTTATAAATCCCAGGTCGTTGAGTTCCAGTCCGGGCGAAGTTGCAGTAAGGAATATCATGAAATTGAAACGACCACTCTGTTTCCCCACCCGAAGGCTCCCTCCATATCCTGAAAGGGAGGTGCGGGTAGAATCAAGAACCAGGTAGTCAGCATCGGGCCGCTGAAAGTAATGAACCGGTGAACGCTGCGTCCGGATTAGGGCCTCTTCTGTCCCATTTACCTGGCTCATGTATGCGGAAAAGGAAACAATGTACTTTCGGTCCTTGAAGTATTGCTGAAAATCGAGTCCCCCGCTCAGGGCGGAAGAATGGAGGTAATTAAGGTGTTCCTCATCGTTAAATCGAGTGGTTGAAGTTAGAATACCTCCCAGGATGGTGTTGCCCTTGTTGAACTCCCGTGCGACCCTGCCTGCAAAATAGTTGGAAAGCGGTTCTACAGTTTGAAAAGTACGGTTTCCTTCCGTATCTATCTCTGCCAGCATGCCTGATGTTACACTCTCCATAACTCCAAGGGACAGGCCCTTCTTTGTTTTACCGGTGATTTTAGCTGCTCCCAGTATATTCGTGAATTCGGGCACCCTGGTATAGGCTCCCTCCTCAAGATCGGGGTCATGTTGGGGCTGTCGGCCTATGCGCCTGGAATAGAACATATTGCTCATGCTGAATGATGCCAGTCCAAAATCGAAAATGTTTTTACCTTCAATGAAGAAGGGTCTTTGCTCCTCGAAAAAGGTCTCAAAGGCAGTGAGATTCACCTCTGAGGGATCAGCCTCAACCTGTCCGAAGTCAGGATTCACCGTTAGATCCAGTGTGAAGTTATTTGTAATTCCCAATTTGGCATCCAGTCCGGCATTCAGGATCCTCCTGTAACCATCTTCCCTGAAGGGATTTTCAGCTTCCTTCTCGAACCACTCACTCCCCGTAAGCGCATAGGGAATAATCTCTGCCTGTTTCTTGGGGTCGATATCCTGGAGACCGTGTAGTTCTCCTAAGAGGTGGACCCATCCTGGCGCTTCCTTTGAAATGGGTTGCCATAATGAGGTCTCACTGCTCCGGAATATCTCCCGGGCCACCTGAAACCCCCAAACGCCCTCCGAACTCCTGTCAAAACGCAGCTGGCTGAAGGGTATTTTTGCCTCGGCGGTCCAACCCAGGTCGTCAATCCTGGTTTTTACCCACCAGATAGGATTCCAGGTTTCATCCATATGATCCCCATCCTCTGTTTCGTAGGCATCAAATTTAGATCCGGCAGCACTTATAAAGAAGGTAAATGCAGTTTGCAGATCGTGGTAACTATCCAGCTGAAAGGCCACCATGTCACCATCAATATCGTCCCGCCGGGTAAGCCTTCGGACGATGCTGTCTGGTGCTGCATCAAAGGCCCTGATGGCAATGTAAATGTTCTCTCTGTCGATGACCACTTTGAATCTTGTCTCCTGGGTAGCAGGTCTGTCATCATAGGGTTCGAACATTTGAAATCCACCCTCCCAGGGAACCCTGTTCCATGCTTCATCATCAATAGACCCGTCTATTTCAGGAGGGATGAGTACTTCGAAAGTGGTGTAGATCTTCTTGGGATAGGCTGTATCCTGCCGGGAAAATGCGGAAAAAAAAATACCACTGACGGCAATAAATAACAATAGTCTCTTCATCGATACAATGTTATCGGCCTAAGTGGTATTGCAATAATACAATAAAAATCCTTAAAATAGAAACCAGAATCTTTTTTACCTGATCTTTTGCATGCTGTTTATCAGGACTTTATCCGGCAGGTATTGTCCGCTGTCGGGAAGGATCTGAATTTTTCGCACCACATCCATACCTTCACTTACCCGCCCAAAGGCAGCGAACCCTTCTCCGTCCGGATTCCGGTCTCCCCCGTAGTCGAGGGAAGGCTGGTTTCCCACGCAAATGAAAAATTCTGTAGAGGCTGTTCCGGGTTCCATTCTTGCCATGGAGATCACACCGTCGGTATGCAGGATTCCGGTTTCCCCGGTGGATTCATGTTCAATGGGAGTGAAGTTGTTGATAAGGCTGTCATTGAACAATCCGCCCTGGATGACTTCAATCTTTACCTTGTTTTGCGGCTGGTTGTCCATTCTGACAACCCTGTAGAAGACAGCATTCGTATAAACACCCTGGTCCACGAGGGCAAGAAAATTGGAGGCTGTGACAGGTGCTTTATCCGGATAAATCTCCAGGGTTATATCTCCCATCTCCGTCCTCATCAGTACCTTCTCCATAGCCGGGTGGTCACAGGAGACCACCACGGCTGCGAGAAGAACAAAAATCAGAAGTCTTTGCCTAGCTAATATGCTTCTTTTTAAGAAATTCATTGATGACTCCTTCAAGGTTCGGTTCGCCTATCTCCTGGAGATCATAATAGACCCGGGTGAAAGGTTTTTTAATGGTGATGATTCTGCTAAGGTCGATGGGTGTGCCAATCACTACTGAATCACAATCGCAATTGTTAATTGTAGTTTCCAGGTCTTTTAGCTGCTGTTCACCATAGCCCATGGCAGGCAGCAAGACGCCAATATTCGGGTAGATTTCAAAGGTCTCGCTCAACTTGCCCACTGTAAAGGGTCTGGGGTCAACCAGTTCTGAGGCTCCAAATTTTTTGGCCGCCACAACACCCGCGCCGATTTTCATTTCTCCATGAGTAAGGGTTGGGCCATCTTCAACCACAAGTACTCGTTTCCCCTTGATTACCTCCGGATTGTCGACACGGATGGGAGAGGCTCCATCGATCACAATGGCATCGGGGTTCACTTTTTCAATGCTCTCTCTCACCATCTGTATGCCTTCCGGTGCTGCACTGTCAATCTTGTTGATGACCACTACATCGGATGTTCTGAGTACAACCTCGCCTGGGTAGTACGATAGTTCATGGCCTGGTCTGTGGGGGTCGACTACCCCGATTGTAAGGTCGGGCTTATAAAAAGAAAAATCGTTGTTGCCCCCGTCCCAGATAATAATATCGCAGCCATCAGGATCATTTTCGGCTGCCCTGACAATGGCCTCGTAATCGACTCCGGCATAGATAACGTTTCCCCTGACAACATGGGGCTCATATTCTTCCATTTCTTCAACAGTGCACTTATGTTTTTGAAGATCTTCCACCTTTGCAAAACGTTGAACCTTTTGGGCCACCAGGTCACCATAGGGCATGGGGTGTCTTATGGCAACAACCTTTAAGCCCTTTTCCATAAGGATCTCAATCACGCGCCTGGATGTCTGGCTTTTACCGCATCCTGTTCTTACCGCACAGACCGAAATAACAGGTTTAGTGCTTTTAATCATGGTGTCATTGGTCCCAAGAAGGGCGAAATTCGCTCCTGCTGCATTTACCATTGCGCTTTTTTCCATCACACGCTGGTAGGGCAGGTCGCTGTATGAAAAAACAACAGTCTTAATGCCAAGTTCTTTAATAAGACGGGAGGCTTCCTCCTCTGCATATATGGGAATCCCCTTGGGATACAATTTTCCGGCAAGCTCGGCCGGGTATTTTCGTCCGTCAATGTCTGGGATCTGTGCAGCCGTAAAGGCCAGCACATTGTACTCTTCCCGATCCCTGAAATAGGTGTTGAAGTTATGAAAGTCCCTTCCGGCAGCTCCCATAATCAAAATGTTTTTCCTGGTCATAAAATTGTGTTTTTTTAATTGGAGTACTCAAATTTATACGAATATGCGCTCAGTGTTACCGAATATGCTGTATAATAGCTGTGCGTGAAAACATTTTTATAACTTCAACGTATTACTTAAGAATGAATTTTTTAGCACATACCTATTTGTCTGGATGCAGTGAGGAAATTATTGTAGGGAATTTCATGGGTGACTATGTAAAAGGACGGAATTACCTGCAGTTCCCGGAACAGATTAAGAAAGGAATCCTGATTCACCGTGACATCGATTATTTCACCGATATGCACCTGATTACAAAGCGTAACAAGCAGCGTGTCGCCCCCAGGTATCATAAATATGCAGGGATCATCATAGATATCTTTTACGATCACTTCCTGGCCTGTCAGTGGGATCAGTTCTCAGATATATCCCTTCAGGACTTTGTGAGTAGAACCTACGATTTGCTGAAGCGCAATTACAAGGTATTGCCCGAGGCAATAAAAAGGTGGTTTCCTACTTTTTTGGAAAATAACTGGATGATGGCATACCGCACGGTGGATGGAATCGAACTGGTCCTTGAACGTATGTCGGATAATACTTCTCTTCCCAATCATGCCAGCTATGCCGTGGAAGTGCTCAGGGACCAGTACGCTGTGTTCGAGGAGGATTTCCTTGAATTTTTCCCTCTGATTATCGCTTTCCTTGAGGAAAAGTACCAGATAACCATTGATGAAAAAAGGGCTGGCTACCCCAATTGTTGACAGGCTTAAGCGTACTGCTTATTTTCTGTGTTCAGCTTGTGACCGGGGAGTGTATCTACCTTGAGCAGTTTTCTGTACTCCTTTTCAAAGAAAAATTCTTTTTCCCCGAATGCCGGCTCAAGGTCATCTAGCCATAGTGCCTGCGGGTCGTATTTTGCAAAAAACGGTTTGCCCACCCAGTCGGGGTTTCTGCCCTGGAGAAATTCCAGCACAAAAACTTTCTCTTCCCTGACTTCGGTTATTCCAACAATTCTCACCTTCCCGGGACCGGCCGACATGCTGGGTCCGCGAACGGTTCTGCATATTCCGCTTACCTTTTTATATGCCTCATTGAAGATGTGGAATGCCTCTTCCAGGTTTACTCCAAAATAGGTTTGGGCACCTGTGTCGCGCGCAACAAACATATAGTAAGGTATAATGCCCATATTAACCTGGCTTTTCCACATATCGGCCCAGATATTCGCTTCGTTATTGATGTGATTGAGCAAAGGAGACTGTGTGCGTATCTGGGCGCCTGTTTCCCGGATTCTTTTTACCGCTTCCTTCACTGCATCTGTTTCGAGTTCTCTCGGGTGATTCACATGGGCCATAAATGCTACGTTCAGGCCACGGTCCGATATCTTACGAAAAATATCCAGCATCTGTCCGGAATCGGGATCTGATATATACCTGTATGGCCAGAATGAAAGGGACTTGGTTCCAATCCTGATGGTCTTCAGGTGGGGAAGGTCGGCCGCCATAATGGCATCAAGGTATTTTTCAAGGACTGAGGCCTTCATGGTCATGGGATCCCCTCCGGTTATCAGAATATCTGTCAGTGACGGATGCTCCTTCAGGTAAGCACTTACCAGCGCAGGTTGTTTCATTGCAAATTTCAGCTCGCTGAGACCGGTGAACTGAGGCCACCTGAAACAGAAGGTACAGTAAGCATGGCAGGTTTGTCCCTGGCTGGGAAAGAAAAGCATGGTTTCACGGTACTTGTGCTGTATGCCAGTGAGTTTTTCGCCGTTGAGCGTGGGGACGTTATGTTCGAGTTGACCGGCAGGATGAGGGTTCATTGTATGCCTGATCTCGTTAACATACCTTGCCACATCCGGTTTACTAGCCCCGCTATTCAACATCTTTGAAAGGGTGTTGAACTGAGGTGATTTGAGCATCGCTTCCTGTGGAAAATTAAGAATATACATGGGGTCCGTTTCATAATTATCCCAGTCGATCAGCTCATTGACTACATAGTTGTTGGTTTTGAATGGCAATACTTCAGAAACAATATTGATGGCATGAACCTGCTCTGGGCTTAGCTTCCCGAAAGCGGGCATTTTTAGGAAATTATGTCGTGTATATGCTTTATACTTCATAAAGGAGAGAATTTTTGCGGACTGCAAAGGTACGAAAAAACAGGGACTTTTGAAAGAATGGCCCTGCTTAGCTAAGCATTTCAAGCCGGCTGGCATCCAGCCTGAGAAATATAAAAAGGAAGAGGGAAAATGCCCAGAGCGAAGATCCTCCATAGCTGAAAAAGGGAAGGGGAATGCCAATTACAGGCAGAATTCCGATTGTCATACCTATGTTAATTGCAAAATGGATGAATAGCACCGATACAAAGCCGTATCCGAAAATTCGACTGAATGCAGAACGCTGCCTTTCCGCCAGCATAATCATTCTAAGCATAAGAAAAACATAAAGAAGGATGACAAAGCTGGTCCCCAGGAATCCCCATTCTTCTCCAACGGTACAAAAAATGAAGTCAGTGCTTTGTTCTGGCACAAAATGGAGTTTGGTCTGGGTGCCATTCAGGTATCCTTTGCCTTTAAAACCGCCAGAGCCAATCGCAATCTTGGATTGATTAACATTGTATCCTACTCCCTGGGGGTCATCTTCTATCCCGAGGGTTACATAGATCCTGTGTTGCTGGTGAGGTTTCAGGATCTTATTCATTGAAAAGTCCACCGTGATGGTGAAGAGGATTGCTATAATGACCCCGGCAAAAATTTTCATGGGGCCATAACTTCTTGTGCTAATCCCTTTTATAAGGAAATAAACAGACATGGGAAAGATGGTCAGAAGTCCGATCAGAAAAAGGGATGTCTCAATCTTCAGCAGTCGGCTTAATCCGAATAACAGGCCAAAGATTGCTGCAATCCAGAACCCAAATATGGCCGCCCTTTTTGAGGCCCTGGATCCAATGGCATAGATCAGTAGGCCCACCAATACCAGGAAAAGCAGGATGATCGCCTTGTCAACTAGTAAGGTGGCAAAGAAGAGGAACATCAGGGCAATTAGCATTAACATAACGTTGACTGAAAAACCCTCTCTGAAAAGCACAAAAATAAAAGCAACATATACAAGTGTGGAACCCAGGTCGGGCTGAAGCATGATCAGAGCCGGGGGCATGGCAATTATAATAAGAGCTTTTATCAGGTCTGTAAATCTTTTAAGTTCAAAGTTGTGCGAAGTAAGCAATCTCGCCAGTGCCAGAGCAGTGAGAGGTTTTGCAAATTCCGAGGGCTGAAATTGAAAGCCCCCAATTACAAACCAGCTTTTCGCCCCATTCACTTCTGTTCCAAATACCAGGACAGCCATCAGAATCAGTACCAGGATGAAATAAAGTATATATGAGAAATAGATGTAAAATTTTGCATCCAGGATAAACAGCAATATGGCAAGGGCTATGGATGCTCCTATCCATATCATCTGCTTACCGAATCTTTGTGAGAGGTCGAACATTCCCGAATCGGCTTCCATGATATTGGCCGAATAAATATTCATCCAGCCAAATAACACAATCATAAGCCATAACAGTATGGAAAGCCAGTCGATGTTTGCATAGATGTTGTTTCTCCGATCCATCCTTCTAATGCTTTTGTCCGCTTGTATCCGTATCAGCTTCGCTCGTATCGGCAGGCTGACTTTTCTTTCTTACAACCACCTGGTCTCTTTGCATGACCCAGTTTTCATACCAGCTGCGTTTGACTTCGCCAGTCAGGTACTTTTCAATCATCAGGCTGGCAATGGGTGCAGCATAGGTGGTTCCGAATCCCTGGTTCTCCACGTAAACAGCAATGGCAATTTTAGGATTGTCCTTGGGGGCAAAAGCAATGAATATGGAGTGATCATTGCCATGCGGATTCTCAGCAGTTCCGGTCTTGCCACAAACAGTTATTCCGGGGATTTTTGCATTTCTCGCCGTGGACCCCGGTCCGCCGTTAATCACCAGGTCCATTCCGTTTACAATGGGCGTAAAATTTGCGGTGTCGATGGAGGTGTAGTGCCTGGTGGTGTATGAAGGGTCTATCTGGGCCTCACCCTCAATTTCTTTAACCAGGTGAGGTGTCAGGTAATATCCGCGGTTGGCGATGGCAGCAGTCATGTTAGCCATCTGAATGGGTGTGATGAGCAATTCACCCTGTCCGATGCCCAGGGAGCGAACTGTCAGGTAGTTCCAGTGATTTTCTCCATAAAGCCGGTTGAAATATCCTGATTCGGGAATGTTACCGTTCAGCTCATTGGTTAATTCGATGCCAAGGGGCTTTGTTAAGCCAAAGGAGAGCAGGTGGTTTCTCCAATTGGTGTATGCGTCGGCAGTTGACTTGAATTTTACATCCTGGAGAATGCTTTTAAGGGTTTGAATGAAATAGGTATTGCAGGAATGTTGAACTGCTTCCACCAGGTTCAGGGGCGTTTCATGAAGGTGGCATCCTGTATGGATGCTTCCAACATAGAATCCATAATAACAGTGATGTTCAGTTGATTCAGAAATAACCTTCTCCTGCAGTCCGATCAGGCCCATCATTGTTTTGAAAGTAGAACCGGGAGGATATTGGGCCATCAGAGCGCGGTTGAAAAGGGGATTCAGGGTATCGGTGGAGAGTTGCTTGAAACTGGTCCCAAGATTTCTTCCAACAAGCAGATCCGGAGGGAAGGAAGGTGCGCTTACAAGGGCCAGAACTTCACCTGTGGCTGGCTCAATGGCTACCACACTGCCAATATAGGGTTTCATCAGCTGTTCCCCATACTCCTGGAGCGTAGCATCCAGTGTGCTTACAAGATTGAGTCCTACTTCAACCGTTTTATCCAGTTTTCCTTCCTGGTAGGATTCAATGGTCTGGTTATGCACATCCTTGAGGAAGACGTTTTTGCCTTTTTCACCCCTGAGGTAAGGTTCGTAGGCTTTTTCAATTCCGGAAACACCAATGTAGTCTCCCAGCTGATAATATGAATCCTGGTCCAGGGTTTGCTGGTCTGCTTCTCCCACATAACCCAGTGCGTGTGAGGCAATGGGCCTTGTGTATTTCCTCAGGGTTCGGGTCTGTACATAAAAGCCCGGGTACTGGTATAGTTTCTCCTGTAAGAGTGCAGCGTTCTCATAACTTACCTGTTTCATGAATACTGAGGGAACGCGGTAGGAATATGAACGGGCCGACTGCAGTCTTTCTTTCATGCTTTCCCGGGTGATCTTAAGTATGCTACATATTTCGGTGGTGTCGAAGGGTTCGAGCTGTCGGGGGATTACCATAACATCGTAGGCCGCCTGGTTGTAGACCATAATTTCCCCGTTGCGATCATAGATCAGGCCCCTGGCGGGATAGATAACCCTGACGCTCTGAGCATTGCTCAAAGCAAATTTTTCGTAGGATTTATCAAGTACCTGGATGTGGAATAACCTGATGATGTAGACCAGGCCAACCAGAATAATGATCACAGCGAAAACATACCTTCTGTCAGAAAACTGGTTCATCTATTTCCGGAATACAAAATACTGGCTCAGCACAATGCATGAAGTGGAGAGGGCTGCACTGAGGATCACCCGGAGCAAGGTACTTAAAAAATTCTGCAACTGGAATACTTCCAGGTAGAAGAGCGCAAGGTGATGCACCAGTACCACTAGCAGGGTATACTTCAGGAACCAGGCGAAGCCATAGTAGTGGATTCGGGGAAAGGTCTCCGGTTCATAGCCATCGCGTGGGGACAGAAGGTTGAGGACATAGGGGCGTACAAATGCAATCAGGACGGTGGCTGCAGTGTGTATTCCCGGGGTGTGCTCAAAAAGGTCTATTCCCAGACCCAGGAAAAAGCCCGAAAGAAGTACAATCCATCTGGGCGTTTCAAAGGGCATCAGCAGGATGAAAAGGAGGTACACATATGGAACCATGTACCCGCTGATCATCACATTGTCCATGACCAGGACCTGGAAGACGATTAATACTGCGAAGCGGACTATATTTCTTGATATGATATACATTAGCTTGCCCGATCCTCCAGGTTTAACTGTTCTTCCTTTTGATAATTCCGGATGACATTCACATGAAACAGGCTCTGGAAATCTGTGAAGAGCCTGACCTTGATTTCGTAAAAATTACCCTTTTCGAGGGAGTATGATTCAATGGTTCCCACATTGATACCTTCGGGGAAGATGGAGGAAAAGCCACTGGTAATGATGGTGTCATTTTCAACCATTTCCAGGTGAAACGGGATTTCATTTAATTCAGCGAACAGGGGTGTTTTGCCATGCCACTGGAGGATTCCAGCATAATTGTTAGACTTCAGCTTTACACTGAGTCGAAAGTCGAGGTTGATGACAGGGATTACAGTGGCGAAGTTGTCGGAAGTTTCAAGAACAATTCCTACTACTCCCTGGTCGGAGATCACCCCCATATCCTTGAATACCCCATTTTTCTCCCCCTGGTTGATGGTGAGGTAGTTATACTGCTTATATACACTGTTGTGAATAACCCTGGCTGGTACAAAGTGGTACTGGTAAGCTTCCCTTGATTCTGTATAAACCACCGAGCTGTCCATGAGCTGTTCCATTTGCCCGAGCCTGTTTCTCAAAGCGGTATTCTCGAGCGACAGGATGCTGTTCGCTTCTTTCAGCGAAAGGTATTCCCGTGTACCGTTCACTTTATTGTACATCAGTCCTGAAACCTGCCTGTTGAGCCCTACGATTTTCGAACGCTGGAATTCGCTGCCCTGTGCCATGAGGATGATAGCCACTGTTTCAAGAATCAGAAACAATAGAAAGTCGGAATACTTCTGAATAAACCTGAGTAGTGTCCTCATATATTTTTTCCAGGACCCTTCCCTAACGCATCAGGAAAGGGAATTTATCTACATTCCTCAGGGCAATCCCGGTTCCGCGGGCAACCGCCTGCAGGGGGTCCTCTGCAATATGGAAGGGAATGGATATTTTCTCAGCAAGCCTTTTATCCAGCCCTCGGAGCAGTGCTCCGCCACCTGCCAGGTAAATGCCCTTGGTTACAATATCTGCATAAAGTTCGGGGGGAGTCTGTTCCAGTACTGAAAGGATGGATGTTTCAATCTTTGAGATTGATTTATCCAGGCAGTGACCAATTTCCTGGTAGGAGATAGGTATTTCAATGGGGAGTGCTGTCATCAGATTTGGCCCCCTTACGTAAAAGTCCTGTGGTGGTTCGTCCAGTTCCGGGAGTGCTGAACCCACGTGAATCTTAATTTCTTCTGCGGTACGTTCCCCAATTTTAATGTTGTGCTGGTGACGCATGTAGGTCTGGATATCACTTGTGAATCCATCCCCTGCTACCCGGATCGACTGATTGCACACAATTCCGCCCAGTGCAATTACCGCAATTTCGGTGGTTCCTCCCCCGATGTCAACAACCATGCATCCTTCAGGTGCTTCCACATCCAGTCCTATCCCAATGGCTGCGGCCATAGGCTCAAAAATCATATAGACATCGCGTCCACCTGCATGTTCCGAGGAGTCGCGCACTGCCCGCCGTTCCACTTCTGTGCTCCCCGAAGGAATACAGACCACCATTTTCAGGGAAGGAGAGAAGAGGCGTTTTTTGGTATTTATCATTTTGATCATGCCCCTGATCATGAGTTCTGCTGCCTGGAAATCGGCAATAACCCCGTCTCGCAATGGTCTTATCGTTTTGATATCCTCATGGGTCTTCCCGTGCATTTGGCGAGCTTTCTCTCCGATCGCTATTAACTTTCCTGTGTGTTGATCAATGGCAACGATGGATGGTTCGTTGACCACAACTTTGTCATTGTAAATGATGATTGTATTGGCCGTGCCCAGGTCAATGGCTAACTCCTGTTGAAAAGAAAACAATCCCATATGATTTATTCTTTATTTTAATGTTTAAAATGTCTGATTCCTGTAAAAACCATGGCTATACCGTTGTCATTGCAATAGTCAATTGACTCCTGGTCGCGCACCGACCCTCCGGGTTGTACCACTGCTTTAATTCCTGCTTTCCCGGCAATTTCCACACTGTCTGCAAAGGGGAAAAATGCGTCGGAAGCCATCACAGCTCCATGTATATCGAGGTTGAAGTGCTCTGCCTTACTGATGCTCTGCTTAAGCGCATCGATGCGGGAAGTCTGGCCGACTCCCGAGGCTAGCAATTGTTTGTTTTTTGCCAGCACAATGGCGTTGGATTTGCTATGTTTCACAATTTTGTTTGCAAATACCAGGTCCTCCAACTGTGCTGCACTCGGAATATTGGAGCTGGCAGGCTTCATGTCTTTGCTGCTTTCAACAGCTGTGTCCCTGTCCTGAAGCATCACACCGTTCAGAATGGTCCTTATAGTTTTCCCGGGCAGTACAGTTTCCTTTTGAACAAGGATAATGCGGTTCTTCTTTTGCTTCAGAATTTTAAGGGCTTCTTCATCATAATCCGGTGCGATTACCACCTCAAAAAAGATCTTATGCATTTCTTCGGCAGTCGCTGCATCAATGGTTTTGTTGGTTATAAGAACTCCTCCAAAGGCTGAAACCGGGTCGCCTGCCAGTGCATCATTCCATGCATCCACCAACTTATCCCTGGATGCCAGTCCGCATGCATTGTTATGTTTCATGATGGCGAATGTAGTATCCTCAAAATCGCTTATCAGCCCCACGGCTGCATCAATGTCCAGCAGGTTATTATAGGAGATTTCCTTACCATGCAATTGTTCAAGAAGATCGTCCAGGTCGCCGTAAAATATACCCTCCTGATGTGGATTTTCACCATATCTGAGGGCCCTGGAGCTGGCGATACTCACCTTTAGCGCAGATCCCCTGTCCTGGTCAAAATAATTGAAGATTGCAGTGTCGTAGTGACTGGATACGTTGAATGCTTCAGCGGCAAAGGCTCTTCGTTCCTGGGGTGTAGTGGTTCCGCCGCCGGTCTCAAGCAACGTAAGCAGTGGCTCATACTGTTCCATGGAGGCCACCACCAGAACATCCTTGTGGTTTTTTGCTGCAGCCCGGATCAGGGAAATTCCCCCGATATCAATTTTTTCAATGATATCCTGGTCTCCTGCTCCCGAAGCGACTGTGTCCTCAAAAGGATAGAGGTCCACAATGACAAGGTCAATTTCGGGAATCTCATATTCAGCTAGTTGATCCAGGTCGCTTTCAACTTCTCTCCGCCCCAGAATTCCTCCAAATATTTTTGGGTGAAGGGTTTTTACCCTGCCACCCAGGATGGATGGATAGGAAGTAAGCTCTTCAACAGCAGTGACCGGGATATGAAGCGCCTCAATAAAGCTATAGGTACCTCCTGTGGAATAGAGCTTTACGCCCAATGTGTGAAGTTTTTTTACAATTTCGTCAAGACCATCTTTTGAGTATACCGAGATAAGCGCACTGGAAATCTGTTTAAGGGAAGCCATGGTGTGGAATTAAAACTATCTTACTAACTTTGATATTCAATGCAAATGAAAGAGTTTCCGCTGACATTATAAAGCAGAACAGCAACATTTTATTAATAAAGCGATGCAAATTATTCGTCTGGTCTGGGAAAGCCTGATTATGGCCGTTCAGGCGGTCACCACAAACCGCTTGCGAGCTTCCCTCTCTTTGTTGGGAATTACCATTGGAATATTTGCGATTATTGCCGTGTATACGGTGGTGGATTCGCTGGAGATAAACATACGCGAGAGTGTAAACAGCCTGGGAAGCGATGTGATTTATATTGAGAAGTGGCCGTGGACAGCTGAAGAAGGCAATGAGTATCCATGGTGGAAGTATATGAACCGGCCACTGGCCACCTATGAAGAGTATGAATTTATACAGGCGAAGAGTAAAAGTACCGAGCATTCATGTTTTCTTTCGGCTGTAGGGAGAAGGATTGAGTATAAGAACAACAACATTGAAAGGGCTGATATTTTCGGGGTATCCAACGGGTTTCAGGATATCCGTTCCTTTGAATTAAGCAGGGGGAGATATTTCAATCACATCGAAGCTAAAACGGGGAGAAATGTCGTGGTTCTCGGTAGTAAAATTGCTTCCGAACTTTTTGAAGGTGCTGACCCCATTGGAAAATATATTGAGTTGATGGGGAGGAAAGTGCTTGTTGTGGGTGTCCTGGAAAAGGAAGGGAAGGGAACTTTTGATGCTTTCATCCTTGATGAGGTGGCCATATTGCCACTGGAATATTACATGAGTTTTGTGGATGTCCGGCGTGAATGGGCCAATCCCCAGATCTGGGTTCAGGCTAAAAGGAATGTTTCGGTGGAGGAACTCACTTTTGAAATTCGGCAGATACTAAGAGCGTACCGAAGATTGAAACCCTCTGAAGAGGATAGTTTTGCACTCAACCAGACCAGTTTGATCAATAACCAGTTGGATCAGCTTTTTGCAGTCCTGAAAATAGCAGGAACGCTGATTGGACTTTTCTCCATCATTGTGGGAGGCTTCGGTATCGCTAACATCATGTTTGTTTCTGTGAAAGAACGAACCCACATTATCGGGGTTCAGAAGGCCCTGGGGGCAAAGAAGTACTTCATTCTTCTCCAGTTTCTTTTTGAATCCCTTATGCTTTCCCTGGCAGGAGGCATCATAGGTTTATTAATTGTTTTTTTGGGTGCTGCAGCGATTTCGCTCTCCAGCGACTTTGCCATCAGCCTGACCCTCCAGAACATCATGGTGGGGATCGTGATTTCCAGTGCCATTGGACTGATAAGTGGCATCTTTCCTGCCTGGCAGGGCGCCAGGATGAACCCGGTCGTGGCCATCAATACCACCTTTTGATCCTGTTCAAATAAATATTCCGTAAAGGATTCTTCCCATCAGGAAGTAAATGAACAATCCCATGATGTCATTCATGGTAGTAATGAAAGGTCCTGTGGCCAGTGCAGGATCAATCTTTACTCTGTTCAGTAAAAGGGGAATCAGGGTGCCAAACAGAGCAGCGAATATGATGACTACGAAAAGGGAAGAGCTTACCGTGAAGGTGAGTGCCAGATTCTTGCTTACGAAAAAGTTATAGAGAAATAGAATTCCGGAAAGGATGAATCCATTGAGCAGAGCCACAAGCAGCTCTTTCATCAGTTTACGACCCGTGCTTTCCAAGCCCAGGCTATTGCTGGCGATACCTTGAACGATGATGGCAGAGGATTGGATACCCACATTTCCGGCCATGGCCGCAATCAGGGGGATGAAAAATGCCATCTCCGGATTAATCTGAATGTCCTGCTCGAAGTGGCCGATGACTGCTGCCACAACAATTCCTCCCAGCAAGCCTATGATCAGCCATGGCAGCCTGGCCCTTGAGAGCCTGGCCGGCGAGTCGGTGGTCTCCACATCGGCCGATATACCCGATGCCATCTGGTAGTCTTTTTCTGCCTCATCCCGGATTACATCCACTACATCATCGATGGTAATCCTTCCCATCAGCCTCCCGATGGAATCGGTTACAGGCAGTACAATCAGGTCATATTTTTCCATAATCCTGGCAACCTCTTCAGAGTCGGTATCGGTTCTAACCGCTCTGACTTCAGCATTGTAGATGTCCTTAACCTTTGTGGTAGCGCTTGCCAGCAGTAATGCTTTGAGAGAAAGTATCCCGAGCAATACATTTTCATCACTGACCACGTAGATGTAATAGAACTCATCCAGGTCTTCGGCCTGCTTTCGCATTTCCCTGATGCAGGTTGCTACGCCCCAATTTTCATTCACAAGGATCAGCTCCTTGGCCATCAGTCCGCCGGCAGTATCCACGTCGTAGCTTAAAAGGTCGACGATGTCTCCGGCTTGTTCCAGATCGTCGATGTGCAGGAGGACCTCCTGTTTTTTCTCTTCGGTCAGATCGCCGATCACATCGGCAGCATCATCCGAATCCATATTGTCAATAAACTGGCTTGCGATCACGTCCGACGGAAGCGATTTCAGGAATGCTTCCCGGTCATACTCCTCCAGTTCTACCAGCACATCCGAAGCCTTCTGGGGATCGAGCAGCAGGTACAGGTAAGTGGCCTCTTCAACAGAAAGGTCATCATAGATCTCCGCAATATCGGCGGGGTGCAGATCTTCCATCATCAATAATGCAGCAGCATCATCTTTAATTTCGATGAACTTTCGTAGTTCATCCAGGTGTTTGCGAGTCAGTTCTGTGTTCATGACTTTGCCGGTTTTTGAAGATCGTTGCTAAGGGAGGGCTGTTTTTCAACCCAGCTGGTGAGATCGATAAATTGCTGTACACTAAGCTGTTCAGGCCTGAGAGAAAGAAATTCGTGATCGCTCTCTAAATTTAGTAAAATAGATTGGATGGAGTTCCGGATCATTTTTCTTCGCTGGTTGAAGACGGTTTTAACAACCCGGTGAAATAGCACTTCGTCACAGGGCATGGCAGAGCGCTCATTTCTTTTTAGGCGGATGACTCCGGAAATTACTTTAGGTGGCGGATGAAAGGAGCCAGGTTTAACCGAGAACAGATAGCTGATGTCGTAGTAAGTCTGCAGAAGGACGCTTAATATGCCGTAGGTTTTTGAACCGTGTGGAGCTGCGATTCTCTGGGCCACCTCTTTTTGAAGCATACAAACCACCGAGTCGACCCGCTGCCTGTTCTCCAGGACTTTAAAAAAAATCTGGCTTGAAATGTTGTAAGGGAAATTGCCGATTATGTGTATCTTGCCCGAGGGAAAGCTTTCCATGTCCAGTTTCAAAAAATCCCCTTCCACCAACTTTAGTTCGGGCCATTTATTCTTCAGGTAATCGACCGATTCTTTATCAATCTCCACGGGGAAGAGTTGAATTTCTTTTTCCAGTAAGCAGCTGGTTAATATACCAGTACCCGGGCCTACTTCTATAACCACATCCTCAGGGGGAGAATCCAGGGCATTGACAATGCGCTGTGCGATGGCCGGGTCTGTCAGGAAATGCTGGCCGAGATGTTTTTTTGGTCTTACCATGGGCTAGCCAAAGTTAAAAAGGTTTTAGGTATTTTTGGAGGAATTATGGATAATGAGATGAGAAGATTAAAGAATCCTTATGCCAGCGAAGAAGGGTATAACTGTTTTGGCTGTAGTCCGGGTAATTCCATCGGATTAAAAATGGAATTTTTTGAAGATGGGGATGAAATCATTTGCAAGTGGGTGCCCGGAAAAAATTATGCCGGGTTTCATGACATCCTTCATGGAGGGATCCAGGCTACCATGCTTGACGAAATCGCAAGCTGGGTTGTCCTTGTAAAGATGGATACATCAGGAGTAACCTCGCGATTGAATATTCGTTACAGGAATCCTGTCCGTATTTCAAAGGGTGAAGTGTTCCTCAGGGCCAGGCTTCTTGAGCAGCGGAGAAGCATTGCCAGCATTGAAATGAAGTTGCTGGATGGGGATGGTGAGATCTGCTCTGAGGGGACTGCCGATTATTTTATTTTTCCCAGGGAACGTGCAAAAAGCGAATTTCATTATCCGGGAAAGGACGCATTTTACTAATACATATTTTGATGCAATACGATTTTGACAAGTATATAGAAAGAAGGGGTACCGACAGTGTTAAATATGACCTGAACGGTGTTATTTTTGGAAAAAAAGATCTGCTCCCTATGTGGGTGGCGGATATGGATTTTGAGGTTCCCGATTTTATCCGGGAGGCAATCATGCAGCGGGCTTCTCACCCGGTATATGGATATACCTATCGACCACGCAGGTTTTTCGAGGCTGCTGCTGCCTGGATGAGTCGCCGGCATGGATGGGAAGTGAGTCCGGATGCCTTCAGCTTTAGTCCGGGGATCGTCCCGGCCCTGAATATGCTCATTCTGGAGTTTACATCACCTGGTGATCGGGTGCTGGTGCAGCCGCCTGTCTATTTTCCTTTTTTCAGTGCTGTGACCAATCATCAAAGAGAACTGGTGTACAACCAGCTGGTGGAGAAAGATGGCTTATATACGATCGATTTTGATCAGCTCGAACAAGCGTTTAAAAGGGGGGTAAAGATGTTCTTCCTTTGTAATCCACATAATCCAACTGGAAGGGTTTGGACCGAGCAGGAGCTTAAGAAACTTGCCGCCCTGGTGGTTCAATACAAGGTGCTGGTTGTCAGTGATGAAATCCACTCGGATCTCATTTTATTCGGAAATAAGCACATCCCCTTTGCGTCTCTGGGGAAGGAGGTGGCTGAGCTTTGCTTTACCTGTGTAGCTCCAAGCAAGACCTTTAACCTGGCAGGTTTGTATACTTCCGCGGTTATCACTGAAAACCCTGAATTAAAGAAAGGTTATGAGCGTGTTTTGGATGCGGTACATGTGGGGGGTGGGAGCCTGTTCGGACAGGTGGCCTTTGAAGCAGCCTATACACAGGGTGACAGCTGGCTCGAACAACTAATCACCTACCTGGAAGGAAATTATCAAATGCTTACTGAATTTGTAAGTACTGCAATTCCGGGAATTGTAATATCCCCGCTTGAGGCTACCTACCTGGTGTGGATGGATCTATCATTCCTGGACATGGATCAGGAAACCCTAAAGCAGTTTGTAATTGAGAAGGCGGGACTGGGATTGAATGATGGTCCGATGTTCGGTCCGGGAGGTGCAGATCACCAGCGTATGAATATTGCGACCACCAGGGAGGTGTTGAGAAGAGGGCTTGAGCAATTGGCTGATGCGGTTGCCCGGAGCTGAGCATTTTGATTTCGTCAGAAGAAAAAAGTATATTTAAGAAAGCAAAGAATCCATGAAATTCAGGTTTTCATTCTCATTGAAGATCCTTCTGCCCTACCTGTTCATTGCCGCATTGTTTTTTGTGATTTTTATAAGTGAGCGCAATAGCGGGCATATGCTGGTAAGCCTGCTTTCGGCATCTGGTATGGTGGTCAGCATACTCGCGGGGGTGTTACACGTTTACTGGATAAGGCGTCCGCTTCACAGGATCAGGGATATTGTTATTCAGCTTTCCCGGGGGAAGATGCCTGCTTTCACGGCCTCGCCTTCGAACGACGAGATCGGAGAGGTGGAGAAGGAGCTGGGAAAACTCGTTGAAAATCTGAATGCGCTTACCAGTTTTGCAGGATCCATGGCTAAGGGGGATTTTTCTGGCAGATATGAAAAACGGGGCGCCGACGATGATATTGGTGAAGCACTCCTATCATTGAAAGTGAGTTTGATGGATTCCTTGAAGGAGAGTGAGAGTAGACGGCGTGAGGAAGAGATTCGAACATGGATAGCCAATGGCCTGGCAAAATTCTCTAAGCTTTTCAGGGAAGCCGAAGATGATCTGCAGAAGCTGTCCGGAGAGTTGATGAGGGAGCTCGTGGCTTATACCGAAGCTGATGTGGGGGCGCTTTTTATAAGTGATGAAAAGGATGGACAAAAGCCCGAGCTGGTGCTAAGTGGTAGTTATGCATTTGACAGGGAAAAATTCACCCGGCAGACCTATGAGTTTGGAGAGGGGCTTGTGGGCAGGGCTGCCCTGGAAAAGGACCTCATCTATATTACCGAACTTCCTCCGGATTATATGAAAATTCGTTCCGGATTAGGTGAGGATATGCCCTCCAGTCTACTGCTTGTTCCGGTAATTTTAGATAATAAGGTGCTCGGGGTAATCGAAATGGCCTCCCTGGGAGAGATTCCAGCTTACCAGGCGGGATTTATGCAACAGTTAGCCGATGCCCTGGCTTCGACCCTTACAAAAGTCAAGGCAAATCTTCAGAACAGGGCCCTTTTTGAACAGTCCATGAAACAGGCAGAAGCCCTTGCGTCCCAGGAGCAGGAATATATCCGCAGAGAGGAAGGCCTGCAAAAGGAGATCGATCGTTTAAAGAAGAAAAGCTGATACCTTTTGTCATGTATTTTTTCCTGTAATGTCAAAATGACACCCTAATTTAGCTAATTATGCCATAATGACAGTCTTTTTCGATTGGCATAAGCTTTGACCTATGGAGGTCGAAGTTTAAAAACATTATGAACTAAAATAGGAGGAAATTAAAATGTTAGCAAGAATCAACAAACCTTATGTACCCGCTTACTGGGACGATTTTTTCAATGACAGTTTTTTCAATGGAACTTCACCTGCAGGCAGCAAAAATAATTCACCTGCCGTGAATATTACTGAAGATCAAAACTTGTTCCTTATAGAGGTCGCCGCTCCTGGTATTAGCAGGGAGGATTTCGCTATTAATCTTGAGAATGATATTCTTACAATTTCGTCGGAACAGAAGGAAGAAAATGAAGAAAAGGGGCGCAAATATATGCGTCGGGAATTTAGATTCTCTGCCTTTAAGAGGAGTTTTCAGCTACCTGAGACCGTAGATGCTGAGCATATCAAGGCCAATTATAATGCCGGTATTTTGAGTGTTGAGCTCCCTAAAAAAGAGGAGGCACTTCCCAAGGCTCCAAGACAGATAGAAGTCGCAAGTCAATAGTAAAAAGTAAAAAGAGGCAAATGGTAATTGGCAAATAGTAATTGGCAAATGGCAATTAGCAAATGGCAATTAGTAATTAGCAAATGGTAATTAGTTAGTGTTTAGTGTGTTTGAGGCAGGGATCGGTTCAGGTTCCTGCCTTTTTCTTTTGCCTCATTTTACCCCAGGTCATAATGATTACCCCGATAATGGTGATCACTCCACCGATTAACTGTAGCATCTGGGGAAGAATTGACAGGTAGATCATGGAGCCAACCAACACAAATAGGCTCCTGGTAGATTGGATGATCATGGTGCGGGAGGCTTCAATATATTTAAGAGCTGAATATTGCGCAAAACCTGTGAGGAAAGGACCAAGCAGGGATCCGATGGCCATATTTATGGCTGCCTTTCCCGGGATGGCCAGGCTTTCCTGCCGAATGATAATAGCCATCAGGGCAAAAATGAAAATGAAAGCCACCCTGTTCAGGGTAAGTATTCCGGGGTGGATATCCCGGATGCGGCTCTTGGCGGTAATGATGCTGACTGATGAGAAAATGGATGAAACCAGGATCCACCCGGAACCCTTGCCAAAGAACTCACTGATGGAGGTATCGCGGGTATAGGAAATCAGGATTACACCTCCAATGGTAAGCACGATTCCAATGGCTTCAATTGCATTAAAACGTTCGCCCAGGAATCTTATTCCCAGCATGGTGACAAAGATGGGGGTGAGGTTGGAGAGAAAGGAGATGGTGGTGGGGTTCTCGGAAAGCTGAATGGCCAGGAAGAGCAGCGAAGCCGCTCCCAGTTCGAGCAGGCCAATGATGATCAGGGTAAACCTGGAGGAGCGGCTTAAATGTGGGATTTTCCTGATTAGTCCGGAGATATACAGGAAAGGCAGAATCCAGATCAGGGCAAAGCCGAACCAGTAAAACTGGAACTGGAAGTAGTTCACTTCCAGCAAAGCCGCTTTAGAAAACACATATACATTCGCCATTCCCAGGGTTGCCAGGAATGCAAGGCTGATCCCTTTAACGGTGGGGTTGATCCGAGAAAAATAATCCTTCATCTAGTCAAAGCAAAAAAAAACCGGGGAAGATCCCCGGTTCTTTAACATCCATTTATAGGTTTTGTTTAGATCCTCGCCTTAATGCTGGCTGTTTCTTCTTCAAAGCCAGGTTTTTCAAGCAGGGCAAACATATTTTTCTTGTATGCTTCCACTCCAGGCTGATTGAAGGGATTAATTCCCAGCATATAACCACTGATGCCGCAGGCATTTTCGAAAAAGTAGAGGAGCTGGCCCAGGTGGTATTCCTTTAGGCTGGGAATGGAGATCCGCATATTTGGAACCCCGCCATCGAGGTGCGCCAGTGCAGTTCCCAATTCAGCCATTTTGTTGACATGATCAATTTTTTTCCCTTTCAGGTAGTTGAGGGTATCCAGGTTTGCCGGATCTTCAGGAACCAGAACCTGGTGCTCACTCTCCTCCACGCTAAGAACCGTTTCAAACAGACTTCGCTCTCCTTCCTGAATATACTGTCCCATGGAGTGAAGATCCGATGAGTTGTCCACCGATGACGGATAAATACCCTTCCCGTCTTTTCCTTCACTTTCTCCATAGAGCTGTTTCCACCACTCGGATACATAGTGAAGTTTGTTATTATAATTTACAAGGATTTCAATTTTCTTCCCTGAGCGGTAAAGGGCATTACGTGTGGCAGCATAGATCGCTGCAGGATTCTCCTTAAAAGGAATATCTGGTCCGCACTGCTTACTCATCTCCCTTGCGCCTTCCACCAACTGGCGGACATCTACACCACAAATGGCCAGCGGGATCAGTCCCACAGGGGTTAGCACAGAAAACCTTCCTCCTACATTGTCGGGGATTACGAAGCTGCGGTAGCCTTTTTCGTCGGCAAGCTGCCTTAAAGCACCCCTGCTCTGGTCGGTTACGGCAATGATTCTTTTGCCTGCTTCCTCCTGGCCAACCTTGGTTTCAAGATGATTCTTAAGCAGCCTGAAAGCAAGGGCTGGCTCTGTGGTGGTTCCTGACTTGGATATAACCACGATGGAGTAGCTTTTTTCATCCAGTAATTCCAGCAATTCGTGCATGTAATCCTCGCCTATGTTGTGGCCTGCAAAAAGCATGTGAGGGGTATTGCTGTTTTTTTTCAGATGTGCGAAATTATCAGACAGGGCATCATTAACTGCCCTGGCACCCAGGTAGGAGCCTCCGATACCCACCACCACAAGTACTTCGCTATTCTCGCGCAGGCTGGAAGCAGCCTCTTCAATCTTATCAAGTTCAGATTCGGTGATTTCATTAGGCAGGTTCAGCCAGCCCAGGTAATCATTACCTGCTCCTGTTCCTCCGTATAGCACCCTCAGGGCTTCGGTGGTCTCTTTTTCCATTTCCCCGATCTTATCAGGGGAGATAAAGTCATATACACGTGAAATATCAAGTTTCATATCTATGTTCTTTTCCAAAAAATTTGTTCGCCGCAAAAGTAAAGATATAATCCCTATATTCGCAAGATTCAGGCGCATTTTTCTGGCCTTTGTATATGAGAATAAAGCAAGTTATACCCCATGAAAACAAAGCAGTTTAACACGATTATAGTATTCCTGACCATCGCCCTGATCCCTTTGTCAGGGCAGAAAAAAGGGCTTGAAACGATTAATACCCACGATCTGAAGATGCACATGCAGTTTCTTGCTTCTGATGAACTGGAGGGAAGGGATACCGGCGAACCCGGCTTGCTTGTTGCAGCGCGTTACCTGGGCGTTCAGGCCAGCCAGCTGGGGCTGACAGCCATGGATTCGGAGAATGGATTTTTTCAGTACTATATCATTGAAGAAAAGGCGATTGACAGGGAGCATAGCCAGATAAGCATTCGCAGTGAGGGGAAGGAGATGATTAATCATGATCCCTTTTACCTGATGTCGGGTATGAGTGAGGATCAAATAAGCCTGGAAGGTGAAGTGGTTTTTGGTGGCTACGGAATTGTGGATGAAGATCGTCATTATAACGACCTGGAGAATGTGGATATTGCCGGGAAGATTGTGCTGGTTATGAATGGGGCACCAACGAATGAGGATGGTAGTGAATATCTTTTTGGAGAGAATCAATATACGGGGATCAATGGCTTGCAGGCAAAGATGGCCGGTCTGTTTAAGTACCAGCCAAAGGCAGTCCTGCTTGTCCAGGATCCCAAATCCGGTTTTTCCTCCATCGACGAAGCTTTTCCGGGAATAGCCAACTTCCTGGGAAAATCCAGGAATCTGAAAGGAGCATCGAAAGATATGCGAGGTATGGGCGCCGGAGCAAACCTGGCTTTTATTCACAGGAGTGTTGCTGATCAGTTGCTGGAGTCCTCGGGGAAAACCCTGGTTGATCTGCAGCTGGAGATCGATCGCTCTCTTGAATCAAGGTCTTTTGAGCTGGACAGTGTAACCTTCGCTTTAGAGATGTCCATGTCGATAAAGGATGTGGTGGTTTCAAATATATTTGGCATGATTGAAGGGAGTGACCCTGTTTTGAAGGACGAATTTATAATCTATGTGGCCCATTACGATCATGTGGGAACAGATGGCAAAGGTGGTGTATTCAACGGTGCAGATGACAATGCTTCAGGGACTGTTGCCCTGATCGAAATAGCTGAGGCCTTTATGAAGGAGAAGAAGCGTCCCGCAAGGAGCATCGGGATACTCTGGGTATCTGCAGAGGAGATTGGATTATTTGGGTCAAAATATTTTTCTGAGCATCCCTTGGTCCCCTCAGATAAAATTGCTGCAGTCATCAACCTGGATATGGTGGGACGTACCCGGACCATTGAGGATGACCAGAGTGAACGGAGTGGTCTGACGATTGTTGGTGGGGATAGTGTGAAGGTGATTGGCGGATTGCAGAGCAGGGTTCTTATGGACATCAATAAGAAGAGCCTGGAGGAGATGGGAATGATCGGAAACTATGAATTTAACGATCTGACTAAGCCGGGACGGTATTTCTATCGCAGCGACCATATTAATTTTGCACGGAAAGATATACCGGTTTTGTTCTATTCAACCGGCACCCACAAGGATTACCACCTTGTAACAGATGAGGAGAAGTTGATCGATTATGACAAATTTCTGAAAATGACGCGCTTCTCCTATAAGGCGGGTTATAATGTGGCGAATTATAAGGGACCCATTGAGGTGGACAAGCCCATGTCTACCTGGTAAGTCTTCGGTTTATAGCTTTTCCAGGTATATATTCCTGAATTGCATAGCTGAACCCTCCGATTGAATGAGGATGTTTCCCTCCCTGAGAGTCATCGCACTTCCTGAATTCTGAAGCACACCATTTACAATCACTTCCAGCATACCATCTTTGGAAGTGATGTCATAACTGTTCCATTCTCCAGCAGGTTTTTCACTAACTTCTTCCAATTTAGGAATGATAGTATACCTGTTTTCTTCGGAGCTTACCAGGTAAGTAGAGTCTTTAATTGTGATGCCAGATCCTTTTCCAATGAGGACCACATCCCCGGCATGATCTGCCATAAGCTGGCATTCAAGGGCCAGTGGCCAGATCATGTCTTTCCCCTGAACATTGAGCAGTACACCACTGTTTGTGGGTTCAGCTGTCCACCTCCACTCCACGTGAAGTTTATAATTGCTGTAGCTTTCCTTGCTTCGGATATAGCCATGCGGTTTGCCGCTGGTGTTTATAAGGCCTTCCTCCACCCAGAACAAATCTTCTGCTTCCACATCGGGCGAACTTACAAAGATATTCCAGTTATCCAGGTTTTCTCCGTTAAATAAGACCAGCTTATTATCTGGTTTGCAGGCAAACAGGCAGGTGGTGAGAAAAAGAAAGGTGGCGGTTCTGAGGATAGGTTTCATACAAATAGAGTTTTTAGTGTGATGGATTTCAATTTTAATATTTTTCAGGGACAAATGTCTGGTCCGACATGGGTGGCCTTACATAGCCCTCCATGCTGATGGGCGGTAGCTCAATCTTTTTATGCTTTATCTCCTTATAAGGAACCAGGCTCAGCAAATGCCTGATGCAGTTGAGTCTTGCTTTTCTTTTGTTATCGGCATTGACAACGAACCAGGGGGAAAGCTTTGTGTCGGTGTGTGTGAACATCTCATCCTTAGCCTTACTGTATTCGATCCACCTGCTTCTCGATTCAAGGTCCATATCGCTGAATTTCCATCTTTTAAGCGGGTCGGTAATGCGCTCCCTGAACCGGTTCTCCTGTTCTTCGTCACTCACCGAGAACCAGTATTTAACCAGGATGATTCCCGAATGGATCAGCATTTCTTCGAATCGCGGACAGGAGCGGAGAAATTCCCAGTATTCATCATCGCTGCAAAAGCCCATCACTCTTTCGACGCCTGCCCGGTTGTACCAGCTGCGGTCAAACAGGACAATCTCTCCATTGGCCGGGAGATGAGCAACATAGCGCTGGAAATACCACTGGGATTTTTCTCTTTCGGTGGGAACACCCAGGGCTACCACCCTGGCTATCCTTGGATTCAGCCGCTGAGTGATCCTTTTAATGACTCCACCCTTCCCGGCAGCATCTCTTCCCTCAAACAGGACAACTACCCGAAGTCCTTCAGCCTTCACCCATTCATGCATTTTAACCAGCTCAAGTTGTAAGCGCTCAAGTTCTTTGAAGTAAAGCTTCTTATCAATATTTTGTTTGCTCATGAGTCCTTGCTATTTCGTTCCGAAGAGCCTGTCGCCTGCGTCTCCCAGACCAGGCATTATATAGCCCAGTTCGTTAAGGCCATCATCAAGGGATGCCAGGTAAATATCCACGTCGGGATGATCGCTTTCAATTCTGCGAACACCTTCCGGTGATCCGACGATGCAAACCAGTTTGATAAACTTAGCTCCTTCTTTTTTAAGGGTATGGATGGCCGAACTTGCAGTTCCGCCTGTGGCAAGCATTGGATCAAGAACCATCACCACGGCTTCACCTACGTTTCCCGGAAATTTGGCGTAATAATGCATCGGCTCAAGGGTCTTGTGGTTCCGGTATAATCCCACGTGACCAACCTTTGCAGTGGGAATCAGGTTTGTAATTCCATCCACCATACCAAGACCAGCCCTCAGGACAGGTACAAGGACAATCTCCCGGGCCAGTTCCCAGGTGGTGCATCGTTGGAGAGGGGTTTCAATTTCGATCTCACGGACTGGAATATCCCGGGTGATCTCATAGGCCATTAAGCCGGCAATTTCATCAAGGTTTTCCCGGAAATCTTTTGTGCCGGTTTCCTTTTTACGAATCAGGGTAAGTTTGTGCTGGATCAGAGGGTGTTCGACAATTTTTAGCATATTATTTGTACCTATCTTTTAAATACGGAGGGGTCTGTTTCCCGCTCATTGCCTCTGAATGCTGCCACAAAGGCCTGGTTATATCCTGAGGATTTGCACTTTGTTCTGAAAGCCAGGGCTTCCTGAAGGTTGAGGAATTCACCCACAGTGACCCGATAGGCTCCCTTGTAGTAATATTCCCAGGTGGATTGAGTAGATCCTGAGATCGTAACTGTGGGTTGACTATTGGCTTTTGAATTGGACAGAATTTGAACCCTGAATACAACCTGGTTGGGATCTACTGCAGCTACAGGTTCTGATTCCGGTTCCGCAAGCACAGGGATGGGTTTTGGCTCGGGCTTTTCTTTCTCTATGACGGGTATTACAGCGGGAGGAACAACGGTAGTCATCGCTTCGGGTTCTTCTTTAGGCTTCCGCCTTGGTTCTGGTTCCGGTTCTGGTTCTGGTTCCGGTTCCGGTTCCGGTTCCGGTTCCGGTTCCGGAGCAGCTTCACTGAGCAGGGGCAGGGCAGTCAGACTGAAGCCTGCTTCAATCTCTTCCTCAGATGCTGCTCCATAGGTGGCAGAAGTGTACCCCGAAGTGATCATGTCTTCAAGAAGAAGCGACATATCCTGGTTTTTCTGGTCAATGCCGGCGATTATAAAGGCGCTGTTGTTCAGCCCGATCTTGTGAACCTCACTACTTTGTTCCTCCTTGCCATTTGAAGAATATACAGCAAGTTTTCTGCTGGGGTGGATGGAAAAGCCTATCTCATCTTTATCGGTATTTACAAAATCAGTAAGATTCTGAGGTTTATCCCAGCCATCTCCGTTGAAGGGACAGATGAAAATGTCATAGCCACCGTATCCCATATGACCCGATGATGAAAAGAAGAGATTGTTATGCTGGTCCAGGAAGGGATAAAACTCATGGCCACTGGTATTGATTTCCGAGCCAAGCGAGATCGGGGTCATCCAACCACTTTTCCCTTTTCTTGAAATGAAAAGATCCAGTCCTCCTTCTGTGGGTGTCAGGTCGGAGGCCATGATCATAAAATCTCCATTGGCCGAAATGGCAGGATGCATAAACCTTGTAGGTCCTGCAGTAAAGGGCAGCTGGTTGAAGGTGGTGACTTCCCCGTTAATAATGTTGGCCTCAAATATTTTTTCGCGTGTTCTGTTACCCGGAATTTCCACCTCTTTGGTAAAATATACGGTTTGATAGTTCCTTGTAAAGGCGGTCCCGGCAGGGGAGTAAGGAAAAGGATCATTGCTGAAGAGCGGCCTGCTGCTTTCCAGCGCAATATATTCCATCGGGACAAAATAGGAGGTAACCTGTCCGAATGCAATATGGTCGGGAATCATGTTCTGGTGGAATTTTGTATTCGAGAGAAATACCATTCCATTGAGGTAGAAGGATACGTCATTGGAAGGGCCATTGATCTCAAGGGCAATGGTATCTATAACCAGAAGCTCTGATACCGGAATGGAATCATTCTGTGCTGTGATGGGTGCTGCCTGGATTAGGAGCACACATACCAGGGGTGTCAGATAAATCAATTTTGCCATATGTGACCTGATCAACTTCATAAAAAACCTATTACCAATGCCTGTAGTGCATAAAGAAGGGATCACTTTCCCCCAGATTAAAGCCCACAGAGACTTCAAAAATAATATTGTCATCATTCAGGTATCCGACCCTCGGGAACTCAAGGAAGACACCGGTGTAAAATTTTGGAAACTGATATTGGAAGAAGAGGGCAAAGATGTCCAGATCTTTCAAATAAGTTCCCAGGTAAAAATTTTTAAGATATACTTTCAGGTAAGGCACCAGTTCCCTGAAGGGATCATGAATGGTTTCATCGTTTAGCGTAAGCAGGAGTGATGGTTCTATTACAATCCCCAATTCCTTGCTAATTAAAAATTTATAAGCGGCAAAGGCGTGATATTGCCTTTTGAAGTTAGCATAGTTCAGGGTGCTGTCACCATCCTTAGTTCCAAAAAGGGTTGTTGATGATATGCCTGCGTATGCATGGGGACCATAATAATATACTCCGATGTCCACATTGGGCCTGAATTTCGTTGAGAGTGTGTCAGAGACTGATTCGGCCGATTTTTTTGGTGTTGCAAAAATTCCCTTCAAAGTAACACCCGCTGAAATGTTTTGCAGATTTTGATTGTCCAGGGAATGATGATAGGCCCCGGAAACTGCCAGTCCTGAATTCCAGGAGAGATCGAACTGTTCCTGGAAAATATATGCTCCCACGCCAAGGTGTGAGTAATTCCCTTCCGATCCGGCTAATCGCTTATGTGCATTAAGGATCTGGCTATCGGGCGATTTAGATGCTTTTGTGGTCAGACTTATATTTGTGAAATCCTTGCTGCCGACATAGCCGGGATTTAAGGTCATGGGATGGTAAATGGGAGCAGAAAGCAAGCCGGGCAGAGCGCTTTGCCCCTGAAGCGAAACTCCTGCAATGACGCTGATTACCAGGGCCAGAAAGGTCGTATTTACCTGGCGTTTTTTGCTATAATTTAGATTCCATTCCATATGCAAAAGGAAAGGTAATACAAAAATAACAAAATGTCATAAAAATGGGTTCAGTTGACCAGGTCTGAAATGATAAACTGGGTTTCCTGGTAGAAATCGCCTTCGGATATCAGTTTGTTGTTCGAACTGCTGCCATCATTCCCGATATCTGCATAAGCTTTGATACTTCCGGCAACGATCACTATGAAGCGTTCATGTCCTGTGGTGTCGGCCGATACAGAGTACACCTGGGAAAGCCCGCCCCCACTGAAAGCGCTCACATCAATAATGGTTCCGTTCAGGGTATTCCAGATGGCCAGATCTCCGGTAAATTCATAGACCACAGGTATATTTCCTACGGTGAGCATCTGGGGGTTTGCGGAGATCAGGGCTGTTGCATGAATTTTCTGATTCTTTATATGTGCACTGATTTCGGCAGTGGGGTTGATCATTAGAATGGGTTCTTCTTCAAGATTCAGGCAACTGCCCAGGGGCAGCAAAAAGAAAAACAAAATGGCAGCTGGTATTCCTATTTTCATTTACACTTTCATTTACATTTGCAATTTAACCTTTTTATTTGGATAGTTTTTGTATTGGATCAGTATGCCCACGCAACCAATATTTTCTTTGATTTCCTCTTCGGTCGATTCCCTTGCAAGTGCTTCTACCCTTATGATCAGCGATTTTGTGACATCAAATCCAAGGCCCAGTGATTCCAGGTAGCGATCCTCCTCATTATCATATAGCACCTGGTTGGTTTGTTTGTCGATGAGGACAAAGTGAATGGGGTACATTTTTTTGTGCGTACAGAACGAGAGGATGTAATCTTTCTGACCATAGAAAACAGCGTTCACTTCAAGGGTGTCAAGGGGGGCTAAGCTGGCTGAATGGGACTGACTGTACATTTTATATCCTTTCTGAATATCGTACCGGCAATCTCCGTCAAGGTGATGCATCTCGCAATTTTGCGAAATAAGCTTAAATGGCACAAGCAGCAGTAGTACTACGAAAATCTGAATATATCCTTTTTGTCTCATAATTATTGGTTTATTGATTTCCCTGAACCATGCTGTTTCTTAACTCAACGACAGTGGCCTTTAACTCGATAAAATCAGCTTCTGATAAACTGGGCTGACTTTGTTCGTCCGCCCCCCCTATTTGCAATTTTTTGGGCTGTTTTTCATCAGAACTACTTGAAGTTTTGATGGTTACTTTCCCGGTGCCAGTCTCAATCCTGTCATAGATGGCTTTAATTTTTTCAAGATCACGTATTGTGGATTCCACCCCCGGATCGCTACTGTTAATGTTTCGCGCGAACATCATAAAATTGTCAATGGTGTACTTCTGATCAGCCAGGTGCTGAAGCAACTGGCCTGCGCTTGCGTAATCTTTAATCATGTTAACTGCAAGAAAAAGGCTTTCAGTAAAGGCTCCTGCAGAAAGCATTACCACCGTGTTTGGCCTTTCATTTCTTTCGCAGTAACTGAGGATATTCATGAAGGCTTCGTTGGAGATTATATAGAGCGAATCCAGGTATTCTACATTGTTCCGTGCTTTTTCAATCATCTTTTCATCCACCGCTTCGGTAATGCTGATCTCTTCGGACAGGGATTTCACCGTTTCCAGATAATCCAGCGTTTCCTCATGACGGCCGAAAAGGGCCACATAGGCCAGGTCGGTCATGTAAAGCCCAAGCGCATAAGTCTTCGCTTTTGAATCAATATACATGTCTGCATTTTTTGCAGGATTCAGGAGTAATGAGTTATAGCTAATATTGTCAAAGTTAATGACGCCCAGCATCTCCGCCGGAGATGGATAGAGGTGATAAATCTGGTTGAATGATTCAATCCCCCCTTGTGATTCGGTATTATCCATATCCTGGACCAGAACAGGGGATCCCTTTTGTCCCGACTGACATGCCCCTGCTAGTAACATGGCAGCAATGATCGCCATGGGGATAAAACTGTTTCCTGTAAATTTCATATTTTTTTTCATATTAAAAGCGCTTCAATTTAAGATAAATAAATCAAATTAACTCCTGGCAGACCTGCTTCTCCTTAGATTGCCGCTATATTCAATCGCCCTGTACAATGCGCGGTATCTTAAAAGCGCATAGAGAACCAGGATCATGGCCCATATGGCTAGAAGGTTAAAGGTGCGTGTGGGAATGTATGTTCCCCCGAGGCGTTTGACAGATGCATAAAAATGGGCCCGACCATTCTTCTTTGTGGGATAGGTGTATACCGGATCCATCTTCCGGATCAGGAGGCCATCTCTTTTTATAAGCTTATGAAGTTCATTTCTGTTCAGCACAAGCTGGGCCAGCTGTTCATTATGGTATTCCCTTTTCATTTGCACATAGGCCCCCTTACCACCAGCCTCTCTCATCAGCGAATCAATAAGCATATCCTTCTTTCTTGAAAGCTTATCCCTGTGATCACGTAGTGCAGATTGATAGTTTTGCAGCCAGCGTATGGCCTCTTTCCCATTACTCGCTGAGAACTGGTCCGGAACCAGGCTTTGAGCATTGGGGTAAGGGGTGCTAAGGGTAATGGAGGCGAAGGCGTTTTCTATGGTCCGAAGACTTGCAGAAAGTTCCTTTTCCCGATTCTCCTCCAGAAAAGAAAGGGCATCCTCTATCTCCTGGGTGATAGCAGGGACGAGAAATTGCATGTCATAGTTTATGTTGCTCTCAAGCATCTCTGTAGAAAACAACGGTTTCTGGTAAGCATTGTTCTCAAACTGGTTCACTGCAAGGGCTTCGTAGGCCCAGCGACTTGCCATAAAGTCGCCCGAAAAGGGAACCACAAGATCAGATGCAAGTTTGTAGTGTAGTTTGTCGAACTTTACAATTACTCCGGCCAGGAGGATTTGGGGTACAAGCAGAAAGGGGACTATTACATAAATTGCAACTACCGATTTCAGGCCGTCGGATAAGAGCAGTCCCAGCACATTGGCAAAGCAGGCTGTCGAAAACAGGATCAGCCAGTATGAGAATGTAAGCCCTCTAATCTCCATAATCAGGTTGCCAATTAAAACAAACATAAGCATCTGTATGCCTGATAAAATAAACAGCAGGGAGATTTTGGAGAAGAGGTAGGCGCTTCGGCTCAGGTTGAGGAAGGACTCTCTTTCATGGATTTTACGGTCTCTGTGGATCTCTTCTGCTGCAATTATAAGCCCGAGAAAAAGCGCCACAACCACACACATAAACAGGTATGAAGGGAGGTTCTCGTTCTGACTGAAAAGGTAGGTGTGAGGGTCGGTGTCATCGCCGGAAACATATTTGGAAAAGAATCCAAGGATGAAGGCCAGGAGCGGAGCCACAAGAAGTGCAATGGACATGAACTGGCGGTCTGCCAGTTTTGAAAGCAGGTTTCTTTTGAAGAAGATCTGAAATTGCCTGAATGCTCCCGGAACCTGGAACTTATGAGAGGGTATAGGGCTTTTTTCAGAAGAGAATTCCATCTTCGCCTCAATCTTCTCCCGGTAAAGCGAGTACCACTCGGCCGGCGTGGATTTTCGTTTCGCTGTGAAGGTGCCGGATTCATCCACGTCTCTTGCCTCTATGACATTAAGAATATCGTCGGGATTGACATGTCCGCATGCCTGACATTCACTCTCTGAGGCGTCTACCCTGTCGGCCAGTTTTTTAAAATAGGTGATTGCTTCAATGGGATTACCTGAATAAACCGCGTAGCCGCCCCTGTCAAGGACGATCAGGTGATCGAACTGTTTAAAGAGTTCGGACGAGGGCTGGTGAATGGTTGAGAGAACCAATTTCCCTTTAAGAGTCTGTTCTTTTAGCAGTGCGATTACGTTTTCAGAATCGGTGGATGATAATCCGGATGTGGGTTCATCCACAAAAAGTAAATGGGGTTCACGAATCAGTTCGAGGGCTATATTCAGCCTTTTCCGTTGTCCCCCGCTAATGAATTTATTAAGCGGTGATCCAACTTTCAGGTCTTTCGCATCGAATAGATCAAGTTCGGTAAGCAGGTTATTGACAGATTCATCTACCTCCTGGCTTGTGTGCCCATCCAGGCAAAGACGGGCATTGAAAAGCAGGTTTTGCCTGACAGTAAGCTCCTCCATCAACAGGTCGTCCTGGGGAATATATCCGATCATTCCTTCCAGCTCCTTGTGATTGCTATGCAGATTAAGTCCATTTATAAGGATTTCACCCGACACCGGCTTTAGTCCGCCGTTCAGTACCTTAAGGAGGGTGGACTTGCCTGCCCCACTTCCACCAATGATTCCAACCAGCTGACCTGATTTGCCCTGGAAACTGAATTTCCTGATTCCGTGGGATGAGTTTCTGAAGCGATATTCTATCTCCCTTGCACAGAACCTGACCGCCTGATTGTTAGTATCCAGTATATATCCAGATACTATATCCGAGTAGTAGAGAGGGCTAATGCCTGGGCCCCTGATTGCCCCACCCCGGGGAAAGATGTAAACATGCCTGGGGAAAATATATTTTCCTTTGCTTTCCAGTTTTGCTCTCCCCACATACTGGAACAGGTAAATGTTTGCCCGTTTAATCCTTAGGATGAAGATTTGTCCGGGAAGGCCGTCTTTCTGCAGATGCCCCATTTCTCCTTCCATGAATCCAGGGTCATCACTGACGATAAGGACCTTATCTTTTCCTGGAATCTGGTAGAATTTGTCATTTATAAATGTTGAGCAATTCTCATATTCCTCGCGGGTAATCAGAAGCCCCTCAGCAACCGTTTGAACTGCGTCGGAGATGGTGCCTGAAAACCCGGCGCTGGCCATCCCTGCATCTGAAAAGAATCTGGTAAACCTGATTAAACTGAGGAGGATCATGAACCTTTGGGTGATATTCAGTTCCTCCACAATCTGGTAACATATTTTCAGGATTTTTACAGACCATACAGAGATTTTCTTTTCTCTTTGTCCCTTCCCTACTAAATCGAACTCCCTGACATATTCTTCAAATACAAGTAAGTACTTATCGGCCAGAGACTTGCTAAACTGTTCCGTGAGATAGGATTCGACAAAGTTTCTCGCAAGCAGATGCATGGCTCCCCTGTCGATGCTTACCATAATGGCAAACAAACGCATTAAGGAGTTTAGCATGGATTCATTCATGGGGAAAAACCATTTTCATCTTTCCTTTTTCATCTTTCGTTTTCTCAAAGACCAGGTGTCCGCCATGGGCTTCCATAATCATTCGGGAGACCGCCAGGCCAATTCCCATGTTCAGATTCAGGGGGCTATCGTTTGTTGAGAAATGATTGCTCAGAAAATCAAACAGGGAATCTGAATAATTGTCTCCCTGGTCTTCCACCTGGCACTCCACTTTTTCATCCTTCTCGATGCTTGTGATCAGGATTTCTCCACCTTTACCTGTATGTTCTTCCGCAAAACGGATCAGGTTTACCAGACAACTCACAAGCAGGCCCGAATCACCTTTGACCGTATAGTTGGCCGATCCCGAAACATTTTTTAAACTGATTCCCAGTTCCTTTTGTTCCTCACTGGTTTCAATGGCGCCATACTGGATTACCTGTGAAATGGATACCTGCTCCTTATTCAGGGAAAATCCGGGTGATTTTAATACGGATATTTGCCTGGCAAGTACAGAGAACTGTTCCAGTTTAAATACAGAATTGTCGAGGATATTTACAACCTCGGTGAGTTCGTCGCCTTTAATTTTTGTTTTAAGCATGTGCAGTGTCCCCATAATCTGGTTCAGGGGGGTGCTGATCTCATTGCTGATGGAGTTAATAATCTCCGATTTCAGGCCGTCCAGGTTGAGCAATTCCACATTCGCTTTTTCCAGCTCTTCCAGGATTTGCCTGTTCTTTTTCTTCAGGTGGTAGACTTCCAGGGAACTGTTGATGGATGCCCTGACTTCATCGGCCTGCATGGGTTTCTTAATGTACCCATGAACACGGCCTACGTTAACAGCTTCAATCACTGTTTCAGTGTCTGTAAAGGCAGTAAGCAGGTAGCGGCGAATATCAGGGTGTTTTTCAGCCACGATTTCCAGCAGTTCGGTACCCATCATCTTGGGCATTCGTTGGTCTGAGACGAGTACCTGAACCTCTTTTTCCTCCAGGATTTTCAGAACCTCTTCCGGTGAATCGGATAGGATAAGGTCATAGTCATCTCTGAAAGTTGCTTCAAAAAGCTTCAGATTCATTGGTAAATCATCAACATATAGCACTGTAGGCTTATTCTGGTCCATGGCAAAAATTTAAAAAAGGTATACGAGCATATCAAATATAAGTCATTTTTACAAGCCTTCAACAGATCTTATTCTTCCAGTATGTTGAAAACTATGTCCGGATTTCCTAACTTACCTGTCCTCATTTAAAATTTAAAACTCAGAATTATGAAAAAATCAAGCCTTTTGCTCCTTCCTGCAACAATACTGTTTCTGGTGTTTCAGTCCTTCATTTTCAATTTTACTACAGGGTCTGAATTCCCTGCCGATGTGAAGGAAATATTAAAGACCTCATGTTATGATTGTCATTCAAAGGATGCTTCCAATAAAAAGGGAACCCTTGCCCTGAACTTCGATAAATGGGATGATTACAAAATTACCAAAAGAATTTCTAAGCTTGACGCAATTGCGGAAGTGATCGAAGAGGGTAAAATGCCACCTGCAAAATATCTCAAAAATAATGCGGATAAGGCCCTCTCTGACGATCAGGAAGAATTGGTCCTTAACTGGGTTGAAGAGGAGGCAGAAAAACTGATGGGAGAGAATTGATGCGAAGGCAAATAAAGCTTACAGGCCTGATCCTTTTGGGTCTGCTGATAGCCATTCAGTTTATTCAGCCCGAGCGAAACCTTTCTGAGGATGTGAAGGAGAATGATATGCTGAATTCCATGGCTGTGCCCGCTGAGGTGGCTGAACTCCTGCAAAATTCCTGCTATGATTGTCATTCTGAATATACCCGCTATCCCTGGTACAGTAAAATCTCGCCCGTATCATGGTTCCTGAACCGGCATATTGAGCAGGGAAAAGAGGACCTTAATTTCAATGAATACGCAGGGCTTAAGGAGCGGAAGAAGATTGGAGTCCTGACATCTGTTTGCGAGGTCCTTGAATCGGGGGCCATGCCTTTGCCTGGCTACCTGTTTATTCACCAGAGCGCAGTTTTGGATGATGAAGAAATTGCAGAGATCTGTGACTGGGCCGAATCTGAAGCGCTGAAAATCATGCAGTCAGACGATACTCCCTGAGCTTTTGTTAAAAGTGTGAAATTTTGACAAAAGCCTTTAATTTCATGGTATTTTTAATTTACAGGGCGAAATTCCTCCTGTCACCAATATCAAACAATTGGTAAAAATCAAATGCTTAAAATGGAGCGAGAGCTTGTTGTGGAAGCATTTATGGCTAAATTTGGATGTAAGACTTTAAAAGGAAATAAACCATAGAAATTATGAAACAGATTAAACAACTTGCATTTTTGATGATCGTCGTCCTGGCAACAGCCTCTTGTAACATGTTGAATGTCGATGTGGACACGACCATGAGTGGAGTCCTTAGCATCGATGTTGATGAGCCCATGGTAAAGGCGGCCGTAGCCAGCTATCCCTTTGACGCAAGTAAGATCCTGGATCCTCAAGAAGATGAAGATGTTAAAAAATATGCTTCCAATATTGTTGAGGTTGGTGTCGGGAATATAACGGCTGAAGTGATCTCTGTGAGTAAGGATGATGTGGCTATACTGCAGGGCGCAGTTGTTACTATCTCTGATGAGGCAAATTCTACTACCTGGGTTCTTCCGGAAGACTGGCCAATTGAAGTAGGTAATACCTATCAGCTAAATGACCAGGATGGATTTTACGAAGAGATTTCTGCCATCCTCGAGGATGTGGAAAAATTTACAATTAGCATGGCTGGTAACAGCACTGTATCCGGGGTTAGAATTGAACTGAAATTCAGTATTGATGCTACTGCAACAGGCAGCGTCTTTTAATTCTGCAGGAAAAAGGAGTTTTAGAGCCACTCAGGGGACTCGAACCCCCGACCTGTTCATTACGAATGAACTGCTCTACCAGCTGAGCTAAAGTGGCGTATCATTTCAAGGGCTCAAAGGTAAAACTTATTAAGAAAATTCAATAACTGATTTTCAGATTATATATCTTGCAGATTGCCAGGTAATCTTTCAAGATCAGATTATGAATGTTCCCAACAAAGTTTTATCGTGCTTCCTGTTTTTTATATTCCTCATTTTTCCGGGCTCCTGTGCGAATACGGTCCTGCCCGAATACTATCGCCAGGCGGATTTCAATGCCGGTTGGAGCTATTACATCGGGGACATTGAGCATATAAGGGGTCCAGGTCTGAACGACCTGGTGTGGAAACCTGTTCATCTGCCCCACGACTGGAGTATTGAAGATTATGAAATCCAGGATTCTCTTCACCAGGGGCCTTTTTTCAAAGACCTGGCCGGGGGAAGTGATGTGGGCTATCTGAGAAATGGGATTGCATGGTACCGCAAGGAATTTATAAGTCCGAAAGGTCTTGGCGGAAAGCGCCTTGTGTTGAATTTTGACGGAGTTCAGACACAGATGGAGCTATGGATTAATGGCGTGAAAACCGGAGAACATGTCTATGGCTACACCCCCTTTAAATTTGATATCACTTCAGCGTTAAAGGGTGAAGGGGAGATGAATACGATTGCGGTTAAGACCATCAATACGGGAGAGAATTCAAGGTGGTTTGCAGGTGCCGGAATCTACAGGCCGGTTTCAATTTCCCTGCTTAACGATGTAGCCATTACCCCCTGGGGAGTACAAATCACCACTTCCGGTCATAAGGCAGCATCGGCCGAAATCAGTATTGGGATAGATGTTGAAAATCTAAAGCACGAGCCTGCAGAGACGGAGCTCCGGGTGGAATTGATTGCTCCGGATGGCGAACGAACAAGGCTTGAACCCTATTCCATGATCCTTGCCGGGGAGTCCCAATCCCGGATTGAACTTTCCACCATGATTGAGAATCCCAGTCTCTGGGGTGTCTGTCACCCCGAGCTTTACAGGGCTATTGTGAGGCTTTATTGCAATGGCAGAGAAGCAGACTCATACGAAAGCACTTTTGGGATCAGGACCATTTCTTACAACGCAGGGGAGGGTTTTATGCTGAATGGAGAGAAGATCCTGATGAAAGGGGGATGTATGCATCATGACAATGGTTTATTGGGTGCAGCAGCTTTTCCTGATGCGGAATACAGGCGGGTGAAGATCATGAAGGAAAATGGCTTTAATGCCATCCGCACCAGTCACAATCCTCCCTCGGCTTCCTTTCTGGATGCCTGTGATAAACTCGGGATGCTGGTAATCGACGAGGCATTTGACCACTGGGTAAAACCCAAACGCCGCAATGACTATTCGAACTACTTCGGGAAGTGGTACAAGTCTGATGTACAGGCAATGGTATACAGGGACCGGAATCATCCCAGTGTGGTGATGTGGAGTTTTGGAAATGAGGTGCAGGAAAGAGCGGATCCCGAAGGTATAGAGATAGGGAAGAAGCTGATTGCTGCCATCAGGGAGGTGGATGATACCAGGCCGATTACCCAGGCTGTGTGTGAGTTCTGGGACAATCCAGGGCGGGAGTGGGACTACTCGGAAGGGGCCTTCGAGATTCAGGATATCGGGGGGTACAATTACCAGTATAAAAATTACGAGGGAGACCATTTGAAATATCCTGATCGCCTTATGTATGGATCGGAGACCTTTCCGCTTCAAGCCTGGGAAAACTGGGAGATGGTGAAGCAGCACCCCTATGTGATTGGCGACTTCGTCTGGACAGGAATGGATTACCTGGGCGAGTCTGGCATCGGGCACATTCGCTATATAAGTGAAGGTGATACGGAAGAAGGGTTCCACCAGGCCTGGCCCTGGTATAATGCCTGGTGTGGAGATATCGATATTATTGGAAATAAAAAGCCGCAATCCTATTACAGGGACTTGGTGTGGGGGGAAAGCAAGCTGGAGATAGCGGTTGTTAACCCGGTTCCCCCCGGAAAAACCGCCCGTATGTCTAACTGGGCTTGGTATGATGAACTGAACAGCTGGAACCGGGAGGGAGACGAAGGCAAGGTGGTGAAAGTGAAGGTGTACTCGTCCTACCCCGAAGTCAGGCTGGAGCTTAACGGGGAGCTGATCGGCACTAAGATAATTGGGCCGGCGGACAGGTTTACTGCCGAATTTGAGGTAAAATACAGTCCGGGAGTACTGAAGGCTAGCGGAACCAATGGGGAACAGACCGAAACCATAAGCCTCACAACTGCAAAAGAGGCAGCTAAACTGCTTCTCATTCCTGAACAAGAAATGCTGTGTGTGCATAGGAATTCACTAGTATATATTCAGGTGGAGGCAAGGGATGAAGATGGGGTCCTTGCCATTCAAGAAGATACTGAGGTGGTGGTAGAAGTATCGGGAGCGGCTGAATTGATGGCAGCGGGAAATGCCAGTCCCCTTCACGAAGGGAGTTTTACCGACGGGGTATTTAAATTGTTCAGGGGTAAAGGATTGATCATTATCAGGTCTGCGGGCTCTCCCGGGGAGATAAGCGTCAGAGCGAAGTCAGAAAATTTGCTCATAGACGAGCTTAGACTGGAGGCTCATAATTAGGCCATACAGCTAAATGGCAGCTTTGAAATTCCTTTAAAGTGTTTATTTTTACAAAAATAGCCTTCGATGAAAAAAGTGACTAAAAGAGTATTGTGGATCCTGTTGGTAGTAATCTTCATAGGGATAAGCTGGTTTGTTTGGCCCAGGCTGCCCATTATTACAGCCTTTGCTGCAAAGGGAATGTGTTCAAGTGTATTCCTTGCGGATAAGACACCCGAAAGAGTGATGGCCGAAGACCTGTCTTTCTTTCCCATCAGCGTTGCAAAATGCAAGGTCGACTATGAGGAAAAGTCGGTCACAGCAACGGCACTTGGACTGGCAAAAAGGAAGGCTGTTTACAGGGAAGGCCTGGGGGCTGTGCTGGTACTGGATCAGCCCGAGGAAGAGTTAAGGGCCCGGTCTTTTATAATTCCTGATCCCGGCTATAGTCAGGATACGGTTCCCTGGCCCCTGGGCGATGTGATGCCAACATCTGCAATCGCCGGAGTGGATTATTCGAAACTGGAAAGTATATTAGAGGGCGCTGTGGATGCCCCGGGTACCGAGCCCCTGAAGAAAACCCTGGGTGTGGCTGTGGTCTATGACAACCAGCTCATTGCTGAGCGCTACCTGGATGGTTATGATGCGTGGACCAGGTTTCATGGCTGGTCTATGACCAAAACAGTTACGGGAGCCATGGCAGGAGCCCTGGTGAATGAAGGAAGGCTGGATATGAAAGCCACTGCAGATATCCCGGAGTGGGCAGGCGACGAGCGTAAAAATATTACGGTAGAGAATATCTTTCACATGAGTAGCGGACTCGATTGGCTGGAGAACTATTTTACAATTTCAGAGGCGACTGTGATGCTGATGCAGAGCGATGATATGTTTTCGTCGGTAGTCACCTGTGATCTGGCCCATGAGCCCGGATCTTTCTGGAACTACTCTTCAGGCGATGCCAATCTTTTATCGGGACTGATTCGGAAAGCAATTGGCGATGAGGATGAGTATGTGGGTTATGCCTATACCAGGCTCTTTCACCGGATAGGGATGCTGAATACGCTTGTGGAGACCGACGCAAGCGGCCTCTTTGTGGCATCGTCTTATAGCTACGGATCGACCCGTGATTGGGCCAGGTTCGGAATGCTCTTTCTGAACAACGGAATCTTCGAAGGTGATACAGTTCTGAGACCTGAGTGGGTGGAGTATATGAAATCTCCGGCCCCGGCATCAGATGGCCATTATGCAGGCACATTCTGGTTACAGGAACCCAACCCGGAGAATGCGCTGACAGATGTGCCGGATGATATCTTTTTTGCGGACGGCTTTCTTGGGCAGCGGGTTTACATAATTCCCTCCAAAAAGCTGGTTGTTGTGCGCATGGGATACAGTTTGGCCGATATCAGCATGAATGACCTGCTGCGAGAGATCATTGCCACCCTGCCGGCGTAGATTTCAAAATATTCATTATTTTGCCCGTGGAAATTTATTGTTAATGAAAAAGGTACCCCCTATAAGCATTGCTGGTTTTTCCGGATTAGCCCTTGTGTTGTCATTCCTTTTCTATTATTTAAAGCAGGTTGATATCTCCCTGATTTACTACTGGCAGCAGACCATTCCTTTGTCTGTTAGTGAATCTTTGAGAACTCCGGGAGGAATATCAGAACTACTGGCAGACAAAGTCCTGGAACATATTTCCCTGCCTTTTACGGGTTTCTTGCTTGTGTCCCTTCTTGTGCTTATTGTCTTTTTCTCGCTGAGAGGGATTTTCAGGGATGTAAAGAGCAACCCGCTTTTTTATCCCCTCCTGCTTGCAGCCCTGGTGCCTTTCATTGTGTTATTTGCACACCTCAGGCTGCCTTTCGAGCTGGTTACAAGTTTAACATTGGGGCTTTTGCTGGCATGGGCTCACAGCTATTATGTTCCCCGCAAGCTGATGGTCAGGTTTCCTGTCAATTTCATCTCGGCTATCATTGTATATCTTATTTCCGGAATTCCGGGACTCTTGATATTTGTACAGGTTCTTTTCATCAGGTATGTATTTGCCCGGAAGTATCTGGACCTGCTTTCTATACTTCCGCTGCTGCTCATCCCATTGCTCTATCTTCCTCTTAACCTTTCTGTCACTTTAAGGCAGGCCTACCTCGGTACATTAATTGTTCCGGGATATGGTGAAATTCCCACGGTTTTTTATCTGAGCATGCTTTCACCCTTATGCTTGTTCCTGGTACATTTAGCGACGTCCCCTGTTTTCTCGAAATTTCCGCTGAAGCGATCCGTTTTGATTTCGGCAGGCGGCATTTTTATTGTACTGGGCGCTTTGTTCTATTCATCCAGGGCCAGTTATGATGAGAAAGTTGTGAGTCAATATCAAACCCTTGTGGCAAGTTTCAACAAAGACTGGGATAAGGTAATTCAACTATCTAAGGAGGCAGGTACTATCAATAACCTTGTGCAGACTAAAGTGAACCAGGCTCTTTATGGGCAGGAGCGCTTACTGGACGACATGTTCATATATCCCCAGCAATTTGGGGTGAATGGTATTTTTCTGGATGGGATGTTTTCAAGTCTTGTGGCCATTCACAACGCAGATTTTTATTATAATCTTGGATATGCACTCGAAACCAGGCACTGGGCTACTGAGGCCCAAATGACCCTGTTCAGGCATCCCATAGTGCTGAAACAACTGGTGATGTCCTATATAGCCATCGGGCAGGAAGAGGCTGCTCTGAAGTATTTGCGGGTATTGGCAGGCTCGAGGAAGTACAGGGAGTGGTGTGATCACGTATATGCTATGCTGGAGGCCGATCGGGCAGGGGACGATCCGGATATAAAATTCTTCAGGAGTAATAATCCTGAAGTTGATTTTTTTGCCGAAACCAAAGATCCTGTTCGGAAACTCTCACGCTTTTATAGCAGTAACCACGATAACAAGATGGCTTTTGAATTCCTTGTGGCAGGTCATTTATTGAAACACAATGTGGGTGCTTTGATAAAACTACTTCCTGATTTTAAAAGCCATGGATATGACAAATTTCCAAGGGCCGTTGAAGAAGCGCTGATGATCTACGTGGCAAGAACGGGAGACCCGGATAAGTTTCTGAGTGCCTATACAATTAGTTCAGGGACCCTGGAAAGGTTTAAAGACTTCAGCTCGCTGATATCAAATGTTGAAAGCAGGTCGGAGCGAATGAGAAAAGTATCCAAATACAAGGACACCTATTGGTATTATATATTATTCAGCAGCCCTTATGCTACAAAAAAATAGCCTGATATTACTTTCCCTGCTCTCACTGATGGTGGCTTGTAAGCCCACTCCGGGTGATTTTATGCAGGCTGACGAAGCTCTGGAAATCTATCCGGATTATACTTCTGTCATCGTTCCGCCAAACATTGCACCTCTGAATTTCCAGATTTTAAATACAGGGGATCTCTTTGTTGCAGAAATCATAAACAGCCAGGGCAGTCGCTTATCTGTTAAAAGCCAGGACGGGAGCATTGTTTTCCCTTTGAAAAGATGGAAAAGGCTGCTGGCAGAGGACAGGGGAGGCGTCCTTACGCTTTCTGTTTACAGAAAAAGCAAAGAGGCAGATTGGGAGGCTTTGCCTGCAGTCGAGAACAGGATCTCAGAAGAAGAGATTGATCCCTATATAGCATTCAGGAAAATTCCCCCTGCAAATATTGTATGGGCAGAGTTGGGAATTTATCAACGCTGCCTGGAAAGCTTTGAAGTAAAGCCGATTATGGTAAATGCCGTGACTGAAAATAACTGCATGAATTGCCACACTTTTAATGCAGGTGACCCCGAACAAATGTTATTTCATATGCGTGGCCCCTACGGGGGAACCTTGATAAGCAATGGGGACGAAGTTTCTTTTGTGGATACAAAAAGCGATCATACCCGGGGGGCAGGTGCTTATGCCTCCTGGCACCCCGATGGTGACTTGATTGCCTTTTCGGTGAACAGTATCAGTCAGTCTTTCCACTCCAGGATTGGGAAGCTCTGCTACGTGGTGGATAAGTATTCGGATATTGTGCTACTTGATCTGAAAAACAACCGCATTACCAGGCCGGCTGAACTGGCCACGGATAAACTTGAAAACCTTCCTTCCTGGTCTGTGGATGGGAAAAGTATGTATTATATCCTTGCCGACAAAGGGGATGATGCCAGGCCCTACTTTGAAAAGCTTTATAACCTGATGCAAATTGATTTTGATGTAGACACCCGAAGCTTTGGTTCGTCGGATACCTTGATCAGTGCAAGTGAATTCGGGAAGAGCATCTCTCACCCGAGAGAGTCTCCCACGAAAGAACTCATATCTTTCATCGGAGTGGATTATGGATACTTCTCAATTTATAACAAGGAGGCAGATGTCTTTCTATTCAACAAAAAAACCAGGGAAATTACAAAGCCCGGGATAAATTCCGAATTCACCGAAAGTTATCCAAGCTGGTCAACCAATGGTTCCTGGCTTATGTTTGTGAGTAAGCGTGACGACGGGCTTTTCTCTGAGGTCTGGTTCAGCCATATTGATGCTGATGGTCAGGCTGGCAAACCTTTTGTGATGCCCCAAAAGGACCCGTGTTTCTACAAGGACTACCTCTACAACTACAACCGACCCGAGTTTATTTCCGGGGAAGTGGACTGGAATCCCAGAAAGGTGTTGTCTGTTGCCAAAACAGGGGCCGAACCCAGCTCTTTCAACAAGGAGGCAAGTGTGAGTGTTAGCACCGGAGCCACCACTTTGGCTGATCCTGGGGCTGAGGGAGCGCATTATCATCACGATTAATACAAGCGTTTTAATATTCTGTTAAGATATTTGGTGGCCAAATAGGTCTAAGTTTGATTTTTATAAATCCATTGACCTATGCAATTTTCATTCAGAGGTATAAATCCCAAAATACTCCTGTTTCTGACAATCATTGGCTTGAGTGGGTTTTCAGCTAAGCTAAGCTCTCCAGCCACCAGAGCCATACTGTAAGCCGGGATTGCAGAAATGTAAATGGCGATCTAGTCCAGGATGGCACATACATATTACAGGTAGAGAGCGAATCAAAATCATCCCGCACGATGATTATCAGGGAGTAGTACTTCCGGGCTTCCGGTAAAAAAGTACCTTTGCCTGGCATGGAAGAATTTGATGTTATAGTCGTGGGTGCGGGTCCGGCCGGTCTTCTTGCCGCGGGAAGTGCTGCGGAAAGCGGAAGCCGGGTACTTGTCCTGGAAAAGATGCGACAGGAAGGAAGGAAACTGCTGATTACCGGAAAGGGTCGCTGCAATGTTACCAATGCTGCAGACGTGGGTGAATTTATTAAACATGTCTATCCCAATGGCCGTTTTCTTCGCAGTGCTTTCGGGCATTTCTTTTCTGATGAAATACTTCAGCTTCTTCGGCGCTATGGAGTGGAAACCACCTGCGAAAGGGGTGGCCGCTATTTCCCCGCCAGCAATAAATCGGCCGATGTCTTATCCGCCCTTTTAAAATGGCTAAAGGAGTTGAATGTTGAGATTCGCTGTGGAGAGCGTGTGGAAAAATTACTTATCGAAGCGCAAAGTATAAAGGGGGTACAGTCCAACGGGAAGTCGATCCGTACCCCAAAGGTTATCCTGGCCACCGGGGGTAAATCCTATCCGGCCACCGGATCCAACGGGGAAGGCTACGAATTGGCCCGAACGGCCGGGCATAGCATAGTGCATGTGAGGCCTTCACTTGTCCCCCTGGAAACCGGGGGGAGGGTAGCCCAGAGCCTCCAGGGCCTCAACCTTAAAAATGTGCAGGCCACTGTGTGGGTGGATGGGAAAAAGAAAGGAGAGGATTTTGGAGAAATGATCTTCACCCATTTTGGTTTGTCAGGCCCCATTATTCTTACCCTCAGCAGGTTGGTGGTGGATGCCATGCATCAGAAGAGCAAGGTTGAAGTTTCAATTGACCTGAAGCCTGCCCTTGATGAACAGAAACTGGATGCGAGGTTGCTGCGGGATTTGGATGAAGCAGGGAAGAAGCAAATTGTCAACTTGTTTAAGAACTGGCTGCCCGCTTCCATGATCCCGGTTTTCCTGGAGGTCTTAAAAATTGACCCGGAGAAAGAGGGTCACCAGGTATCGGCCAAAGAGCGCAGGAAAATCAGGAACCTCATGAAAGATTTTCGTTTTACAATCACTGCGCATCGCTCCTTTAAAGAAGCCATCATCACAGCAGGAGGGGTCTCAACTTCTGAGATCTCACCAAAAACCATGGAATCCAAACTGATGCCTGGATTGTTCTTTGCAGGAGAGATAATCGACGTAGATGCCGAAACGGGTGGCTATAACCTCCAGATCGCCTATTCCACAGGCTGGCTTGCCGGGAAAGCTTAGGTTTCTCAGTTTTTGTGATATTTCTAATTCTTTATTCCATAGCTTGCTTCCCTAAACGATTTTTCAATCAGTTTTTTATGGGTAAAATATCCAGATTATCGTCTCATGTCAGTTCCGGAGCTTCAACCGGGAAATACTACAGCTCAATGAACAATGCACTGTTGAGGCTGAATAATGAATATACCATGTTGCATTATCCGCTCTATGGATCGGATAAAGATAGCTTCCTGGACTCGCAGATGAATCTGACCGATTATTGCATGTCTTTGTTGCCTTCTGTCAAGAATAAATCCTTGCTTGAAGTGGGATGTGGGAACGGAGTTCAGGCTATATATATCCTTGAGAAATATGCTCCAGGTTCTTTCAAGGCCATAGACCTGAACCAGGGCAACATTGATATTGCAAAGAAAGAGTCAGAAAAGATGGGTGATAAGCGTTTGAATTTCGCTGTCGATGATGCACATCATCTTTCCACAATTGAAGAAAACTCCCTTGATTTTGTAATCGCTATTGAAAGTGCTTTTCATTACCCGGATAAATCCTCCTTTATAAAGCAGGTAAACCGTGTGCTGAAGCCTGGAGGGTCTTTCCTGATTGCGGATATCCTGACTACAAGTAGTGGCGGGAACAGCTTGAAAAATTCATGGAAGAGAAAAATGTCTTTCTTTCACTGGCCTTTAAAAAGCTATGAAGCCGAGCTTCAGTCGGCAAATTTCAAGTCACTTAAGATCACAGATATCACGCCGGATGTCATACGGGGTTTCAGAGCCTACAGACGATGGCTAAAAGATATGAAGAAGCAGCATTTCCTGGAGGATCTGAGCCTGAAATTATACTATACAATTCATGTAAGGATCAATATCTATTTATTAAAAACAAGACGTCAATACTGTGTTTTTGTTGGCAGCAAAGCAGAATTTTAATTCCATACGGAATCTATGCGCTCAGTAAAAAGATAATCATGGCTGCAGTGAATATTAGCATGAAGCTAATAATCATGATACCCAGTGTTTTTGAATAACCCTTAGGAGTTATCTGGCCCTGTCTGTCGAGGGCTCTGATCGCCGGGTGTAATCTCCAGAAGTAGGTAAGGATGGTAAGAATCAGCGCGATCACACTGTACAGCTTCGTGGTATTGTCACCGGTGATCAGGATCACAATCAGCAGTGCAATGAAGATAATCTTTGTCCCCGCAACCCAGTTAATCAGGTATCTAAGCAGTGCGTGTACCTCGGGGTCTTTCTTCGATTTTTCATAGGCATCAAAGACTCCCATCCCGTTTCCCATGCGGGTACCCGGAGTGAAATAGAGCATTATAACATTTGAGGTTTCCAAAACCAGGAATACGATAATTGCAATTGACAGGATATTCATAAAGCCAAAGTTGCAAAAAAAAACAGGGATTGGAAATGATGTTGGGAAGCAGATACTGCAGTGATATTCTTTGTTCGAATAATATCTAATTTCACAGGCACTTAAATAAACAAGGAGGGCATTACAATGAGAGATTTGGAAGTGTTGATGAATCCGAACACGATGGTAAAACATCTTCAGAAACCGGCTAATGAGTTTACTAAATACGATATTATCAAATTCATTGATGATCATCAAATTGAAATGCTCAACTTCCGTTATGTGGGTGAGGATGGAAAGTTGAAAACGCTCAATTTTGTTATTACCAGTAAGGATTATCTGGAGTCCATCCTGTCGACAGGAGAGCGTGTCGACGGATCAAGCCTGTTTTCCCATATCGAAGCGGAATCCAGCGATTTGTATGTTATTCCCAGGTTTCGGACTGCATTTGTAAATCCTTTTACCGAGCAGCCAAGCCTGGATATCCTATGCTCCTTTTACACAAAAGACGGAAAAGCCCTTGAGAGTGCTCCTGAGTATATCCTTAGAAAAGCATCCAGAGTGTTTTCAGCAGAAACAGGTTATATTTTCAAGGCGATGGGTGAATTAGAGTATTATATAATCAGTGATAAAAAGGATCTGTATCCTGCAAAGGATCAGAGAGGATATCACACCTCAGCTCCTTTTGCCAATTGGGAATGCCTGAGATTAGAGGCCCTGCAGATTATTGCACAGTGTGGCGGGAAGGTGAAGTATGGCCATTCTGAAGTTGGAAACTTCACTACTGAGACTCAAATGTTCGAGCAGCACGAGATAGAGTTTAATCCGGTAGATGCAGAAGAAGCGGTTGAGCAACTTATAATTGCAAAATGGATATTGAGAATGCTCGGGAAGAAGTATGGCGTAACCATCAGTTTTGCTCCAAAAATCACAGTCGGGAAGGCGGGCAGTGGCCTACATATACACTTCCTTGCTGAGAAGGATGGAAGGAATCTGATGGCTGATGATCTGGGTCTTACTGATATTGCGAAAAAAATGATAGCAGGTATTTTAGATAAGGCCCAGTCATTAACCGCTTTTGGAAATACGATACCCACTTCCTACCTGAGGCTGGTTCCGCACCAGGAGGCACCTACCATGGTGTGCTGGGGCGACAGCAACCGATCTGTCCTGGTTCGTGTTCCCTTGGGATGGATAGCCAAGACCAATATGATTAAGGATGCAAATCCCCAGGAAAGAGGATATGTCCCGTATATCCCGGGAAAGCAGACTGTCGAATTCAGGGTACCCGATGGTTCGGCCGATATATATCACCTGATGGCCGCCATGATTCTGGCTGCAAAAGAGGGCCTGCTTTCTAAGAATTCTTTGCTCAGGGCCGATGAATTATATACAAGTGTCAATATTTTTAATCCTCAACACAAAGATGTTCTGGATCGCTTGAGTGCCTTGCCTGCCTCTTGTGCTGCTTCTGCTGAATACCTTAAAAAGGATGCCGGTTTTTATATGCGGGACGGAGTGTTTCCACAAGGTACCATTGAAAGCATCATAAGCAAGTTGAGCGCTTATGACGATCAGTCCTTAAGCGAGCGATTATTTAATAAGACGGATGAAACAGAAAAGCTGGTTGAGCAGTATATTCATTGTATGTAAAAGGATGATGAGGGCTTTAGGAAATTGCTAACTTGCATTAGTTTCACAAATTCTAACATTGTTTATTAAGTATACTTCCATGAAATCCAGACTATTTATTTTATTGATTGCTTTATCATTTTATGCCTGTAATCATTCAGAGCAGAAAGCCCTGAGCCTTTTCAACGGATCAGATTTATCCGGCTGGCATGTGGATGTTCCGGCGATGGATGCGAATCCGGATACGCTTAATCCTTTCATCGTACGCGACGGTATGCTGGTTAGCCTGGGAACCCCGGGGGGGCATATAATAACGGACAAGGAGTTTCAGAATTACAGACTTTTAGTCGAATATCGTTTTGCAGGAGAACCTGGTAATTGCGGTGTATTGGTTCATGCAAGTACGCCTCGTGCACTGTATGGTATGTTCCCAAAATCCATGGAGGTTCAGATGGAGCACAAAAATGCCGGTGATTTTTGGTGTATTGTTGAGGATATTTCGGTGCCCGATATGGAAAGCAGACGCGGACCGAAAGAAAACTGGGGAATCACAGAAGGGAAGGCCCGGAACGTGAAAAACCTGACAGATGACTCCGAGAAGCCGGTGGGCGAATGGAATACCATGCAGATAGAAGCCGTGGGAAGTGAGGTAAAGGTTTGGGTAAACGGAGTACTGGTTAATCATGGCTTTGATTGTACCGCCGATAAGGGCCGGATTGCCCTGCAGGCTGAGGGCTCCGAAGTGGAGTTCAGAAAGCTTGAATTAAAAGCAATCGACAAGATTTCAGATTAGTAGACTTTCACCACCACTGCTCCATGGGGAGGAACAGAACTGCCAAAGGAGCCCTGGAATTTGCCCATGTCTTTTTTCTGCCAGAGATCCCGCACCTGCATCTTTAGATTTTGCGGAAGCCCCACTTCATGCCAGCCGAAACTTATGTTCTGAATAATTTCTGAACGGTTGAACAGTAACACTGCCCGGCTCCCATCCTGAAGTTCTTTGCTCCAGACCTCAAGGTCGCCATCGTCCCTGACTTTCTTACCCTGCCTTCCAAGAGGATCCTGGTTGATTGCAATAAGTTCTTTATTGGTAATGATCTCAAGCACCTCGTCAGACATATTCCTGATATCATTTCCAAGCATAAGTGGCGCGGCCAGAATGCACCACAGGCTGAAGTGAGACAGGTTCTCATCATAACTCAGTTCACCATTTCCCACCTCCAGCATGTCAGGATCATTCCAGTGCCCCGGTCCGGCATAGGCTTCCAGTCCCACCTGAAGATCCAGGATCTTGGTGAAACCCATGAAGTTTTCAATCTGAACTCCGCGGGAATGAGCTTTTGTTCCGCAATCCCAGCAGGGTCTTATGTCAAAGGTGGTGCGCCACAGGTTTCCCACCTCGGGAGCCCAGGTCCAGGGTTGGCTTGTTCCCCACTCACAGATGCTGAACACAATGGGTCTGCCAGCTTTCATCAGGGCATCCTTCATCAGTTTGTAGCTGTCGGGGGCATGTTGCATCCCGGTATTGCACCAATCGTATTTCAGGTAATCAACCCCCCAGGATGCGTAGGTTCTGGCATCCTGGTATTCATAGCCAAGACTGCCAGGGAAGCCACCACAGGTCATATAGCCGGCATCGGAATAGATGCCAAATTTCAGCCCTTTTGAATGGACATAATCTGAAAGGGCCTTAATACCCTTGGGGAATTTCTCCTGGTTAACCATGATATATCCTTCTGCATCCCTGTCAATCTGCCACCCATCATCAATCACAATGAATTCATATCCGGCTTCTTTCAGGCCTTTTTCCTCGAAAATGTCGGCCACCTCCCTCACCAGGTCCTCATGAATATTCAGGCGAAAGGTGTTCCAGCTGTTCCAGCCCATGGGTGGGGTGAGGGCTAATTCGTCAAATCCGGACTGAGCCTGCAGATTACACAAAGCTATTGCAATGCAGGCAGAGAGAAGGAGTGCTTTATTCATGATTGTTTTTTTATGCATGTGATCTGGGAAATAGCTCACGTTCATCTTTATAGAAAACCGGTAGTTCAAATTTAGAATTCGAACTACCGGTTCAGGCTTAGAATCTTATCAGTGGTGAAAATGGTTTTACTCGGGTAAGCCATAGGTGTCGACCACAAAATCGAGGTCTTTGTCACCCCTTCCGCTTAAATTTACAAGTATGGATTTTTGGGGCTGCTCCTTGGCTACTTTCATAGCGTAAGCCACAGCGTGTGCGCTTTCAAGAGCAGGGATAATCCCTTCTAAACGACTTAATTCGTAAAAGGCATCGACGGCCTCCTGGTCATTAATCATATCGTAGTTAACGGCTTTGATGTCTTTCAACATGCTGTGCTCGGGGCCCACACCCGGATAATCCAATCCACTTGCACAAGAGTATACCGGAGCAGGTTCTCCTTTTTCATCCTGCAGTGTGTAACATTTAAAACCATGAATCATTCCGGGTTTCCCAAAGCTCATGGTGGCGGCATGATCTCCCAGCTCCAGAGACCGGCCTGCTGGTTCCACACCATGAAGCTTGCATTCTTCATCACCCAAAAAAGCTGAGAAAATGCCCATGGCATTACTTCCACCGCCTACACAGGCTATCACATTATCGGGCAATTCGCCGGTCATGTCGAAAAACTGTTCCCGAGCTTCAATTCCAACGATACGCTGGAAATCCCGAACCATCATGGGGAAGGGATGAGGTCCTACCACAGAGCCAATACAGTATATCGTATTCACCGGATCTTCGAGGTAAGCATTAAAGGCCGAATCAACCGCCTCTTTCAGCGTTTTTAACCCATGAGTAACCGGAACAACTTCAGCGCCCAGGATTTTCATCCGTAACACATTGGGGTGCTCTTTGGCAATGTCAACTTCGCCCATATGAATTTCGCACTCAAGTCCAAAATATGCAGCAGCTGTAGCCAGGGCAACTCCATGCTGACCAGCGCCGGTTTCTGCAATTAGTTTTTTCTTGCCCAGATGCTTGGCCAGTAGGGCTTCACCCATACAATGGTTAAGCTTATGCGCTCCTGTATGATTCAGATCTTCACGTTTTAAATAGATACGCCCTCCGTATTTTTCGGACAAACGTGCACAATAGTATACCGGAGTAGGCCGACCCTGGTAATGCTTGCGTATACTTCTTAATTCCTGAATGAAATTGTGAGACTTACTGATGGTGTGATAGGCATCGGTAATTTTTTTCATCTCAACTTCCAGCTGTGGCGGAATAAACGCACCACCATATTCTTTGAAGAAACCGTCTTTATTGGGATATTCTTTAAAATAATTTGTCATCTCAAATGGGATAAGGATTAATAATAAGCTTAGAGCATTGCATTTTCACAAAGCCGAAATTAATGATTACTTAGCAAACTCCAAGTTTTGATAAATGAAAATATTACTCGGTCAACCATTTCAAAGCCGCAGGTTCGGTTGAGAATAGTTTTACCTTGAATCCTATCTCCTTATATACTCTATCTCTAAAAATGATGGATCCTGCAACTGAATACGGATGGCTCACAATGAGAGCCTGTTTCCTTCCTTTAACAACACCCTCAATTTCTCGCATGAATTCAATCATTTTTGACAAATGACTAATAGGAATTTTGAACTTCCCATCTCTATAATCGGAAAGGAGGTTGTACCCGTTTTGAGTGAAATCCTTGATTTTAAGGAATTCACCCCAGGCTTCTTCAATTTCTTCTGCATGAATGATTCCAGAATGCTTGTACCTGATGATTCTCCATTCGTGGTCAATTTCGATTGAATATTTCATGGGGTTTATTTCTTAAACATTTCAAAAATTAGAAAATCCATTATGTATTTCAATCATAAACAACCGAACCGCGAATATTGTTAAAACAGGGTTTTGCTTTAAATATGTATTTTCATCAGATTTCTTTAGACATTCTGGAAAATTCTGATTAGCAATGCCATCAAGTATTCCCAGCCCAAAACTCAGGTGGAAATCTATAGCGAGCTTTTATCCGACCAACTTAAGATGCTTGTCCAGTATCAGGGAATGGGTCAGTATTAATACTTAATCACTTTAAATGACTTTCTGGCCTGTGATCCCACTTGAATAAAGTACATCCCTTTTTCCAGTTGCCTGATGTCAACTTGGGTAATCGTGGAGCTTATCTTTCCTTTAAGTACTTGTTTGCCAGCTTGATCTATTATATAATAGGATGAACCAAGGATGCTGTTGTCTGCATCAATTGTGACAAAGTCACTGGCCGGATTTGGATAAAGGGATACTTTTAATCCACCAGCAGAAATATCGGGTATGCTGGTTATAAACTCTTTTATGCTTAAGATTGAAACCATAATCGTATCGCCGCTTGTTCTGCCATCGCCATTGGCAATGTTAAATGCACCGTAAAAATTAGTCTCCCCCGAACCTTCAGCAGGTGCTGTCCAATCAAATGTCCAGGATACAGAATCGCTGCCTGTCGCACCTGCAGCAGACTGGGTAATGTAATTTGGATCTGAAGTTAGTTTTGTATTTGATCCGGTATTGACCAATGTTCCCAAAAAGTTCCCTAAAGTATCCTGGGGGGAAACCTGAAAGCCAAATTTTGTATGGCCTGTTCCTTTTGCCGTGGCGGTTATGGTGTAGGTCGACCCCGGGAGATATCCTTCGGTCGGAATGTTAGAGGTGATCCACCCGGTTTGGCTTTGAACTTCCGGGCCGCTATGGCAGCTCGAACAGTCCCTGAGATCATTTGCCGGATCTCCGCTGTATCCTGCAGGTGGTCCTGATGCATACAAAACCGAATAGTTGTTTTTATCCCCGTCAAATGTAAATGCCATTATACCAATTGCAATGAAAATTACTGTCAGAAAAAGGGCTGTCGTTTTCATTAGGGTTCATTTTATGGTTAGAATAAAACTTTTCTTATGTATTGTTTTATGGATGAGTTGCCATTGGATGAGGTCTGATAAAACATCTCAATCTGAACATGTATATAGCAAGGTATGAAAAAATCCATTTGAAATCTTCAGCAGATCAGGATTTAACAGTCACGATCAGGGTGAAAAAGAGCCCCATCCGCTGAGGTGGTTGAGGCCGGATTTTTTGATCAAAGAGCCTGGTTAGATTTCTGAATTGGACACTCTGGATTTATTTTTTTGTAGCTTTAATAAAAATCAAAGCTTACGGTCTATGGTTCGATATATTGCACTTCTTTTTTTCGGGGCAATGGTTTACATGAATTACCTTGCCAATTCGCTGCCAATGAATGGCAAAACAACCGGGCAGCTTTCAGATGTCTATCCCAACCTTTTTGTTCCTTCAGGTATCACATTCACGATTTGGGGAATAATATATTTATTGCTTGCTGTTTATTGTGTGGTGCAATATTTACCTGCATCAAAAGAAATGGCCATTAAAATAGGATGGTTATTTATTATATCCTGTTTGTTTAATGGTTTATGGATTGTTGCATGGCATTACCAGAAACTCCCAATATCATTATTGATAATGATGGGCCTGCTGATATCGCTTATTCTTATAAATCTTCAACTCAGGGATTTGCCCATGGGAGTGTTGAAAGCAGCATTTGGCATATACCTGGGTTGGATCTGTATCGCCACAATAGCCAATGTAACGGCCTTATTAGTGAATACCGGCTGGGGAGGAATGGGGTTTTCGCAAGAGGCATGGACCATTATCATGATTGCCGTAGGTACATTGATTGTTTCGCTAACAGTCATGAGAATCGACAATCCTTTTATCGGTCTTTCAGTGGTATGGGCTTTTACCGGCATAATTTTAAAACGCTCGGTAGATTATAGAAGTATTGTTATCGCTGCAGCCATAGGGATATTGCTTGTAGGTATGGTCACCATCATGGGCTTTCTCGGGAAAAGGATACACCTCTTATAGAGCAGCACCTCGGTGATAATTACTGAAAATGATTTACAATCGAAGTTTATTGGCCTAAATAATTGATTGCGTATTCCAATTGAATATCCAGTGGCATCTCCTTATCATTGGAACAACCAGGGTACAAAAGCCTTTTGCTTCTTGAAATTTGTTTTGTTTTCATTATTACTTATATTCAAGGTAGCGATTACCTGAAAATAGCGATATATATGGAAGATAACCGTCACCGAGCCCGCCACTGTTTTATCTTGTTCTTAAGTCTATTTCTGCTTTCAGCCTGTAATAAGGAGGGTCCCGATGCGAATATCCTTTATACTGGAACATTCTTAATCGGCAGTAAGGGTGAAGATGATGCCCGGCGTGGTCTCTATACCGTAAAGGCTGGTTCAGCACCCGTTTTTGTGACAGAAATTATTCCCTACAATTTTTCATGCTGGTACATGCACATAAACAATGATGTATTAGCTTACAGGGTATCTTCAACACAGAAGCTGAATACCTCCGGCATTGCATATGCCAGGACCGACGACCTTTCCAATGTTCTTTTTGCACCCATCCCTGGTGCTCCTGAGGGTTACTATTATTCTGTTGCAACCCAGCCCCCGAGGGTGCTATCCGATGGACGTATTGCTTATCTGGTGGCTCTGGAGACAGACAGTCCGTACGATAATTGGTTTGCAGGACAGATTGCCATTTTTAATCCGGAGAGCGGGGATATCGAATTGTCGGGTGATCCCAGTGAATTTGTGCGCAATCAGCCCGAAATCGGGGTTGATACGGAAGATGGAACCATGAAGAGCGGTTTTGCGGTTTCTCCGGATGACCGTTATATCTATTGTGAGGCTTATGGGTATGGGACAGATTTTGGTGAAGTGCACAGGGATTATTCCTTCATTGTGCGCTATACAATCGGATCCCCGGGATCCTATGAACGGGTGTACCAGATGGCTGGTTTACCCCTTGGAGAAACACCTGGTGGAGAGGAGCTGATTGTAACCAGTGATTCAAAACTATATCAGATTGACCTGACAACAAAAGCTGTGACTGAATTGGCCGAATATGCCTACTTTCCTCTTCCAGGACAAATGTCCAGCAAATCTCAGAAAATGATTCGTTCCTGGGGCTCTACCAATTCGCACAGTGCAGGGATCAGCGAATTGAACCATACACAGATACCCATGTCCGAAACACAAATCATTGATGACGAACAGATGGAAGTCCCCCGTTACCGGATTGTCAGCCTGAAGTGGGGTGGAGTCTACGATGCGAGTGAGTCAGGGATTTACCTGGGATTGTCCCGCAGACTGAACAATGAAAATTTCTATAATATTGCCCACGCTCCTTTAGGCGATTTATCTGAGAATCCTGATAGCATTACCTCTTTCCCAACCGACTATGATATGGGGGTGTTTATCTACCTGGGGGAATAATTGCACTGGGATTGCGCTGCTCCTAAGTGATCGTGCCAATTTTTAGAGTAAATCTAACTAGCCTTCATCGCTCAGATTAAGGACCTTTGCCTGTTGAGTTCAGACTTTTCATTTGCAGATGCGACCCGAGGTCGTATCTGTGGGAAACATGAGACGACAAGGTGTCTGCTGGTTTTTATTGTAAATACCGGGCAAAATATTATTCTTCATCATCATTAATTCCTGGATTATGGGTCATTTAACATTTTTTTGGGATTATGGTTACAGATTTAATGATACTTTTCAAAAGTTCAAATACTGAGAGATCTGATAACTCTGTTTATGAGAAAAATACAATTGAAGTCTTTTCTTCTAACCATGATTGTTTGTTTTACCGGCTTTGCCAGTGACCTGAAATCACAGAGCCCAACAGATGGTGAAATGACCTTTTCTGTGAGAACAGTTACAGCGAATGGGGATTTCTCTCCAAAACATGTGCTGGCTATTTGGGTAGAGGACCAGGCAGGATTTGTATTGACAAGAAAGTTAGGGGGGGATAGGCGCAAGGAATATCTCTACACCTGGAATAGTAATTCTGGCGGTAATGTTGTCGATGCCACAACGGGAGCTACACTTTCCAGTCACCAAACCCATTCTGTAACATGGGACTGCAGGAATGTGAACGGGGACCTTGTGCCGGATGGGGAATACACAGTATTCGTTGAGTTTACTGAAGAACATGCACAGGGCCCACTTAGATTGGTCACCTTTACCAAGGGTTCAGAAATGGTATCTATGGCTCCTGCAGATGATGCAAATTTCAAGGACATAGAGTTAGTATTTGAGCCCAATGTTGCTTTAACAGCAGCTTATACATACAGTGTGGAAGATTTGACAGTGACCTTCACCAATATTTCAAGCGGTGCAGAATCCTACTCATGGGATTTTGGAGATGGGAGTTCAAGCACAGCAGAGAACCCGGTGCATACTTTTGCAGCTGCCGGAACCTATACGGTTGTATTAACTGCGGTGGCAGGTATGGAAAGTGTGACAGATGAAGTATTAATTGCTATTTCCTCTCCTACTGGTCTCGAAAATTCCCACTTTGATGATATACAAATTTATCCCAATCCCACGCATGGAATTGTGATCATAAATTTAAAGGACCTTACTGGAGATACCTCAATTAAGATTTTCGATCTGAAAGGAAGCCTGGTTTATTCCGGGGATATGCGCAACCCAGGAATCTATTTTATCAATATCTCGGAATATAGGAATGGCACCTATGTTATACAGACGGAACGAGAACATCATTCATCCCGCCAGATGATCATTAAAGAATAAAAGCCCCAACTCTACACCAGCGAAACAAACAGGCCGGTATCGGTTTTTTCCACCCTTGCAAGATTGTTTTTGGTAAGTCCTTTGATGGCTTTATCCCACTTCTTGTTGCTGAGCCCGGTTTGTCCCTTTAAATCATTCAGGTCCATGGGTGAGCTGGCTTTGAGAAGGTTCATTACCACTTCTTCATCGCTCAGCTCAACATCTTCTTCCTTTTGACTTTTGACTTTTGACTTTTCACTTTCCGCCACGGCGGACTCGGGTCGCATCTGCGGGAAGAACAGGACTTCCTGGATGGAGGACTGGTTGGTCATGAGCATCACAAGGCGGTCCATTCCCATGCCCATGCCCGAGGTGGGGGGCATGCCGTATTCAAGGGCGCGGACAAAGTCCATGTCGATGAACATGGCTTCATCATCTCCTTTTTCGGAGAGCTTTAGCTGATCCTGGAAACGTTCCAGCTGGTCGATGGGATCGTTCAGTTCGGTGTAGGCATTGCAGAGCTCTTTACCGTTGACCATCAGTTCGAATCTTTCCGTGAGTTCGGGGTTGTCACGGTGCTTTTTGCATAGGGGCGACATTTCTACCGGGTAGTCGGTTATAAAGGTAGGTTGGATCATTTTTGCTTCGGCGGTTTCACCGAAAATCTCATCGATGATTTTGCCCTTGCCCATGGAGTCATCCAGCTCTACGTTCAGTTCTTTGGCCACCTTCCTCAGTCCGGCTTCATCCATCCCGGCTATGTTGTGACCTGTATTTTCCTGAATGGCGTCAATCATTGAGATTCGCTTGAAGGGACGCTTGAAATCAATCTCCTGCTTGCCAACCATCACTTTGGTGGTGCCATGCAGTTCAAGAGCAACCTTTTCGATCATTTCCTCTGTGAAATCCATCATCCAGTGGTAATCCTTGTAAGCCACATAAATCTCCATGACCGTGAATTCCGGGTTGTGGGTCCGGTCCATTCCCTCGTTTCTGAAATCCTTGGAGAATTCATAAACTCCATCGTATCCACCCACGATCAGTCTTTTAAGGTAGAGTTCGTTGGCAATCCTGAGATAGAGGGGGATGTCGAGGGAATTGTGGTGTGTAATGAAAGGCCTGGCAGCAGCTCCGCCGGGGATGGGCTGGAGAATAGGTGTTTCCACCTCCAGGTAGCCCTGTTCATTGAAGAAATTCCTCAATGTAGTATAGACCTGGGTACGTTTTCTGAACAGCTTCCGGGATTCGGGATTAACGATCAGATCCACATAGCGCTGGCGATAGCGGAATTCTGCATCGGTGACTGCATCATATACTTTCCCGTCCGCTTCCTTCACAATGGGGAGGGGCCTGATTGATTTACTCAGTATGGTAAGCTTCTGGACATGGATTGAGATTTCACCTACCTGGGTGCGGAAGGCCTTACCCTTAATTCCGATAATATCTCCAATATCGAGCAGCTTCTTGAAGATGGTATTGTACAGGGTCTTGTCTTCGCCCGGACAAAGCTCATCTCTGTTCAGGTAGATCTGGATCCGTCCCGAGGAGTCCTGGATCTCTGCGAAGGAAGCTTTTCCCATGATCCGGCGACTCATGATTCTTCCTGCCAAGGAGATTTCCTGCAGCTGATCTTCATGCGCATCGAAAAGCGTTTTAATTTCTGCTGCTTTATGACTAATGGAATATAATTCAGGAGGATATGGGTTGTATCCAAGTTTCCTTATCTCATCAAGGGAATTTCTCCTGATTTGTTCCTGTTCGCTAAGTTCGGGATGATGCATTTCTGGTTTTTTTTTCTGCCTGCAAACCTACATAATGTTTATTATGAAAACAATACGAGGATTCGCTGAAATGAAAGTTTTATAAAGGAAAGGTATAAAAAGATTATGCTAATTTTGCAGGCTGGAGACAAGCCTCCAAACTTTCTTGCATCATGGAAAAAAACTGGATAATAAAAGAACAGGGCGAAGAGGAACTGATCGCCTCATTATCCAGTGAGCTCGGGATTGAAAAACCCCTGACCCAGTTACTTATTCAGCGCGGCATTAGAACTTTTGATGAGGCGAAGGCCTTTTTCCGGCCCGATCTTGCCAACCTGCATGATCCTTTTCTGATGAAGAATATGGATGTTGCCATACAGCGGATCAATGATGCAATTCAGTCGGGCGAGAAAGTGATGATTTACGGCGATTACGATGTCGATGGTACCACCGCAGTTTCACTTGTGTATTCTTTTTTCAAGGATTACTTTAAAACGATCGACTATTATATACCCGACCGCTATGCGGAGGGCTATGGAATTTCCCTGAAGGGAATAGACCTGGCTGCACAGGAGGGATTTACTTTGATCATTGCACTGGATTGTGGAATCAAAGCCATAGAAAAGATCGAATATGCCCGGGGAAAGGGTGTGGAATTTATTATTTGCGATCATCATAATCCGGGTGAAACTGTCCCCGATGCTGCAGCGGTTCTGGACCCGAAGCAAGCAGGCTGCTCTTATCCCTTCAAAGAACTTTCAGGTTGTGGTGTGGGGTTAAAATTGATTCAGGCCTTTGGTATTCATGCCGGACTTCCCAAAGAACAGGTCTATGATTATCTCGATCTTGTGGTGGTCAGTATCGCTTCTGATATTGTTCCAATTACCGGTGAAAACAGAATCCTGGCTCACTTTGGTTTGAAAAAGCTGAATGAAAGACCCTCCATTGGTCTGCGTGCCATTTGTGATGTGGCAGGCATTGGATCAAGTGGGATCGACATTGAAGATATTGTCTTTAAGATTGGTCCCAGGATTAATGCAGCAGGCCGGATGGAGTCGGGAAAGAAATCCGTGGAACTACTGGTTTGTGAGAAGCGTAAGGAGGCCAAAATTTTAAGCCAGAGGATTAATAGTTTTAATGTGGATCGAAGGAGCATCGATACTGAAATCACCAAACAGGCCATAGAGATGATCCAGGGCAATGTGAGCTTGCAGGAGAAAAACTCTACCGTCCTCTATAATCCCGAGTGGCATAAAGGGGTGATAGGTATTGTAGCTTCCAGGCTCATGGATCACTATTACAAGCCTACGATTATTCTTACACAATCCAATGGATTTGCCACAGGTTCGGCAAGGTCGGTTAATGGATTTGATCTTTACCAGGCGGTAGAGGCATGCAGCGATTTGCTTGAAAATTTCGGCGGACATAAGTATGCGGCAGGCTTGACCATGAAGGTGAGCAAGGTTCCGGAATTCACCGAGCGATTTGAGAAGATTGTAGAGGAAACTATTGATCCTGAAAAGTTGATACCCGTTGTTGAAATTGACACTGAACTGAAGTTGAGTCAGATCGATGATAAATTTTTTCGGATCCTCAAGCAGTTTCAGCCCTTCGGCCCCGAGAACAGCAGTCCGATCTTTCTTTCCGAAAATGTGGTGGACAATGGATATGGCAGAACAGTGGGCGCTAATAACGAACATCTGAAACTTACATTGATCCAGGAGGAGAATCCCTTCCAGGTGTTTTCGGGTATCGCTTTTCATATGGGACATCGGATAAATCAGGTCAGTAAGGGAGCTCCCTTTGATATATGCTACCAGCTGATGGAGAATGAGTTTCGCGGCAGGGTAAATCTTCAGATCCATATTCTGGATATGAAATTTGATTAAATATTCAGGCGAAGCTGGAAGCCGGCTTCCCAAATCCCAACCCCATTTTTTTTAATGATTGAGCACTTTCCTTCAAGGCTAAGTCCCTTCGTGGCTTTCATTAAGGTCACCAAGGTAAATCTGTTACCTGTGCCGCTATATACCGGGAACCTGAATTGTTGATACAGGCCAGGTTCGTAAAGGCATATTCTGTTGTCCCAGGAAGGAACATTAAATATCACAAGTTGAACAGTGCACTTTAGCCTTTTTGTAAGCTGAAGTCTTGCCTGCTGAAGGGCTGCATGTCCTAATTCTGAAGCCTTCCCGGGGCTATAGGAGATCACAAGCCTCGATTGCCAGGTGAAACGATCAATGGGACTTAAAGAAATCCTGCCATCGATTCTGCTATTTTGCATGCTTTTCAGAGGGCGGATTCCGGACAGATTGACCGAAGGGGTTTGCTGCCTGCTGGTTTTTATAAGCACAAATTTCCACTGTAGTTTTTCAAATACGCCGTTGTGAAGGGCGAGTTTGTAACGGAATCCTGATGAGGGTACCAGGGCCTGAGAGCAGGGAGCGGGATAATTGTAAATCTGAATGGACAGATCGGCCCGGATTTCTCTGAAAGGCTCGCTCTGCATAAGCAGCAGGAGACCATTTTCATTGGCGATTTGGCTTCCCCATGCGTACGCAGATGCGAAGGCCTCCTGGTGCCTTAATCCATATTTGTGAAATTGAAGGGTTCCGGAGAGAAAATCATTTACATGGAAACGACCTCCACCTATGAAGGCAGAAGATTGATGGTTGCCAGGGGCAAGCTCCCCGTAAAAATCAAACTTTCTTAGTCTCCAATGCCACTGGATACTGGTGGCCTGATGGAGTTTAGGTCCTTGAGGGTATTGCAGACTGTCTCTCCCCCTGGCACTCAGGTCGCTGATCCTGGCGATATACTGTGCGCCAAGGCTCAGGGTCCCGAAGTTCACCGAAGCCTGGATGCCGGCACAGCCCAGGTAGGCCAGGTTCCGTCCTGACTGTTCGGCCGATGTCCGGTGCATTCCTGTCTCCCTGATATAGTTTGTCCAATCGATGTTTTCACCAGTGCTGTCCAGGTCGTTCAGGGAGAGATCTATATGCTGGAAGGAAGACCACAACAAAAGATTTGCCTTTGCCAGGTTCAGTTTAAGTGCTGCGCCCTGGTGGATAAGATTTTCTCCAGCTCCGGCATAGGGTTTCAATGAGGAGAGGATGATTGGCCTGGATTGAACAGCTTCCGGGGTATGCATGAGACCGGCTCCCTGTATAAGTCCCATCCCGTTATTAATGCGGTAGCTGCCCAGAATCAGTCTATCCACGAGTCGTGCTCCTTTTATATCCAGGTAGCCCGTTAGGTGTTCGGGGCGATATCCCCACAGGCTTTTTTCTCCCTGATCCTTCTCATATGCGAGTCCGGCCGAAACCTTCGGGCCGATACCGCTTTTTATCCGAAGACTGGTTTTCCAGAGGGATCCGGGGTATGTGGACTGGTCATTGGTGCTGTTGAAGCTTTTCCCTGCAAACATCAGGAAGCGGGTTCCGGACTCTTTTACCTGGCTGTTTCGGGTTGTTTTGCTGACCGTAATGTAAGCCGACTGCTTTGCCAGGCGCTGCTTTCTGAACCCCTCCAGGGATGCCAGTTCATAAACGGATAGCAGGTCGCCATACTTTTCCCTGTAGCTGAGGATGGAATGTACCTGGAAAACACTGAAAAGTCCACAGGATAGCAGTTGTTCCATGGTGGCCAGATTAAGGTTGATTGGATAGAGAAGCAATTCCTGATGAGTTTCAAGCGCATCTTCTGAGATTTGAGATTCATCATCAAGGATGAGGGTCTCCTCTGCTTCCCCTATCCAGGTCTCCACATTCTGAGCCCCGATCGGGAAGCCTATGCAGGCCAAAAGAGCGCTGCACATCATCCAGGCAAGTCTGGCATTACCAAACATGGGAGAGGGAGGTGGAAGGGCTAATACCGGTATCCATGCTGCATACGGCCGCCAGGGTGATACCCCAGCTTCGGTATTCAAGAGCGAGTCCGGCCGAAAGAGACCAGGGCATGTTATTCATTCCAAGAAAAATCTGCAGGGATTCTGTAATATCAATTGCAATCCCATTGCACCATTGCACAGGAGATCCGGCAGAAATGTGGAATTCTGTATAAAAGCTGGCAGTATTAAAGAATGTATAGGAAAGACCCGTGCAAGTCATTAAAAGTGTTTTGCTACTGCCCGGCCCGTCCTTGCTCCAGGCTGAAGGGTGGTTTACATGAGCGCCCAGGATCAGGTCTTCGCTGAGCATGAATTGTAAACCTATGGCAAAACCTAATGCAGGATGAAAGAGCACTTCGTCAGGGATACTGGTAAAGTGAAAATGTAATCCTAGCCCGGCATAGAGGCGTGGATGAAGCCTGAGCCCATAGGATATCCAGGCTGAATTTTGTCTCATGCCTGGGATTCCCATGGAGGTGAGAACCATGCCAGGGGCACCCCGATTCAGAGAGGCCTGGACAGATAAGGAGATTATATCCAGCTGTGGTGTAATAAAAGGACGAATATGGTGCAGGGAGCTGCTGCTTTCTGCCAATCGTCCAAGTCCGGCCTGGTTCAAAGAGGCAGAGGCCAATCCGGCACTACTTGCATAGCACTGTCCCAATGCCAGGGTCCTGGCATTGTGCTGGTATAGCTGAGCACCAGCCTGGCACCAGGACAAAAAAAAGACCGGGATCAAAAGTCCCGGTCTCCTAATAAGCCACTTTCGTGGAAGTATCATTTGCTGCTCAATTGGTTTTAAATTTATATGAAACCTCCTTCAGCTCCTGGTTCGCCTTTACAATCTTTGTAGCCAGTTTGGCTTTGAAGTCCTTCATCTTTTCAAGCAGAACTTCATCACCTGTTGCCAGAATCTGAACGGCCAGGATTCCCGCATTCATTGCAGCGTCGAGCCCCACCGTTGCCACCGGGATCCCTGGAGGCATTTGCAGGATGCTCAGGATGGAGTCCCATCCGTCGATGGAAATAGAGGCCTTAATGGGCACTCCAATCACAGGCAGTGGAGTGAGGGCTGCCATGACCCCGGGTAGGTGTGCTGCACCACCAGCTCCTGCTATGATCACCCTGATTCCCCTGTCGGCAGCATTCTTGCCAAATTCCGCAGCCTCATCCGGTGTCCGGTGAGCAGATAAAGCATTGATCTCAAACGGAATCTCAAACTCATCCAGCAATTTTGCTGCTTTTTCCATGATGGGAAGGTCCGATGTGCTTCCCATGATTATACTGACTCTGGGTTTCATATGATTGATGTTCTTTGTGGTTAAATATCAGCTACAAAAATATAAATATTTTTATTCTTGTAGATCATTGAGTATTTTGAGAAAAATTAGACAGATGAAGGAAAGAATTGTACAGGTGAGGGATAAGTATTTTGAACCTTTTATCCCGGAAGAGCGTATTCAGCAGGAGGTTAGCAGGATTGCCCGGCAGATGAATGAGGAACTTGCAGATAAAGATCCCATCTTCCTGGGGATCCTTAATGGCGCTTTTATGTTTGCCAGCGACCTGTATAAACAGATTACCTTTCCATGCCAGATCACTTTTCTGAAGCTTACCTCCTACAGTGGGACCAAATCAACGGGAACGGTTAAACAGCTAATCGGGATTAACTTTGATCTCAAAGACCGGGTAGTGGTGGTGCTGGAGGACATCGTGGACACCGGGATCACACTTGAAACCATTATCAGGCAGCTATCGGGTTATGAGCCTGCAGAAATTAGGGTGGCCACTTTTTTACATAAGCCCGATGCCACCATCCGTGATGTGAAGTTGGACTATGTGGGTATTGAAATTCCTAATGACTTCATCCTGGGCTACGGTCTGGATTATGATGGATATGGCAGGAATTTCAAGGAAATCTACCAATTGGTGGATTCAGGGAAATAAATCTGTATTTTGATAGAATCATACTCATAAATCTGCTAAAAGGCAGAATGATTTATTACTTTTGTCTTCGTTAAAAACCAATAAAAATATCATGCTTAATATTGTATTATTCGGCCCTCCGGGATCGGGAAAAGGAACACAGGCCTGCAAGATCATTGAGAAGTACAACCTGGTGCATATTTCAACCGGAGACCTTTTGAGGCAAGAGGTTACTGCCCAGACTAAACTGGGGATTCAGGCCAAGGAGATTATGGACAAGGGAGAGCTTGTTTCCGATAAGATTGTGATCGGTATGATTCGCAACAAACTGAAAAAGAATCTGGATGGAAATGGATTTATTTTTGACGGATTCCCAAGAACTGTTGAACAGGCAAGGGAATTACGCAATGCACTCACCAAGCTCGATGAGCGTGTGAGTGTGATGATTTCACTGGATGTTCCCAAGGAGGAGCTTGTGAAAAGGTTGATTAAAAGGGGAGAAGAGACCGGGCGTTCAGATGATAACCTGGAGACCATTAATAACCGCATTGATGTTTATACGCGGCAGACAGTTCCTGTAACCTACTATTATGACAAGATGCATAAGCATGCTGCTATTGATGGTACTGGGACCGTGGATAAGATTTTCGAGCGCATTGTTGAGGTGATTGAAAAAGTGAACTGACCTAATTCAACTCTATATTTCCTATGTCAAACACCAACTTCGTCGACTATGTGAAGGTCTTCTGCCGATCGGGAAACGGCGGTGGTGGATCGGCACATCTGCGCCGGGATAAGCTCACCAGTAAAGGCGGTCCTGACGGGGGAGATGGAGGAAGAGGCGGCCATATTATTGTGAAGGGTAATAGCCAGCTATGGACGCTCTTGCATTTGAAATACCGGAGACATGTTTTTGCCACCAATGGGGAATCGGGTGGGTCTTCTCTAAAGACCGGGTCCGACGGAGAAGATAACTATATTGAAGTTCCCCTGGGTACAGTGGCACGCGATCCGGAGTCCAAAGAGGTGCTTTTTGAAATTACAGCTCACGACGAAGAAAAGATTTTGATACCCGGAGGCAGAGGCGGACAGGGGAATGATCATTTTAAGTCTGCCACCATGCAGACCCCCAGGTTTGCCCAGCCGGGCGAGGAGGGTGATGAGGGGTGGTTTATTCTTGAATTGAAGCTCCTGGCAGATGTTGGCCTGGTAGGCTTTCCCAATGCGGGGAAGTCGACACTGCTTTCAGCCATTTCGGCTGCCAAACCAAAAATAGCAGACTATCCTTTTACTACCCTGGTTCCGAACCTGGGGATTGTAAAATACAGGGACGATCGCTCTTTTGTGATGGCCGACATTCCCGGAATTATCGAAGGAGCCAGTGAGGGCAAGGGCCTGGGGCACCGCTTTCTGAGGCACATTGAAAGAAATTCGATGTTGTTGTTTATGGTGCCGGCCGACAGTAAGGATATCAGGGAGGAATACCAGGTTCTGCTTTCCGAACTGGAGAAATATAATCCGGAATTACTTGATAAGCAGCGGCTGCTCTGTATTACCAAATCGGACCTCCTGGATGAGGAGCTGAAAGAGGAGATAAGCAGGGACCTGCCTGAAGTCAAATCCCACTTCATATCTTCGGTAGCCAACCTGGGTCTGGTAACCCTTAATGACATCATTTGGAAAATGCTCACCTTATAAGCCTATGATCGATTGGCTGGTCCAGCTTGACACAAAGATTTTTCTTATTCTCAACGGACTTAATAGCGAGTCCTTTGATGTCGTCATGTGGTGGGTGAGTGGTAAAAGTACCTGGTGGCCATTTTATGTGCTTCTGCTGGGGTACCTTGGATGGAAGAAAGGGTGGCAGCTGGTTCCCATGATCCTGTTTATCGCACTCGTGATTGTCCTTGCCGACCAGATTTCTGTACACCTTTTTAAAAATGTTTTTCAGCGATTGAGACCTTGTCATGAACCTTCTCTGGAAGGTTTGGTTCACCTGGTGAACAACAAGTGTGGCGGAAAATATGGTTTTGTTTCCTCCCATGCTGCCAACACTTTCGGGCTTGCGTCCCTGCTTTTTTTGTGGGTCAGAAGAAGGTGGTTTACGGTGCTGATGATCTTATGGGCTTCCCTGGTTGGATACAGCCGGATTTACCTGGGTGTTCACTACCCCGGTGATGTTTTATTTGGCTCACTTCTGGGAGTAAGCTGTGGATGGCTGAGTTTTTATTTATTCAAGCTCCTGATTTCAAAGCTTCCATCAGACTGGTGGATTGCTAAATTTCCTGAACGAACGGGCTTCTAAGCCAGAAATTTATTTAATGCATTGCATCATCAGTGAAAATACAGACCCCTTTTTCAACCTTGCCTCCGAGGAGGTCTTGCTCAAGTCACGCACGGAAGACTATTTTCTGATTTACAGAAACGCTCCATCCATTGTGGTAGGGAAACACCAGAACACCCTTGCTGAGATTAATCTGGCCTATGTGGAGAAAGAAGGGATTCCTGTGGTCAGGCGTATTTCGGGTGGAGGCACTGTATTTCATGATCTGGGGAATCTGAATTTTGCTTTTATCACTACAGAAAGTGAGGGGGAATTGGTTGACTACAGGCGTCACACCCAACCCATCATTGATGCACTGAAAGCGATGGGTTTGGATGTAAGCCTGGGGAAACGCAATGAAATTCTCCTTGGAAAGAAAAAAATATCCGGCACGGCCAGTCATGTTTTTAAGAAGCGGGCACTTCATCACGGCACTCTACTTTTTTCTTCCCGCATGGATGATCTTTCCAGTGCCCTTAAGGTCAAGCCCGAACTATTTCAGGACCGGGCTGTGAAGTCGGTACGTTCAGAGGTAACCAATATTAGTGAGCATCTTGTTCATAAGATTGAAGTGAATGATTTCCAAAAATTACTCTTTGAGTCTATCTTAGATAATATGGAAGATGCTATGAAGTATCAGTATAGCGAGAAGGATCTCAAAGAGATTACTAAACTCAAAGAGGATAAATTTTCTACCTGGGAGTGGAACTTTGGCTACTCCCCCAGATACCAGTTTAGCAAGGCCCTCCGCTTCAGAGACGGTGAGATTGCCCTGCATATGAATGTGGAAAAGGGAATTATACAGGAGGTCTCAATCAAGGGCGATTTCCTGGGCTCAAAGGATATCCATGCACTTGAAGAGGTGCTGGTGGGCACCATTCACGATCCGGCCACCATTCGTATGCGCCTTTCGGGCATTAGGGTGGAAGAATACATTACCGGACTCGAAAACGAAAAGCTGTTGTCGGGGATGTTCTAAAGGTAAAAGAAGCCGTCTCAAAAGAGTATCCTTTGGGAATATTTGAAGAATTTTACTTTTGAGACAGCCTCTTTGCAGCTATTGGATTACTGCTCCAACAGTTTCTTCATGTGGCTTATCTCCTCCTTGCTGAAGTTTCCGCTGATCATGCACTTCCCATGTTTGATCTCCGATCTTACCACCGGGGCGGCAACCACTTTGCCTTCGATTATGATGGCAATGTTTCTCCCCACATTTTCCCGGGTCATCCGGGCCCAGTTTTCGGCTCCTTCTTCAGACATGGATATCAGCAGGTCATAGGAATCTGTTCTTTTGCTCTTTTCTATGTTTATCGAGCTAAGATCTTTTTTCCCTGGTACAGCTCCCTGTGCCTCCCTGAGCGCATAGAGGATTAAACGATCATCGCCAGTTTTCCATCCCCAAACAAAGCGGAGATCTTCGGGAAGGCGACTTCTGAGCGCTTTACTGTGCAGATACTTCCAAACTTCTTTTGAGTCTGCCTCTGAACAATTTCCCAGCCGGGCTCTTTCCGGATCTGTTTCTGAACTGGCAAGTAAAGTGAAAAAGCGGTCGTCTTTATCCAACAGGGAAGTGACCTCGCTTCGTTTGTAGGTTTCCGCAAACAGGAGCTCGTCCTGGGCTAATAAGTTGGATAAGCTGCCCATGGTAGTGGATAGAATTACAAGAGCGGTAATTATATATTTTATGGTTTTCATTGTCATATCTTTTGAATGAATATAAATATTATGGCCTGCATTTCTGCAGGGAAAATCTAAAAAAACTTTGGGAAATATCAGGCCATAGGAGGATCGCCCCTTTGGACAGAAAGGTGCATGGCGTAGCCGGTTTTCATCTGGTTACCCGGACAAAATTCCATATACCGATCCCTGCTTGAGAGGATGTGGGTATGAATCCTTGTGGATATGTTTTGCTCATGTTGGATTACTGCCTCCCGCTTATGTCCCGGGGCAGTCAGAAAGGTTTCAGCATCATTGGCTGAGGAAGCAGGGAGACAGGCGCTGAGTTTTGGGTGTGTCAGCGCATATGATTCGGTCAGAACAGCATCAGATTCTCCAGATTTTTTATAATTCAAACCCAGAAGAAGTAGCAGTCCAAAACTGATCAACAATAGCCGGAAGAATTGCTTCATCCTGTAAATATATGAAATTCAGGAATTCTTCAGGATTCTTTCAGATGTTCTGCCAGTTGGTCGCAGCTAAGGCTGATTCCGTCGATGATGAAATGGGCCTGCATGTAAT
>CAZRPW010000004.1:85588-92453 GCA_964601975.1 uncultured Bacteroides sp.
AAAATTGCCGCGCCAGCAAAAGAGGCGAGCGTAGAAATATGTTTTGAATGAATTCAAGAAGCTCGGGTTCCGATTTTCCTTTGATCAGGGGGCGTTCGGTCTTTGACTGCATCAGCCTGTCTTTAAGGGCTTCAGGCGAGAGCTTAATATATACCGTTGTGCCGTTCTTATTCATGATCGACATCATCTCTCCATGACAGGCTGCGCCTCCCCCGGTGGCGATCACTATTTTTTCGTTTCGGCACAGCTCCAGGAGGATATCATGTTCCCACTTCCTGAAAACTTCCTCGCCATGTTCAGAGAAAATTCCAGGAACAGTCATTCCGGCAGTATCCTCGATCATCTGATCCATGTCCACAAATTCATAGCTGATTTTCCGGGCAAGCCTGGAACCCATAGTGGTTTTTCCTGAACCCATAAATCCGATGAGGAAGATTCTTGACTGCATCTTACCACTCCAGTGAGAACTGTCCGTTTGGCTCCGAATGATCATCCTGATCGTCTCCCTTTTTTCCCTCCTTTGGTTTTACCACTTCCATGGGGATATCGTCAGGATTCTGTTTTGGGGTGGTATCAGGCTTTTTTGGCGACTCTTTCTTTGCATCCTCCTTTTTTGGGTCTGCTTCTTTTTTCGACGGAGTCTCCTTTTTCAGAGCCTCTTTTTTTGTCACAGCTTCTTTCTTAGGTGTCGCTTTTTTCTTTGTAATTATTTCCTTTTTCGGAGCGTCCACCACCTCTTCCACTTCTTCCCCTTCTTTCACTTCTTTCACTTCTTTCACTTCTTCCACTTCTTTCCCTTCTTCCCCTTCTTTCACTTCTTCCACCTCTTTTCCTGCCTCCACTGCCTTGTTTTCTTCCAAGGGTTCAAGTTCCTTCACGATCTTCACCTCGTAGTTAGATAGTCTTTTCCCCCGGGCCTTGTAGCTTTTGATACCGATGAATTCGGCCACTTCAATAATCTCAGGGTCACGGTCACGGTTCTTTCCTCCAAAATTCAGCTCCAGGCGTGGATACTCCACTTCGGTGATGCGAATCAGGCGTGAATCGGCGTGCTCCCCTATGAAACGGATCGATTTCGATGTCTCTTCGATATGGAACCTTTTCAGGTAGTAATATTCCTGTTCGGCGTCATAGTAGGCCGCCGACCAGATTTTTCCTTCCCTGAATTTTTCAATGATCAGTACATCGTCTTCAAAATGATTGCTCAGGTCAAAGTTGACAGTGCGGAAGTTACCCGATTTGGTAATCACCAGGATCTTGTCTTCGCCTGAGAATTCCCCAAGGAAGCGCCCCCGGGCATCCACATTGAGACGCATCACATCCTCATCGAACCAGATCTTCCTGCCTCCCAGGGTGGAAACACCCTTCTCTTTCATCACAATTTTCTGCACTGAGAATTTTGTAAGAATGTTTCCCATGGCGCCCCTGCCTTTGATAGCCAATTCGGCAAAGTCGTGTTCGAAAACCGGGTGTTTGAGCCTGGGTCTGGGCCTGAGGTAAACCTTGACTACTTCAGCCTCCCCGTTAGGATTAGCAGAGAAATAAAGGATTTTGGTGTATTTATGGGCCTTGCCAATGTTGTACTCTTTGTCTCGGGTAATCCCGGTTACCGAAGCCCGCTTCATCATTACATTTCCCGAGTTTCCGTCGAAATATATAACATTGTAAATGGTCCGGTTGTCATTGCGCTTAAAGACTGCGGCATGAATGATGTCCTTCCCTGCAAAATATTTATCACTCACACGGGTAATCGTGTAGGTGCCGTCTTTGAGGAAAACGATAATGTCGTCAATATCGGAACAGTCGCACACGAATTCGTCTTTCCGCAGGCCTGTTCCGATGAATCCGTCGGCTGCATTCATGTACAGCTTCTGGTTGGCAACCACCACCTTTGTGGCCTCAATGCTGGCAAAGTTCCGGAGCTCTGTAAGGCGGTCGAGTCCCTTGCCATATTTCTTTTTAATCTGCTTGAAGTAATCGATGGTGAAGTTTACCAGGTTGGCAAGGTGGCCCTTCACCTCTTCCATTTCTTCCTCAAGTGATTTAATGTGCTCATCGGCACGTTTCGTATCGAATTTGGAGATACGTTTGATCTTGATCTCGGTGAGCTTGGTAATATCTTCCCGGGTAATGTCGCGAAGGAAAAGTTTTTTGTAAGGTTCCAGACCCTTGTCAATCGTTTCAATGACACTGTCCCAGGTTTCGCACTCCTCAATGTCCCGATAGATTCTTTTTTCGATGAATATCTTTTCCAGCGAGGACATGTGCCATTCTTCCTGCAGTTCTCTGAGCCTGATCTCCAGCTCCTGTTTGAGCAGTTCCTTGGTGTGTTCGGCATTTACCCTCAGGACTTCACTCACGCCCACAAAACGGGGTTTATTATCGTCGATCACACAACAGTTGGGCGAAATGGAAATCTCACAGTCGGTGAAGGCGTAAAGGGCATCAATGGTTTTGTCGGACGAAACATTGGACCCCAGGTGCACCAGGACCTCCACGTTTTCGGCAGTGTTATCGTCGATCCGTTTGATCTTGATCTTTCCCTTTTCAGTGGCTTTAATGATCGATTCAATAAGGCTACCGGTGGTTTTTCCATAAGGCAGGTCTTTGATCACCAGTGTTTTGTTATCGACCTTTTCAATTTTCGCCCTGACACGGATAGAACCACCCCGTAAACCGTCGTTGTATCGACTTACTTCTGCCAGTCCGCCCGTGGGGAAGTCAGGAAATAGTTCAAATTCCTTTCCCTCGAGGTGTTTGATTGAAGCATCGATGAGTTCATTGAAGTTGTGGGGCAGAATCTTGGATGACAGCCCTACGGCAATCCCTTCTGTTCCCAGCACGAGTAGTAATGGGAATTTTACAGGAAGTGTAACCGGTTCCTTGTTGCGTCCGTCGTAACTTAGCTTCCATTCTGTGGTTTTGGAATTGAAAAGGACCTCATTGGCAAAACCCGATAGCCTGGCCTCGATGTACCTTGAGGCTGCCGCCCTGTCGCCCGTGTAAATGTTTCCCCAGTTCCCCTGCATATCCACCAGGAGGTCTTTCTGTCCCATCTGTACCAGCGCATCGCCAATGGATGCATCCCCGTGTGGATGGTACTGCATGGTGTTACCGATGATGTTGGCTACTTTATTGTAACGGCCATCATCGATCTTTTTCATGGCATGCATGATTCGTCGCTGAACCGGCTTCAGACCGTCGGTAATATGGGGAACCGCCCGTTCAAGGATTACATATGAGGCATAATCGATAAAATAGTCCTCATACATACCAGTCAGGTGGGTAATTTTCACATCATCCACCGACTGTTCACTTTCCTGCGTTCCTTCCAATGGAGTATCGTCGAATTCTGTCATTATTCTCTTGTCAAAATGGAGGGTTTAGGCTACCTCCACCGGGTCCTGTTCCACCCTTAGCCTGTTAATTATAAACTCCTGCCTCTCCGGAGTGTTTTTTCCCATGTAGAACCCAAGGATTTCCTTGATGTCGTCATCCTTCTTCATACGCACGGGTTCCAGCCTTATCTTCGGGCCGATGAAATGTTTGAATTCGTCTGGAGAGATTTCCCCAAGCCCCTTAAACCTGGTGATCTCGGGGCTTTTCCCCAGATTGTTCATTGCATCAATTCTTTCTTCATCGCTATAGCAATACCGGGTCTCTTTTTTATTCCTAACTCTGAACAGGGGGGTCTGGAGGATGAAGAGATGCCTGTTGCGGACCAGGTTGGGAAAAAATTGCAGAAAAAAAGTGAGCAGAAGCAAACGAATGTGCATGCCATCCACGTCAGCATCGGTGGCGATCACCACATTCTTATACCTGAGGTTGTCGAGACCGTCCTCAATATTCAGTGCAGCCTGTAGCAGATTGAATTCCTCATTTTCGTATACCACCTTTTTTGTGAGGCCGAAAGAGTTCAGGGGTTTTCCCCTGAGACTGAATACGGCCTGGGTATTCACATTCCTGGATTTAGTGATGGATCCTGAAGCAGAATCCCCCTCGGTAATAAAAAGCGTGGATTCATTTTTCCGGTCATCTTTGCCATTATAATGAACCCTGCAGTCGCGCAGTTTCTTATTGTGGAGGTTTGATTTTTTGGCCCTTTCCCTTGCCAGTTTTTTGATGCCTGATATGGCTTTACGCTCCTTCTCCGACTCTTGTATCTTCTTCAGGAGCAGATGGGCAGTATCCCCGTGCTTGTGGAGATAGTCATCCAGTTTGCTTGTGAGGAAATTCATAATGAAATTCCTGACAGGGGGTGCCTTGGGGCCTATGTCCTTCGCGCCCAGGTTGGTTTTAGTGTGAGATTCGAAGGCAGGCTCCTCCACTTTGATACTGACGGCCGCAATGATGGAGGTGCGGATATCGGAGGCGTCAAAATCTTTTTTATAGAAATCCCGGATGGTTTTCACCAGGGCTTCCTTGTAGGCTACCTGGTGCGTTCCGCCCTGGGTGGTATGCTGTCCGTTTACAAAGCTGTAATACTCTTCGCCATACTGATTCCCGTGGGTGATGGCAACCTCAATGTCCCCGTTCTTCAGGTGGATAATCGGGTAAAGCCCTTCTCCACTCATGTTTTCCTGAAGCAGGTCGAGCAGCCCGTTTTTGGACTGGAATTTTTGTCCGTTAAAAGCAATGGTGAGCCCGGTGTTGAGGTAGGTATAGTTCCGGAGCATCGTTTCGATGTACTCATAGATGAAATTGAACTTTCCAAAAAGCGTATGGTCAGGTTCGAAGACAATTCCGGTTCCATTTTTTTCTGTTGAGTTACGCAGAGGGTGGTTCTTTACCAGTTCGCCTTCGCTGAACTCCACCTCTTTTTCTTTTCCTTCACGAGTTGCTGTGATGATGAAGCTGGAAGAGAGTGCATTCACTGCCTTGATCCCAACCCCGTTCAGTCCAACCGACTTCTTAAATACCTTGGAATCGTATTTTGCCCCTGTATTCATCTTTGAGGCCACATCAACCACCTTCCCCAGGGGAACGCCACGCCCGTAGTCCCGAATGGAGACACGGTGCTCGTCAATGTTTACTTCAATGGTTTTTCCAAACCCCATCATATATTCATCAATGGAGTTATCGATCACCTCCTTTATAAGAATGTAAATCCCGTCATCGGGCGAGGAGCCATCTCCCAGTTTCCCGATATACATCCCCGGCCGCTTTCGGATATGTTCTTTCCAGTCAAGGGTCCGGATGGTTTCTTCTGAATAATTCTCCGTCATATCAATCTCTCAATTAGGGAGTAAGGCCTTCGAAATCTGCCCGAAGAGCTGATCCCCCGCAATTGGACAAATATAACCAAAAGTATCTCTCCCGCGAAGCTCAGTTTTCAACACTTTACGTTTAAAAAGCGTTTAAAAAGCAGGGCTTTCAGGCCCATTCAACAGCCTCAACATCCATCGTGGAGCGGGTTCCGGGTCTGTAGCTTCCGGAAGTGTCAAAATTCCATGACCATTGCTCCCGTCGTATGCCGTCAGGCAGGGGGACATAAAGAAGCGTTTTTGCCGATCGATTTCCTTTCCTGTCAGTAATGATCTCCCGTGTATCAGAGATGAGACAGCCGGGCTTTTGTGTAATCCACTCCAGGTGGAAAGACTGGATGCTGGTCCGGATCCGGTCCAGGCCTTCTGTCCCGGTATGCCCATGTTTGATAAGATGGTCACAGATGATGATGTCCAGTTGGTTTAAGAGATTGACAGATATAAGTGAGGAAGGATTCAGTCCTGCCAGGGGAGGGCTTAAGCGGAGGCTGTCAATGAGTTCTTCCACCGGTCTTTTCCTTTTCATAGTGGTGAACTGCCATACCTGTTCAATGAGGCCGCCGCTCAGATCTTCTTCCACGAGGCATATGCCGGGCATGTGTTCCACCTTTTTCCTGATTTGGGGCGGATGATATATGTCTGCCAGGTAAACTGTTCCGAAACGCTCTGCCAGTTCTTCCAGGGGAATATCCAGTAACCATCCGCTACCGAGTACAGCAATGGATTCTTTCTTTTCTCCTAAGGGAAAGGAGCCGGTAAATGCCTTGCTGATAAACTGGCGGGTACGTTCCAGGTGCGCTTCCCAGTTCTTGCTTTCCCGAAGATAACGGTTCATGATCCCCTGTTGGTCGCTGAGGTAGCCCATCCTCCGTATTACCCTTGGCTGGACTTTCATCTCAGGACTTTTCAAGTTCTTCGAGCCCCTCTTCCATCCTTTCCCGGCATAGAATCATCAGCTCTTTCACACCAAGTTTATTCACGGTCGTGGCGGGTATCTCTTCCAGCACTTGAATCCGGATCCGGGATGGTCCCATGATCCAGGAGCTGCCCGGGAAAGCGTTTTCAGAGCCTGTATGAACAATCGGGATAATGGGGCATCCGGTTTTTTTTGCAAGCAAAAAGGCGCCTTCCTTAAAAATCCGCATAGTCTCATTTTTGGAGCGTGTGCCCTCGGGAAAGAGCAAAATGGATGAGCCCTTTTTTATTTCTGATTCTGCCCTGGCTATGAATTGGCTTCCCGATCGCAGCGACTCCCGGTTCACCGGAATGGACCTGGTCAGGTGAAGAACCATCCCCACGAAGGGCATTCTGAAATTCTCGGACTTGGAGGTCCACTTAAAAGGTCTGCGAATTTTAAAAAGAGAGAGAATATCGACCTGTGAACGGTGATTGGAAACCATAATAACCGGCCGGTTCCTGGGGATCTTTTCCCGGCCCTTCAATTCCAGCTTCCAGTAGGGGATAATTGCCTGGAAGACCCATGCCCAGAATGTGGCCATGAAGTGAGCAGCCACCCTTCGGCGGTCCCACCAGACGGTGGTAAGCCAGACCAGCAGAAAAACAGGGGTAATCATCAGGGAGGAAGTCACCAGGGCTATCCA
>CAZRPW010000005.1:0-82230 GCA_964601975.1 uncultured Bacteroides sp.
TCTTATAGCTGAGATCGGTGCTTGCCTTGGGTTTGGTTGAACAGGCTCCAAACAGGAAAATGGTGAGTGAGCATAGTGCAGCAGTAAGCTTCATGGTGTTTTATTATGAATTTTTACCCTAAAATACACTTATTAGGCATAAAATGCTTATTCTGTTGATTAATCATTCTAAGCATTGAAGTAAGTGGCGGAACACCGCCATATATGGCCTTCGTAAATGATATTGAAACGCAGCTAACTGCGAATAACCTGCCAGCAGGGAACTATACAATTAAAGTACTGGATAGCAAGGAATGCATCGAAACAGAATGTTTCATCCGTGAATTTGCAGAACCTGCATCCGGGCCTGTACTTTATTGAAATTAGTTCGGGCAATGATATCAAGACAGGTACTGTAATTAAAGAATAGTCAATGATCAGTGTCTGCTATGCTCTTACCAGAAAAATCACTTTTACGTAGCGGAGAATTAGTGCTTGGCTTTTGGTTTTTTAGTTTCTTTTAGCAGGGTTTGCTTTTCAACAAATGGTTTTGCTACTGGACGATGGTAGTGTTTTTCACTATCAGGTTTGAAACTTACTTTCCTGGTTTGAAGAACACTTGCATTTGAAGGTTTTGTTAAGATTTTTTTCCTCGGTAATCCGGAAACAATACTTGTGGCAATTACACCAAAAAAATTACCCAGGGATTTAAGACTACTTTGTATTGCTTTCATTATAATTATTTTATAATTAAGACGGCAAAGTTTTGAAGGGTAACTTAAAAACTGAACTATTTTAATTGTTGGATTATTAAAGCCAAAATGATACTGATAGCCAATCCAATATTGACTTTGTAGAGGTCTTTAAATATTTTTTTGTAGGTATCCTTCATCAAATTCTTGTTTAATAAATAGTTGATTGCATATTCCCTTCCAGCCAGGATTCCAACAAATGTCCATGTTGTACTCATTGGGATTGTATTCACAACTGTAAACACATATAATACAACACCGTAAGTTAAATCGATAAGGGTAGCAGACCGAATATTCGCGGAGTTTGTTTTTTGTATTACAAGCTCCTGAATTTTACCTCCTTTTCTTTTGAAAACAAGGGCCAGTAAAATCAGGATAAAAATTAGTGAACTCAGAAGCCATGTTAAATCAAGTTTTCGGGGCAAATAAACGTAAATATTAGCAAAATCCTGTATGAGCCATTGTGACCATAGAAATCCTGTAGAAAACCATTGGGCAACCAGCCAGAATTTGTTTTGGTTCTTCACTTTGGTTTTATCCAGGGCAGATTTTGATTCAAATTTTCTGGCAATAACTAAATACACTGCAAATGCAAAGGTAAATGCCACAGCATAACCCAGAACAGATTTGATTACCATTTTTTCGATGATTTGTCCACTCGAAAAAACACTTAGTATCATAAATGTTGTGCTAACAGGTATTCCAAATTGCGTGATAATAAGGAGTATTACCGGAGGTAGTAAAAAAAACCATCGTAAATCATTTGGTAATGGAATCTTTGACAATCTTCCATATGTTACATCACCCTCATTAAGCACCCAACCGAGGATTAGTGTTGAACATAAAATTATGGCAGCATAAGCCCATAAGATCAACCAATGTCTTTTTGAATTTGATGTTAAAAAAGTACCTAATGTTTGAATAACATCATTTGATATAACAGCATAAGCTGCAAGGGCAAAACCTAATATTGAAATTAAAAGTGATACTGACATACACAAATTTTTTGGACTGGTGGGAATCGGCTCTCCTTTTAAGTGGATACAGTGGGTATATAATTTATATTTTTAATACGATAAGGGCTTTATTTGGTAATGCCCTGTAGATTGCCCGTAAATCATCCACCGGCATTTTTATGATAATTGTTGGGTGATATTCCTGTTTTTGAAAAAGTACCAGGTGAATGAATGCCTTTATGGAGCGCTGTATTCTTAGCCTGTTGTAAAAGTTAAACTTCTGCCATTTATCATTAAAAGTAGGGTTTTCATCCTGTTCAAAGAATAAATGCATACCATACTCAGTTGAAAGAAATAAAAAAGCAGGATTTTGAATCAGGGTATCCGGCTGCGAGACATTCAGGGCAGCTTCAAGTGTATCTTTAGGGGCATTGCGCACAACCACCGGTTCTTTAACAATGCTTGCATATTGTGAATGAACTGCAAGGGCTTGTGAAAAAAGCTTTACCTGTTCTATCACTTGCATCTTTTTAAATATTTTATCTTTTTCAAATGTATTTACTTTGGTCTGGTGTATCACCACTCCTTTAATCGAAAGCTTCACCGTACTATCTGTCAGATTAATTACCATTTGAATCGAATCTGATTCTGCAAGTTTTAAGAGGGCTTCTTTATACGCCTTTTCTTTAACAAGCAGTTCCATTCCAGGATGATTATACATGCTGTCGTAGTTTTCTAAGAAGAGGGTATCTGTATTTGTAAGGTTTTCAAATTCCTTCATTTTATGTACCGGGGCAATCGCAATGCCTACTAAAAACACAAAGCATACTATAAAGATTATATAAAGCGCTTTTATCTTCAATTTCAGTTTAGATATTGATCTTATTATTTCTGTAATTCTTTTCATTTGAACCTGTTTCTAATAAATATAGACTTTGGAACCCACTTGTAATGAACGATAAACAAGCTCCAGGTTTTCATCGTTTAAACGGATACAACCATGTGTTACTGGCAAGCCCAGAAAACGCTGATAAAGTGTGCCATGAATAAGGTAACCTTGTCCGAGGCTAAGCGCGTAATCGCCTAAAACGCCGCCTTCAAAACGTGAATAATGATTTATCGGGGGTACTGGTAATCCTTCTTCAACAAATGCCCAGTCAGGTTTTTTCCAAACCGGCGATGTGGTTTTACCCTGTATCCTAAATTCACCTTTCGGGGTTTTAAACATCCATTGCTGCTGTTCTCCGTTCTTTAAAAGAATGTAGCTTCCCGTGGAACACTTATCTTTTTTAATCATTTTATCTCCTTTATACAAAATGAATTCATTTGAGGAGCTGTTTATAACTAAAAAGTACGTTTTAGGTGTTTTGGATAAGAGCTTATTATCAAGTGAGGCAATTTCCTTAGTGATTTTTTGCTGTGCTAATAAAAGTCTTTCTTCATTTACATCAACAAAAACATGGTTTGATGCCGGTAGATTCCATATTGTAAGCCTGATTAGTAATGGAAGGCTTAATACCACCGCTAATACTAAAAAGCGAATGGTCTGAGCTCTATAAAATTGTAATCCTAAAACCAGTGCTTTTTTAAATCGCATTTTAAAAGCAAATTCACTAAAGATTTTTTTGCTTATTGTATTCATTTTGTTGAGAGTTCATTTAAAGATTTTGTAGAACCTACAATCGCAACCTTTGTGCCTATCGGGCACATATTGAAAAGTTCATCCATGTCAGCATCCTTTAAAGCAATACATCCATCAGTCCAATCAACTCCTTTTCCTCCGTTTCCATGTATTTCAATAAGGTTTCCAATGTTTGCATTCGCTTCTACAGCCCCATTTTTCTTATTCTGTAAAAAACGTTTCCTGTCTTCATCATTCGGGTAATTCAATAATAAAGCCTTATAAAAGCGGGTCTGCCCGTTCGATTTTTTGTCAATTATTTTGTATAAACCTTCGGGTGTACTTTTGTCCCCTTGCTGAATTTTGTTACCTATCCAATTCGCTCCTAATTCTACAGCATGGATCTTCACCGCTTTCCCATCTTTGTAAAGCGTACATTCCCTGGCTAGCTTGTCAACTATAATGGCATACGATTTATTTTTCCTGGAATAGTGTATGGTTTGTTCCTCCATCTCTTTCCATTTAGAATGTTCGTCCAAATATGCAGCTAACTTTTCTTCATATATTACAAACACCTTGTCGATTGTAGTTTCAACCGAATCGAGTTTTAATTTGCAAATGGCATAATTTTTATTTTTATAAGCCAATACACCTTCGGTAAACTGTAATTTACATTTCATAATTTCGTTCTGATGCGTGCTGTTTATAGGAAAACTACCAAGGTTTTTTTCGAAACTCCTCATTCTCTTTTCTATTTCATCAATACGTATTTCAAGAATATCTTCCACTTTTGAAATATTCTTTTTTGAATTTTCAATTGCATTTTTACTGTACTCCGATGATTCTTTAGCTAACTCAGCTATTTTCTTATAATTTCTGAAAAGAATAAATCTTTCGTTTTCCCTGTTCCATTCTACCATGGCAGAATCGTAGTATTGACTCGCTTGTAAATAATCTTCCTTTGCATACCTGGGCGATTTTACCAATTCTGCATTCATCAGCATTTTTCTGGCAATGTTTATTTCATGATCAGGCAGTTTTCTTGTTTTTAACCTGCTAGTTGCGATCCCAACGGTGATAACTAATACCAGTAATGAAATTAAAATAACGCGTATCTTCATATTTGAATGTATGGACATCTATAAAAAACCCCGTTTCCGGTTTATGGAAACGGGGTGAATCTACCCGATACTTTTATCGGATTATGATTATTATCTCTTTACGTTAGCTTTATATTTAGCTATTACATCCGATAATTCGGTGTTTATTGAAGTAGCTTTCTCCTTTGCTGCCTTGGCTTTGTCAAGGGTAGCCAGGTAATCGCCAGTTTCAAACATGGTACTGGTTTCATTAATGGATGTTTCTATCCCATCAATCTCACCTTTTATTACAACCAGCGCAGATGTTCCTTCTTTACCTTTTGGGGCTTCAAGAATTAATTGTCTGTTGGTTACAATTAGAGTATTAACTTCAGCAATGGTGTTCTGAATCTCTAATTTCAGTTCATCTTTGCGGGTTTCAGCAAGTTGTTCAACTTCTCCGGCTAATTGTGTAACACCGGCTAATTGTTCCTTAGCAGCAGCATAATTTTTAATAAATTTCGATTTTTGTGATTCGATATTTACCATTACTCCATTCAATGAGTCCTGTAAGGCCACAAAATTTTCAGAAACATATACATCGGCGCCAGCTGCTTTAGCTTGTTCAATTGCAGCATTGGCAGCATCAATTTCAGTTTGAGGTACTTCCGAACAACTTGTTAATAAAAGGGTTGTTAATCCTAAGAATGCAATACTTGCAAAAAATCTGTTTTTCATTTTTTTCATTTTAATTTTTGTTATTTTTTTCACTAATTTGTTGCTATAGGTAACTTCTCTTGAAGCGATTTCTATATGGTATGATTAAGAGCTACATTTTTTACTGTTTTTGATATTATGACGGATTTTGATAAATAGGTAACGGAAAAATTAAATATTTTTCAAAAAGGTAATTAAGAGCTTGTTACAAAATACAACCAGGCGAATGGATGAAAGTATATTACAATTGAAAGATGATGAAATCATCCATAAGATTAGAAATGATAATTCATCGAAATACTTTAAGGTATTATACAATCGCTATTATTCGAAGGTATTGGATAAGTGCTACTCACTTGTTAAAAACAGGCGAATTGCTGAGGAACTTGCCGAAGATATTTTTTCTAAAGTATTCGAAAAATTACCATCATTTAAACAGCTTTCATCATTTTCATCATGGTTATATTCTGTGACCTATAATCATTGTATTGATTACCTGCGAGAGAAAAAGAAATTACACTATCCCGACTGGAACCGGGAAAATGAAATACCAGAAATCATTGATGATACCGATGATATCATTGATGAAATCAATTATGATAATTTGATGACTATTTTTGAGCTTATCCACCCCGAAGAAAAGGCCTTATTGCTTATGAAGTATATGGACGACTTATCGATGAAACAAATTGGTGTTTCATTAAGAATTAGCGAGGATGCCGCTAAAATGCGCTTGAAAAGGGCTCGCTCCAGGGTATTGTATTTATATACCCAAAAATATCTACGCGGTTAAATGGGTTACTTAATTAAATATTAGCGTCAAAAAGGAAAGCGAAATCGAATGAATAATTTTTTAAGGAGGGTGTTGGAAGGAAATGGGGTTTCTCCATCGAATATATGCTTACATTCTTTTAAAGAGAATTTTAAGGATGCTATCAATATTGAATGGTTTAATAAATCAGATCATTTTGAGGCTATTTTTTACAAAAACAACCTGGAACATATTGCCATTTTTGGTTTAACAGGGGTTTTAATAGAATACAGGCTAAATCTGCCTTCAGATTATCTCCCCGAACCTATTAAGAACAGGGCACTGGCAGAAGGCGAAATCATGAACTCTGTTATGAGAAACAAGGGCAATATGTTAGAGTACGAAGTAATTGTAAGAGATAAGGAATTGAACAGGTACATGATGCTATTTTCGGATATGGGAGAGCTCATTAAAAAAAGTCTTTAGTGTTAAAAGCACTGATTGGTTAATCAAACTCATTCAATACCAGGGACAATAACAATATAACTATTATGCTTGTCTGAGTTGAGTACTCTTTGGACAACATTATTATTTTTTAAATTGTAGGATACAGACTGCTTTCTTAAAAGAAATAGAAAATTTATTGCTCTTTTATTGTTTCCTGGTTCATTAAAACCTTTTGAGTAATAAATTACCTCATGTTTATTTCTTTTGGGTAATAAGGATTTGCTTTTTATAATACTCGCCTCACTTTCAACCCTGAAAACTATTTTATCGTCTGGTTTTGGCATAAGGTTTATTTTCCTGATTATAGATGAAAAAGAAGGTTCGTGCTCTAAATTGGCAGGTATATGCACCACAAAAGTGTTATAGTCTGAAATATTTCCTGTAAGTTTTACGGTATATAAGGTTTGAAGACTACTTAGCAAGTGGTCGAATATGTTACCGAAAATACGTTCTGAAGTGGTCGGTTTATCTCCCCAGCCAAAAATTATATCCGAAATCATATATTCTTTTGCGGCTCTGATAATGCCGCTTGAAATGCTTAGATCAACCCGTGTAATAACTTTTAGGTTTTCATTAAGGTTGTTGAATTCTGAAACATTGTTTTCAAGGGATTCTCTAATTTTCAGGATATTCTCCCTGCTACTTTTGTTCTCACTTAAAATGTTCAGCAAAAATACAGATTCAGTTTGGTTGACTTTGTGGAAACAAATGGCAATGTCAATTAGATTTGCCATGGAGGAAGGATTCGAAATAGGTACCAGAATTCTCTCAGGATGAATCTTTTCCGGAGTAAAATCGGTAGATAATGCCAGCTTCTTGCCCGATCGCTCTGTTATAAAAGAAGCCACAAGGCTACTCACTAATATTATTAAAACGGTGGCATTAAAAATAGTACTGTCAATCATTTGCTTCTCATATCCAATAAGAATTATTGCAATGGTTGCTGCTGCATGAGAACTGCTTAGGCCAAATAACAGATTACGCTGTAGATTATTAAATTTCAATAATTTTTGAGACAGATAAGCTGCCAGCCACTTACCAATAAATGCAGTTACAATCAATACAAAAGCAACAAACCATAAATGAGTTCCGGAAATAAGCACCCTTGTATTTATAAGCATGCCAATACTTAAAAGAAAGACAGGTATAAACAAAATATTTCCAACAAAATCAATATGGTGCATTAACAACGAATTACGAGGGATACTCTTATTTAGTGCCAATCCGGCTATAAAAGCACCGATAATTGCTTCCGTTCCTATGAATTCGGCGGCTAAGGATGAAATGCATACCATGAAAAGCAGAAATAGATAATGTACAGGTCTGTCTCGTTTGATATGCTTAAAAAACCAATGTGCTATTTTTGGAAAAGAATAGAAAACAACAAATGCATAAATGGCAAAGAAGGCCAGGAGTTTTGTTACTGCCAATCCGATAAGTGATCCTTGAAAATCTTGCGTAACAATGGAAAGAATCATTAATACCAATGTGTCGGTAATGATGGTTCCACCCACCGCAGTAAGTACCGAGATATCCTGATTTACGCCAAGTCTTCTTGCTATGGGGTAAGCCACCAATGTGTGGGTTGCAAACATGATGGATACCAAAAGAGTAGCAAGGTTCTCTAAATGTAGTATATACCTTGAAATAACTAATCCTAAGAGGAATGGTATCAGGAAAGTAGCCAGACCAAAGACGATGCTGTTTTTACGACTTATTTTTAGTTTATCAAGGTCCAGCTCGAGTCCAGCCATAAACATTATATATAACAGACCCACTGTTCCTAATAATTCAATACTCGAATCTCTCGATAATATATTGAAGCCATAAGGGCCAAGAAGAACCCCCATTATTATAAATGAAGCTACATCGGGGACTTTTATGATCCTGAACAGGAAAGGTGATAATAAAATAACACCAATAAGTATGGTGAAAATCACCAGAGGTTCATGCAAGGGAAGCATGGAGGATAAATGGAGCATTCTGCAGTTTTTTACATAACACGAATAACATTATGGCAGATCCTATATTCACTACAAGTTCGGGGGTTGAAACCAAGAGCCAAGAATAGAACAGTTGCAGTCATCGTTCAAATTTACATTTGGACGACATTTTAGCTTCATGGTAACAAACAACTCCTGTTTTCTGAAAATCCATTTTCTTACCTGGGTATGCGGTGATCACTCAGATTACTCGCTCTTACCAAAAAATTTCAACCCCATCGTTAATAAGGACTTCCGAGTTATCGGCCATCACGGCAACAAGGGTATATAAATAAGTGTTTCCCGAGCTGACTTTCGTATCGAGATAGACTACGTCTTCATCGCCGGGGAAGGATTTTTTGAGGACGGGTGGGTTCTGGTCGCTTTTTTTGTAGAGCAATAGTTTTGTGATGTTGTTGGCCAGGGGTTTTTTCCATGAAATTTCAAGTCCGTCGGCCCGTTTTTTAAGGTCCACTATGACATGGATACTGGGTGGGTAATTATATACCGTTGTGTTTATTCTTCGCTCAGAAACCTTGTTGGCATAGCCCACACTCTCGATTGCGTAGATGTATTTTCCTTCGGCACGAAAAACAGAATCAACATAATGGTTTTGTCTGAGGATCGCGGTATTTAGTTTTTGAGTTTTACCCTGTGGTGTGGTCAGGTAAACATTGTAGCCGAGGGTTCGACCTTCAGTGGGAGGGGTCCACAATAGTTTGATGTTTGAATTTTCGGTTATAAAATCCAATTCGGCAGGAGGGAGTACCTTTTCGTGCCCGGGGATGTAGAAGCGCATGGTGTCGGAGCTGTTGCTTTCTAAAAAGCCATCGCTCACATTGCGTACAAAGTATTCGAGACGTGTTACGGATTTAATTTCGGGACTGTTGTCAATAAAAATTTCTTGTTCGGCCATGCTCTGATTCATTTCGTTCATGAGTCTGAATGGTTTGCCTTCAATGCTTCTGTAAACCCGGTATCCGACACTGTTTTTTGCAGGATTTGTCCAGTCTAAAACAATGCTGTCCTTATTAAATACGCCATGTATATTAATTGGACGGAAGGGTTTTTCGGCAAAAGTTGCAAAGGCAGGAATCCTTACACCGGGTAAGAGATTGCCAAAATAGTCATGCACCACCATGTAATAAAACCAGGGTTCGTTGGCTAGCGGAATAGCATCTTCAAAAGAAGTCATACCCGGGTCCAGTTCCGCTACTTTCACATAGCCGGTGTCGTAAGTGCTGCTTCGGTACAGGCTCAGGCTATTGATGGTTTCTTTGTAATTAAAGGCCCATTCTAAGCTAACAGCTTTTCTGTCTTCCAAAGGAGTGGCTTTAAAAGAGGTGAGCATGGGTTTGGGCAACAAGCCAAAGTTATGCCCGTGTGCGGTTTCTGATTGTACGAGCTGCTTGTTACGCATCACCTGTATGTAGTAAAGGTACAATCCCTTACCGGTAAGTGTGGTGTCAACAATTACAAAGGCAGTTGTGTCGTCACCATAGATGGGTCTCTCGAAATGTATGGTGAAAATTTCCGCAAATGTATTTTCGCCAACATTTGCACGGAATATCTTAAAATCGGTGGAATCTATGATACCGGTTGTCCGCCAGGTAATTTCAGGAAAATTGCTGTCGTTAATGGATTTGTCGAGGACGACGGCCTGACCGAAAAGCATGGTCGGGAACAGGATCAGGCAAATTATATATATTTTGATAATGGCTGATTGTGAAATCATAGGAGCTTTGTTTTTAGTTAATCATTGTTGAGGATGTCGCTGCAATTGCCACCCACGCTTATGTCGTATGAAAATGAACCACTGCTGGTTGTTTTGGTATAGTACATTACTCCGACACAGGAATCATATCCACAGGCATTCACACATAATTTATTAGAGCCACAGGTAGTTAGGCTTAACTTGTTATTTATATAGGAACCTTCAACAAGCGCATAATTTAAAACGTCAACACTGAGGTAGCAAAGCGGAAGTTTTACTCCGGAATAACCTTTTAAAAACCCATATCCCCCCACCGTAAATACAGGATCTTCGGCAAAATTCAAGTTGACATATGCTCCAATCCCGGCTTTTAGTCCCACGTTTAACACCGCCAGTGGTACGGATACATCTATAAAATTCCGTTGCCCTATGACATAGAAACCCTTGAGTCCGGATGCAAAATTGGGTGCACTGGTTTCAAAGCGGCTCAGCATGGGTTTTGCAAAGGCGTTTAAGCTTTCATCGTATGCTCCGAGGATAAAACCGCCCTCAAATTGTTGCGAACTCAATTCCACTCCACCTGCAACGCCCATATAAAATCCATTGGGGTCGAAGCGCATTTTCATTTGTCCGCCCAATAATTTTGCAAAGCCCATGTTTAGATTTGCAGTAATTGTTAACTCGCCTATCAGCGCTTTTTCGGGGAACAGATAGGCCATGCTCAGGCTCCCCAATGGGGTGTCGATTTGATCCACAGAAATACCCTTGCTGTTCGCTTCAATCCCTCCATGAATGGTATAGGTAATTACATTTTCATCACTTAAGCCGGTTGAATTTGTATTGCAATCGAAAACCAATTCGCCCCAGTGGTCGTTCGAGACCGAAATATCACCCTCAATCACCTTCATTTCTTCTTTTCCGAAATTTATGGTTTGAGGAAGCGCATCAATCACACACGAAGTTGAGGTAAGGCTCAGGAAGCCTTTCATTGTCAATTTATCCCCTCCACTGCCGGCAGGGGGGTTTATCTCAAAAGAACCGTATGCAGTATATAAACCATTGCTAAGGGTTTGCCTGTCTTTCACCTGTTCAAGTCTGAAGACCGTGTTGGCGTTACAATCAACAAAGGCGCTAAGGGGTTGTAATTCAGCACTTAATATATTGTTCTCTTTGGTGTATTTTATATTTGCCAGGGTGGGAATCAGGCCAGGGATATCCAAAATTGGCATTCCTGAGAGGATGAAATATCCCGAGCCCGACATGATCTGGTCGACGTAAATGGGCAGGATATTACGGAAGGTCATTTCTTTGCCAATGCTTAACACGGTTGAATTATCACTGAGCATTCCAATGGAGTTAAATTCTAATGGTTTGTTGCAGTCGGCAAGGTTTCCCTCTGTCCATGCTGCGGGACCGTTGGTATTGCCCACCACAGAGATGCGATAGTGCCCTACACCTGCATCGAAATTAAATTTCGGTTCTAAATCGTCCGATAATTTCAATTCTACAATATTGCCAATGCTGAGTCCTTTGGTAAAGTCAATCTCTCCTTCACGCAGGGCATTGGGTCTAATATTCAGCCCTTTAACAGGTGCGTCAATACCAAGCCCGGTAATGATGATTCCTTCGGGAATCACAATGGCATCTTTTACCTTATCAAAATACCAGCCTGTCTTACTTTCCACTTTCCACTTTTCTAAATCGAATGAAATCAGGTGATTGGCATTTGGTTTTACATCGATATTTTCTTTAGTAATTTCAATGATTCCGGCTTTTATCCTGAGGTCGAGTGGCTCGGCCCCGTTTGCCATTTGAATGTCGGTGTGCAGGGTTGCTCCAATTTGAATGGCAGCATTGCTTAAATACGATTCTGAAAAAGTGGAGGAGGCATTAAAGCCAAATACCCTGAAACCACTAATGGGTGCAGGTTTATTGGAGTTGTCCAAATCAAAAACATAGAAACGGTTCAGGGAAAAGATTGCGTTATTTAGTGAAGTGCTTCGGAACACCGTCATTTCGTTTTTAAGCGTATCGGTTCCGAGGTAGAATTCGCCATAAAAATCGTAGGCGAACTTAAAAGCAGCCAGATCTAACTTGATTGCCCCCGACATTTTTCCTAACTCACCGTTCTTTTCCAGTTTTAAAACCGAAGAATTACTTATAAAAGATGGGATATGAAATTTTCCTTCGAAGCCACCGTCGATTTTTAAGGGAAGCGAAAAGGTTTCTGTTTCAACCGAAGGATTAATCGGCGAAATTTTGGTCCCCGATTTTTTAACATACAAATTTTTAAAGTAGATTTTTTCGTTTTCGTTAAGGGTTGAAAAACCATTTATATGCGGCAAGCTGTGGAAAAATCCGCTGATGCGTGCATTGTTTCCATCCTTGCTCGAAAACTGTTCGATACTTACCGGGAAACCCCAGATGTTTGATAAATCCCAATCGTTTATGGCTGCTAACTGAAAGTCGTACGATACGGGCGGGTAGGCAAAAGCACTAATGGTAATGGCTTTGGAAAGACCAATGTAGCTTGGGTTACTGCCATCTTTTACAACGTGGATGTCTGCACTTGTAAGTTCAATCGGAATTCCGCCCAGGGTATATTTTCCTTCGGCATCGGTATAACTTTCAAGATAAACGGCATGGTTGTCGGTGCTTTGCAAACGAATGTAAACCATCGCATTTTGAATAGGATTGCCACTGGCTTTTTCTGTAATCACTCCCTTTATTTCCATGGCAGGTTCAAGCTCCAGTCTTTCGTTTTGCCATTGATTGCTTACCGGAATATTATAAGCTACCTGGGTGGGGGTGAACTTGCTTGCCGATATTTTAAGCAGGAATTGTTCCCCGGGTGATGGGAATAAAAGTTCAACGGTCCCAACCGCATTGGTTTTTCCCCATACCAGGGAGTCGCCAACGACTACACTGGCATTGGGAACGGGCTTGCCTGTTACCTTATTTTCGACCTCTAATTTCAGGCGGTGCATTTTTCGGTGAACTGTAATCGTTACCCGGTCATCGAGGTTCATGGGTCGGATGATCAAGGTATCGGCAAAATATTGCCCTGATAGTGGTAGTACTTCTATCCGCCCGCCCTGGGGGTAAATGGGTATCTCAAATTGTTCTTCAGTATAATAGCTGCTTACACTTCCGGTTTTTGTTTCTGTCTTTACATATGGATTATCGGGCATCAATCTAAGGTAGGCTTTCACCGGATTTCCCAACTCATCTTCAACTTTACCTTTTAGTGTTTGTCTGGGTTCGACCTGAATTTCCTGAAAATATAATTCGCCGTATTTTAAGTTTAGCGGGAGATACTGAAAAGGAGTTCGTGTAGTTCTTTTATAAATAGGATCTTCAACCTGGTACCTGCGGTATGGCCCCGCGGCATTGCTGCCATTTGGGGTTACGGATAAATCGCGAAACCTGAAAATGCCAGCTTCGTTGGTAGTGGTTGAGGTCTCATCGGTATAGCGGGGCGCATTGCCTAAATACGGATCCTCATCACCTTGGAAAAAGCCAGGAAAGGTTTCAATTTCAAGCTTATCACGTTCGTAAAGTTTTATTTCAATATCATTTAAACCAATATTTTCAAGATTACTCTCGGCCATAATGCGACCTTTGATTTCGGGCTTGGCAGCTTTTAAGGGAATGAATCTTTCGTAGGCTTCGGGCGGATCATAAAAATGGTTATAAACAGTGCTTGTTCCCTGCCAGGTGGCGGCATCTAATTCTTTGAATCCATCTTGCGATGAACCAAACATCCTATCGATAGTCCCGAAAAAAGGTTCAAAATTATACAGTGTTTCTTCGTAAGTGGCTTCCGGGTTTTCCGCGCGAGTAGCTGCGCTAAACCAATAGGGTGTTTGCTTTTCGCCATCGGTAACAAACCAATGCATGACCATGTGCGGAATATAAACATAGCCCTCTTCGTCGGCTACACCCTTAAAAACATCTTTAAATTCGCCATGTTGGTTTTCGCTGGTCGTACCCAGCTGTTGTCCTTCGCTTAAAAGTATAGCAGGGTGTTCGTTGCCCAGCTTTTGAATGTCGCGCAACACCTGAACGATGGCTCCTGGAATGGGTTTCCCTCCTGGAATAGATTTGGGGTTAATATCATGGGGGTTGTAAAAATCACCATTCGAATTAGGGCCATATGGATTTTCCTCGTAGGGGGTATCGGATTGACTTCCGGTAATCGTATCGTATTTGGAAACAATCTGTAGTCTGAAGTCATAATCTTTGATAAGTGCTACCTGGGGAGGTATTTGGATTTCATCGCCCCTTTTTGCAAAAATGTCAATGTCGGGACTGCAGAATTTCTGGTTTTGCACTTCGATACGTAAACTAATAATCCCCGACCATGAATTGCCGTTTATGACATCCATAAGCTCTGCTTCGGAACCTATATTGTCGTAAAATGCCCCGGTAAAAAAGTCGGAATTAAAGTCGAATGTAAAATTACCCCTGTCATCGGTCGTCGTTACTTTAAGCACATGATCCACTGTAGTTTCAACCGCTTGAGGTCCTACCTGGTTGCCCGCAGCATCCACATAAATTTGATGAGGACCCATCATGCCTGGGGAGAGTGATTGAGTCTTATAAAATCCGTCGCCTGTTTTTTTGCTAAACCGGGCTACAAGGCGGATGCTTGTATTGCGGAGCGGCTCGGCACCCCCAATATTTACAGTTGAACCATTGATGTAACCTGTGCTGTGCGGGGGATTTTGCTGGGTGGACAGCAAAGCAAGGTTCGATGCTGATGTTGTAAAGCTGTTCGCAATTAGGCTGTTATAGTTTGCATTGCCTCCACTTTGCATGTATGCATCCATCATATGGTCGTAATTGGCACCCTCGCTATCATTGGCACCCCCGTCACTCCCGGTTTCGTCGGTATTTTTGGGTGCTTCATTTTCGGTTGGAACGTAGGTCGACGCACCTCCAACAGATGATATATTTGCTTCGGAGTGCAATTTGGTAAGCAGCTTTCCCGAAATAACGGTATTGGGAAGTAATTCGAAATGATCTAAAAAATCCTCTAACTCCACATAGCCGGCAATTCCCGGATCGAAATCAGCACCTGCTTGTTCGTTCTCTTCAACGGTGAACCAACAAACTTCACTTTTACCATCATTCTGGAAAACAAGCTTGCCATCGGGGTCGGTGGCAGTAACCGTAAATACGTAAGTAAAGCCCGGTTCGAATTCGTAATTGGAGTAATCTACAAAAGTCGCAGTAGCGTTGGTGATTTCAGTGTATTCTACAAAAAATTCATGGCTGTTCATCACATCGGCCGGGTCAGCTTCCAGGTATATGGGGACTTTTTTAATTTCCAGTTCATATTCAATAGCAACAGGTGCACCTGCCGGAATGATCCACGAAAACAGTTTACCCTGGGTAATTGCTTCTTTGGTGTTTTGATTGGAAGTGTAGTTTGATGAATATTTACCTTTGATTATTTCGTCGGGACTGATGTTTGTGAGGATCGTGCCACATTCGGGCTGAATAAACTCGGGGGCTTCGAGGTTAAGAATTTCAAAGGGGGCACTGCAACCACCGGGCTCCTCGGCAGAAACAGGCTGGTTGGTATTGTAGTTATAGGCCCGGCAACAAATGGTATAGGTGCCTTCGGGAAGCCCTGCTCCCGAGTACAGGTTTTGCTTGTTTATGCCCTGTGTTTCAACATAGTTAAAATCGAAAATATCTTCAAGGTCAGCAGGTGTAATGGTAAATGGCACTCCATGGCTTAGTGTAATGGGCTGTGACGGTTTATGGTTTTTGTTTGTATATATGCGGTCGCCGCTTTCGTTCGACACCTCGCCCTGCAGGTAGACATCTATCTCTGGATTGTCGGGGTTGAACGAATTGTATTGCAGGCTTACAAGAATGCGGTTATTATCGATATAATCGTTTACCTGATGCGAATAGGGAGGTATTACATTAATGATTACCTGTACACTATTTTCCTGGGCCCGTATGCCGAATGCCAGCAGTAAAAACAGGATGCTTGTGATGGATCGTTTTTTAATAATCATTTTAATATTTTTTGCATTGCCTTACAAAGCTGGTACCGTTGTAAAACTCCAAGTTTCACTTTCTCTTGTTCCTCCATTACCGTCTTTTGCCACCACTCTCCAAAAGTATGTGTATCCTTTTAAAAGGGTTGGGCTGAATGATGTGCCTGCTTGTCCTTTGCTTACAACCTTCAGGTCAATTGAACTGGTTCCGATATAAACATCGTAGATAACTACATCAAAATCGGGGTCGATGGCGGCTTCCCATGTTAAGTCGGTACCAATCTCAACATTTATATCTTTATGTGCCGGCGATAATAAGCTAAAGGCAGCAGGTGCCTGGTTTGGACTTCGGGTAGTAAAGCTCCAGATTTCACTTTCCGTGGAGCCACCTTTGGCATCTTTTGCTACCACCTTCCAGTAGTAGGTTGTCCCCAGAACCAGTGTCGGGTAGAAATTTAAGCCCGATTGACCCGTGCTGACCACCGTAGTTGGATTGCTACTTGTGCCTAAATAAACATCGTAAGTAACTGCATCGCCATCGGGATCGGTAGAAGCATCCCATTTTAATAAGATGTCGTTGTCCGGTAAGCCAGTTGCCTCGTTTGCCGGAAAGTTCAGGCTGAATGCTCCCGGTGGATTGTTCGGGGGGATTGTAGTAAAGCTCCACTCGGGGCTGTATCCCATTCCACCTTTGCCATCGTGGGCGACAATTTTCCAATAATAGGTGGTGTTTTCTGTGAGAACCGGGGCATAGTTTGTGTTTGTTTGTCCGCTGCTTACGATGGTGGATGGATTGGCAGATGTACCCAGATACACATCATAAGTTAAAGGATCGCCGTCCTGGTCGGAGGGAGTTTCCCATGTTAAAATGGCATCCAGTGCAACATCCGGTTCTCCATCATCGGGTGCAAGCAGGTTGATCTCTCCGGGTGGGTAGTTAATGGTGGTAAAACTCCACACTTCACTTTCTCTGGTGCCGCCTTTGCCGTCTTTGGCCACCACTTTCCAGTAATAGGTAGTTCCGTTGCTAAGTGTCGGGCCGTAAGTTGTGCCTGTTTGATCGGAGCTTATGACGGTTGTTGGGTTGGTATCTGTGTCTAATATTACATCGTAAGTTACTGTATCGCCTTCAGGGTCAGTGGCAGTCTCCCATTCTAACAAGAAGTCGATATACAGATGATCTGTTGCCCCGTTGACCGGCGAAAGAAGGTTAAAAGCAGCTGGAGGATTATTTGTGTTGAGGGTAGAAAAACTCCAAACTTCGCTTTCGCTGGTACCTTCGGCTCCATCCTGTGCCACAATTTTCCAGTAATAGCTTGTGCCGGGAATAAGCTCTGGTATATACGAGGTGCCTACCTGGCGGGTGCTTACCACGGCTTCGGGGATGGCTTCGGTCCCCAGATAAACATCGTATGTTAGCAAATCGCCATCGATATCTATGGCTTCCTGCCATACTAATGAGTCCCCTGGAGCTACATTGCTTTCAGCCTTCAGCGGAGCGGTAAGTGTTACAGTCCCCGGTGGCGTATTTATGTCGTCTTTTATACAACTATCGATAACAAGTCCGATCAGCATTATTATCGCAGGGAAAAGTATTTTTTGCTTGTTCATCTCTCTGGTCGTTTAGTGCTGGAAGCTGTAGCTGTAACTAAATGTTACCCGGTATCGATTATACGACTTTGAATCAGAGTCGTCGGCGAAGCTTACATCGGTAAATAGCATCCTGAATCGAAAATTGTGTTTCCGCACAATTCTGTAGTTGAGGTTAAACCCGGCGCTTGATATAAAGCCAAAGTCGCTGTTCCGCTTGGTCTTTTGCATCGAAGCGTTTAAACCAACCCTGAATGTATTGTCGAAAAAAGATTTACTGGCCGAGGCATTACCTCCATAAGCTTTTTGTATAATACTGAAGGTTTCCATTTCATTGAAAGTTAGCCCCAGGGCATAATTCAAGGCAGGCTTTTTCTGGTTCTTCGAGTAATTCAGGGAAAGCATTGTGTTTTGAACTTCGGTAAAATCCGAGGTGTTCGGGTTGAGATCGTTCAGGTTCGACAGGTTGAAATTTAAGTTTATCATGCCCGATCCGCTGGCGCTACTGAGCATTACATAAGGATTCAGGCTTACATTACTATTTACCTGGTATAGTTTTAAGGTATCGTTTAGTGGTAAACGCCCGGGTTTTTGATCGATGCTGTAGTTTGTGTAATTTCCCGAGACTCCGTACTGATTAGAGGGTTTGTAGGAGAAATTCAACTTGCTGATTACCTTGCCTGTGGTGCTTATTTTATTGTCTTTCAAATTGTTGTTTTGGAAGCCGATGCTTCCTCGTACCGAAAGCTTTTTTTCGAGAAGATTAAAACGGGTGTTGATGGTTATATTTTCCAGATCGCCTGAAAAATAGTAGGCTCCCATGGACTTGTAACCAGGGTCGATGCGACGGTATTGCAGTCCCAGGGTAAAGTTTTTTTCAATGTACTGAATCTGCGAAGAGATTGCATTTGCAAAATAGGAGGATTGGTTGACAGAGATGAACTCCAGTCTTTTTGCATAAGACGGGTTCTCTAAATCTTTTTCATCGATGGGTGAAGCGAACACATTGTCGGTATAAGCACTGAGTGCAACTTCGGCATTGAATACTACTTTTTCTGCAATAGTAAGCCGTGTATGTGCACCCACAACACTGTTGGCCTCGGGGGTTTGGGCATATTCAAAAGTTGGTTCACTCAGGGTTGTTGTATCGTCGGCAATGTGCATCAACAGTAAATCGAAGAAATTTTCGTCATTGCCAATACCCAGTTTCAATCCAAAACCTTTGCGCGAAAATCCGGCAATTGAGTCTTCCGGGTTGTCAACCGATGGTAATTTTTTCTTAGCGAAGCGACCATAGACTGCACCAAATCGGAGTAAGCCGGGATTTAGCTCCAATCCTCCACCCAGAAAATTATGCCCGCTAAGGGTAAATTCCGAAAACGAAATACTACGGTAACCAATGTGGGCCTTTGCCCACTTGTATTCGGGACTCGCCCCAAGCCTGTAGAAGGGGTTCGAGAAATCGCTGTTGTTTTTACTGAATGTATAGCTTACAGGAAAGGATATTCCATATACTGAGGTGTTGAGTGATCCTGATATATAATAAACAAAAGGGGTGATTTTACGTGTAGTATCGTTTGTGCCTGTGAAATTGAGCGTTGTCGAAAAACTGCCATTTACCTTTAAGGGCTCCTGTTTTCCAATGTTTTCGATGTTCTGGGCAAAAGAGGTTTGAATTATAAAAAGGAAAGATATCAGGTATAAGCTTCTCTTCATAAGCTTGTGGCTTTAAGTCCTTGTTATTGAAACTTATTCATTCAAAAAAACAGCACTAATAACAAGTTACAACAATTGCATATACAATTATACAGCAGTTCCCATATTTTTGAGCAGCCTTCTTTTTAATTGATTGAATTGCTGTATATTTAAAACAAACTATGCCTAAAACCAATGAATATGGATAACAATCTGAACCGCAGGAAATTTATTAAAAAGACAACAATGGCTACCGCTGGCATTGGTGCAGTAAGCATAATTCCTTCCAAAGTCTGGGGGGCAAAGGTAGCTCCCAGCGACCAGGTCAATGTGGCCCTGATCGGATGCCGCAGCCGGGGATTTGGAAGCCTGAAAGACCATTTAAGCTTCGAGGAAACCAATTGTGTGGCGATGTGCGATGTGGATCAAAACCTTCTTGAAGATCGTGCTGCCGAAGTAAAGAAAACTTATGGCGATACTCCGAAGTTATATAAGGATTTTCGCAAGATGCTGGAACAGGATGACATTGATGTCGTCATTGTGGGGACCCCTGACCACTGGCACTGCCTGAATACGGTTTATTCCTTGCAGGCCGGGAAAGATGTATATGTTGAAAAGCCCATGGCGAATACAATCGAGGAATGCAACATCATGGCGAAGGCTGCCAATTATTACGATGGCATTGTGCAGGTTGGGCAACAGCAGCGAAGCAACCCGGTATTTATTGAGGTGATGAAACTTATTAAGGCCGGGACCATTGGTTCGCTTCGGAAAGTGAATATGTGGGCGAATTTCAAATACGGGCTTGGGGTGAATCCGGCCATGGATGAAGCGGTCCCCGATGGGGTTGACTACAATATGTGGCTGGGACCTGCACCCAGTCGTCCTTTCAATACCAATCATTTCCATGGTACATGGCGTCATTTCTGGAACTACGGGGGCGGCATGTTTTCCGACTGGGGTGTTCACCTTGTGGATATGGGGCTGTGGGCAAAAGACCAGGTGCACGGACCAACACAGGTGCTGACCTACGCCGAAAACAGCAGTTCATTTGAGAAGAAACGGGATACCTTTGATACCCAGACGGCCATGTTCCCGATGAAGGATTATGTAATCAACTATGAAATGATAGCCGGTGTTGAAAAGGGACCTTACCCGCTGATGTATGGTGTGGCTTTTATTGGTGATAAGGCCACGATCAAGGCAAACAGAGGTAGTTATGAAATCATTCCTGAATGGGACAGTGAGAAGAAGGAAAATTGGGTTGAACCTGTTACATTTGAAAAGGGCCATGAAGCACATGCCCTCCATGTCCGCGACTTTCTGGATTGCGTAAAAACCAGGCAAACGCCTTCCTGCCCGCCGGAAGTGGGAAGAGCAGGAGCCCTTCATGTGCATGCATCCAATATTTCTGCACGAATTGGCGAACCATTCCTGGTCTGGGACGATAAACTCAATAAATTCACAAATTCGGAAAAAGCAAATCGCTTTATCGTGCCGGAATACCGGGCACCGTGGACTTTGCCAAAGATCGGGTAAGTGACAACAGGGCATTCAAACAAAACACACACAAAATCATGGTATCAAGAAGAGATTTTATCATAAAAGCAGCCATCGGCTCTGCAGCTTTCGCCGCAACACCCTTGCTCTCTTTTGCGGCTGAGGGCAATCATAAACTCAAAAACATTGGATATATAAGCGGCATCCTTAAAAATAACATGAAAGATGCTGATTGGAAGCAGGTCCTTAAAAAAACCGTGGAATTTGGTTTTACAGAATATGAGGGCGGGTTGCAGGGCGATTCTCCGGAAGAATTTCTGAAATTTTGTAAAAGTATCGGGCTGAAACCCATTGCCGGAGGGGTCGGGATTTCTGACGACATGGATAAAATTGAGCAGGGCCTGGATAAGATCAATGCGATGCAAATGGAATATGCTGTTTGTTACTGGCCATGGTTCGTGGGGGGGCCATTCAAACTGGAGGATTGCAAAAGAAGTGCTGAAACCCTTAATAAAATGGGGGAGAAGGCAAAGGCAAAGGGTTTGAAATTCTGCTGGCACAACCATAACAAGGAATTCATCGATATGGAAGAAGGCCAGCCTTTTGATTACCTGATGGCTCACACCGAGAAAGACCTGGTATCGGTAGAAATGGATATTTACTGGGTGGCCAGGGGAGAAGCTGACCCCCTGGAGGTGCTTAAAAAACATGCAGGCCGGATACCGATACTGCATGTGAAAGATATGGCACCGGGTTCAGAAATGGATTTTGAATGTCCGGGAAGCGGCATCATTGATTTCCCCTCGATCTTTGCAGAGGCACACCGCCAGGGCATCAAGCACTATTTTGTGGAACGCGACCAATGTGTCGACGGCCTGGCATGCCTGGAATCGAGCGGGAGGTATTTAAAGAGCCTGAGATTCTGAGGGTTCAATATGCCGTTTCTTGAATTTAAAAAATAGCCCGCGTGTTAATTTTTAAGTGTGACATTAGAGATGGATACCGGGCCCAGTAGTCCGGAAGTAATCAGGGGTACATCCTTCCAGGGGTAACGCGTCTGGTCACCAGCCAGCTTGCCTTCCGACAGAATAATTGTATTGCGAATATTCGTATTCGTAAAGTGGTCTCCTGTAATTGCGTCCCCTTTTATCCGGTTTGACCACACGTTTGCCACTTCAACCCGCAGTTCGTTTCCGTCTGGTTTGATAATGCCGGTGATGTCGAAACGGTGCGGAGGTGCCCATGTGATTCCAAGGAGTTCGCCGTTCAGCCAAACCTCGGCAAGCTTTTGTACATCACCCAGATCGAGGTAAATCTTTTGACCTGGTGTGCCTTTCAATTTACGATCAAATGACTTTGTATAAGTGGCTGTTCCAGAGAAATATTTGATGCCTTCATTCTCCGACCTGGTCCATGAAATTAATTCCGGAAAGCTTGCAAGCGAAGGGGCTCCCCAATGATCCGGAAAGGAAACTTCCCAGGCTCCCTCCAATGTTTCAGTTTCCAGTTCGTTGCTAAAGGTTTCCGATTCCTGATTTTTCTTAAGTACATAGCTTCCATCCTCTAAAAAATGAATACCCTCCGCTGTAAATTCCATTTTGGGTGGGTGTGCCCCTGTTTTTTGTACGGAAGTAAACTGTCCGGCTGCCGGTCCATTCCTGAATACCACAAGTTGCGAACCATAAGGTGGAAGGGTCAGCGGCAAGCTTGTATATTGGCCCCGGCTTTCGTAAACCGTAAGCGGTGATATTTCGCCGTTAAGCGGATTCCAGATTTCGGGCACTTTGTGTTGCAGGCGGAATCCCACCTCACGCGAAATCCAGTCGGCCGAGGTATTCCGGAGGAAATAGATATCTGTTGCTTCTTTTTGATAGTGGATATAATCGATTAGAAAAGTTTCCTTATCCTGGTAATCCAGATCAGATGGAATGTCCATGATTTGCAGGATTTCTTTCGAGGAAATTCCGGCGTAGACCTGTCCCTTTTCATGGGCTTGAAATGTGCCGGGGGAAACGTTTGTCCATAGGTCATTTATCAATTGCACTCCTTCGGCTTTTGTCAGGGGCGAATTTTTAATATCAGAAATTCCTTCTGGTTTTTCGCCGGTAATCCTGGCTCCCAGCTCTGCCAGTTCCTTTACCCTGAGCAGTACATTCGGATCGATGAGCTCCTCGTTTTCAAGGGCAAGAACGCTAAATTCGGCGCCATTGGAGAGTACCAGTTTTTCGTTTTGAACAGAAAGATTATTGAGCAGAATATCGGTATTGATGACTTCGTAGTCATATCCGGGTCCCACGCTGAAGTGTGTGTTTTTAGCGGTTGCCGAGTTGGGGACTTTATTGCCGTAATACCATACTGCGTCGGCCACAAAATCGCTTGCCTGGAAAACCGCCGAAAGTCGCGCCATATAGCTTGTAAATGGTTTCACCTTCGACCACCACACGCGCTTGTTGTTGAAATGCGTGCCGGCATGATATACATAGCCCGGGAAACCTGAACTGCTAATGTTGTGGCTGAACCCGTGAAAAACCACGCGGTTCATTCCATCACAAAACGCACGATCGCCTTCGTATTTTATATCGAAAGGACCGGCCTGCCAGTGCTGGAATGAGGTGAAAGCTTCCTCCTCCACAATACCTTTGTCATAGATATGCGATGCAGCAGCTACCTCTTTAACCACATTCAGCACATCGATGCTGTCTTTACCATTGGTGTCTTTGTAGTAACGGGAATGATTTACCCAGAACTCACCACGCAGAATATCAAGTGAGCCCAGTGCTTTCAGGGGCTCAGCCGGGCCATTGTAAAGCGGGTAACCCGGTCCGCCGGCTTCGACCTTGATTTTTAAACCATACTGATTGCAAATTTCCTTCGCTTTGCGGTAAAGGTTGTTGATCATCAGTTCCGACAGTGTTTTTTTGAAATCGATATCAATCAACTCATTGACTTCCTCCGGAAAAACATCCCCTGAAAAAAACGAAGGAATATATTTTTTAATGGAATAGCCGTTCAGGGTTTCAAATTCTTCGGCAAGCGATGGAGTCCAGACAAATCCGCGTGCTTCATAGCTGGCCAGATAAAAGCTCTCCAGTGCCGTTTTACTAAAATCACCAAGAACCGCTTGCAGTTTGTTAATGAAATACATAAGGTGAGCCTCCACGGCTGTGGAATCAAAATGGTCAATCACGAGTCCTGCAGATTCGGGACTGGGCAATACTACCTGCTGCCCTGAGTTGGAGCAAACATAGCGGTGGATTTCCCATGCGCCTTCCGGTGCTTTCCAGGTGAGCACATCGGTTTCAGGATTAAAAAAAGGAGTAAGATCGATGATCCGGGAGGTGTCGAGTCGGTTTTTTTCTGCCGATACCGGCAAGGCAAGCAGCGCAATCTCTTCAAAATATACCGGTTTCCCGTCGCTTCGCATGGGAATCATGGGGTCTTTGCTGTGCCCAACGAGCATGTCTTTAGGAAACGAAATCTCAGGGAAGGGAACCTTGATTTTCTGTTCTGTTGAATTTCCTTCAAGGCTTATTCTGGAACGATACAATGATTTACTCGCCTGTTCTGGTTTTACCCAGCTGCCCCCGGCATTCCAGCTGCTGGCCAGGTTGAATCCCATGGTCAGTCCCAGCTTTCCGGCTTCCTCTACCGCAAATTTGATAAGTTCAAGCGATTCATCGCTCATGAATGCCGGTCCGCCCGGAATCTGGTTGTCCTGTGGCGGTGATCCAATTTCAAAAAAATCAAATCCTCCGATGCCTGCATCCTTCATGGCCAGCAACTCCTGTTTAGCCATGACTGTATCGAGGTTTCCGTTCAATATCCACCAGTATACCCTGGGTTTGGCTGAAGGTGGTGGGGTATTGAATTGTTCCCTGAGATTTTCATAGGCTGAATCCGGGGTATGGCTACAGGAGCCAAACAGACAAAGGGTTAAAAGGAAGGTAATGATGAATTGCGGGTTTTTCATTCGGAATGAGTTTGATAAATCTACATTTTTTTATGAGAATTGCAAAAACAAAAAGCCCGACCAATGGGTCATAAAGGAAATCGGATCAGTAATAATTAGTCGGGTCGTTTGTCCCTGAAATGATTTTTGAGAAGACCCTGTCGCTGTCCTCATTTTTACATGCGCCGGCTTTATAATTATAATTTGGTGATTATGAATTTTCGGGATTCATAAAAACCATCGTAACGAAGGGTAATCCAGTACATTCCTGAAGGATATTCCGATAAACTGGCTTCGATATGATTTGTGCCGGGAACATATTGTGCACTGGAAATAGTCGTCATTTTTTGCCCCTTGCTATCATATAATTCGACATGAACCTGACTGGTTTGTCCCAGGTTGAATTGGATACTTAGCCTGCCACTACTTGGATTTGGAAATACTTCAAGCCCTATTTGATATGTTCCTGGTAAGCTTAGCGATACCGGTGCAGCCTCCAGCACCAGGGCATTTACAGAAAGAGGTTCAAGTTGAATTGGAATATAATTTTCAGAAATATCTATCTGTTTTGTTTTTAAAGCATTCTCTGTGTGTGAAATGAAGGTTTCAGTTGAAGGTAATTCTGACAGTGTATAAAGCTGAATCGCCTGGTTATTAATGCCGAAATCGCGAACATAAAGTTGAATGTCCTTTAACTCAGTGGTGTGGCGATTGATCAGAAAAATAGTCATGGAATCAGCATCTGTACTCAGGGTAGGGTAGGCAGAAACATAGGTTTCATCTTCCGATTCAGCTTCCACTATCTGCTCCTTGCTGTAACGGCTGAAAAGGTGCAGTGTTTCCCACATGCCCGGTTTCCAGCTCCATGGGGTGAATATTTCTACCCCGTTTTTCATGAATTCACCCATGGTTGAAGCATAAAACGAAGCCTGGACATTGGCATCGGAGGAATTCAGCCCCGACTCGGTCAAACCAAAAGTGACTCCATGATGCTCTCCCATATACTCGGTGAGCCACTCTGAGCAACGTCCGAAGATATATTCTTTGTTTAAATTGTTATTCCAGCCTCCATCTACGGTTTTTACTCCATTTGCTTCGGGATAAGTGTAATTTTTGTCAAAAAACACCCGGTGATACTGTACCAGATTTTCCGCCTCTGAAGTGGAAGGATAGTAATGAATATCAAGTACATCGAGTAATTTTATGCCGCTTTCCTTTTCTTCTTCTGCAATTCTGAGGATGAAATATTCAAGCCAGCAATATCTATTTCCCTTGTAAGATATTGCATCGCTTCCGTACCTGTACCATTGCCATTCGTTGGCAGGTACCGGGCCACTCAGTTTAATTCCCGGAAATTTGGCACGGGCAGCTTTTGCTACTTTGAAATACAACTGCATAAATTCTTCCGCAGGTATTTGTTCCTTCATTACATCATCATGTGTACCCGACCATATTTCCGGTTCGTTATCCATGCTCCAGTATCTATAGTATGAAGAATCGTAACCAAGTCCGCTGGTACCAAACCAGTGATCAAGAATGGCCACGGTTGAATCAGCGGGCCAGTCCACCAGGTACAAGGCAATATCTCCTTCAACCAGTGCCTTGCTTCCTCCGGCCGGATCCACCTCACCTCCTCCGGCAAGGTTCTGGTGCACACCATCCCACCATTGCGATTGGTTGTAATCCCAGTCGTTGAAATTATTTTCTGTGTTGGCAGCGACTTTCCCAATCAATTGAAAGGACCACATTCCCTGGGACCCCGGCAATTTATCTGTCAGATTTTTTGCTGCTGCATCCCAGTTGTTTGCATACACGTTGTTGTACCAGTCAGGGTGGCTTGAAAGTTTAAGTCGCCAGTTGTATTTTGTGCTGTTGTTTCCTCCGCTCTGTCTCACCATACGGGCCCCTGCTTCAACAGCCAGGCTAACTTCATCATTTGATCCGCTGTTCAGGAATGTGCTGGGCAAAACATTATTTTTCCCGAAAATATAGGGTGATATCATGCGTTTTCCGGAATCGGCATGCACAATAATTTGAACTGGTTGACCGTGGCCCACCTTAAAAGCCAGCAGAAAAATCAGGGTCAGTTTTAAATATTTCGCCATTTTTTTAAAGTTTGCTTATCCTCCACAAGATTGTAAATATTGTAAGAAGAAAACCCCTGTAATGGAGAAAAAAATTGCCCTTGAGTGAGATCGGGTTAATTTTCCTCTGACAGGATCAGTGATAGACAATACTCAGACCGGCATAGCGGTAGCCTCCGGTATTCCTGAATTGCCCGTAGGGCACGATTCCGGCGTAATACCTGAAAAAGAATCCAATATGATGCAATGAGTTTTCAGAAATGTATTTCCACCCCAGGTAAAGATTGATATTCCAGGCTCTCGTTTCTTCGATAGCTTCATCATAGCTGAATTTCAGACGATTATTTGCCTCCACTGAAAGGATATTCATCCACCTGCCGGAACAAAGAAAGCCGCTTGTTCGCTGCAAATTCAACTGTATGTAATACTCATAATTTTTTTCAGATGCGGGTGCCATTGCCCCTTTTGTTTCAAGACTGTCGGTTGTGTAGTAACCATTGCCGGTGTTCCAGAGCCCGTGGAAACCCACCTTTGCTGAAAATAGGTTCGATTTGATGGTATCCGGATCATTGAGTACAGCCGCTATTTCCCAGGCTTCATAGGAGACATTTATCCTTTTGAAGGCTGGCAGGTTATTGTAGCCATGGATTGAAAATTCATCCCCGATATGGGTGCTTTCATGAAATACAGGAACCAGTTTAAGTCCTATGTTCCTGATGTAAGTATGATTAATATATTTAAGCGCAGAGGCTTTCAACCCGAAAAAATAATCTGTATTAATAACAGGGGCAGTCTGGGTTTCAAACATATCAATCAAGAGGATATTCCCAAGGTATCCGCAGGTAGAGAACTTGAAGTCTTTCTTCCTGTTTAGCAGGTAGTATATCGGGAGTTCGGTTCCAAGATGTACTTCCATAAAAGGCCTGTCGGCATAGTCACTTAAATAGTAGTTCTCATCCAGTTTATTAATCCAGGCAAGTTCGGACTTAATGGTGGTGCTCCTGATCTCGGATAGAAAGGGTTTTAGGATATGTGAATCCGTGAAAAATAAATGCTCGGCTTCCTGTCCCATCAAAGCACAGATGGGAAAAGCCAGCAGGAATGAAAAGAGAACGACTTTCTTCATAAGAGGATTTATTGGTCCTTTATAAATATAGGACATTATTCCAATGTCACTTTCATCCTGCCGGGTACGTTCATTGATCAGACCTTGTCCGGAACCCTTTCGATTAAAAGCAGCCTTTCACAAAAGCGCAATTATATTATTGGATAGGCGCTTGTTATTCAGGGACAAGTTGCGCATTTTTCAAAAGTACTCTTATCGATGGGAGAATTCAAGCATATTTCATAGCAGGGTTCTGCTTCAGAGCTCATTTCAAAAGGAGTGATCATCCAGTCTTCCAAGGCCAATTCTGCATCAAAGCCTGCTTCGAATGGACTGCTCATCCAGTCTTCCAAGGCCAATTCTGCTTCGTAGTAGGTTTCAAATGGATTTGTCATCCAGTTTTCTAAGATCAATTCTTCCTGATCGTTCGTTTCAAATGGTGTAGTCATCCATGATTCCATTTCACGCTCCTCATCGATTCCTGCAGCAAGTGCAGTACATGCAAATGTAAACATGAGGATGATCGCTGCGTTTGTTTTAAGTTGCTTTGCTGAAAGCGCCTTAAAATTGATAAATGAAGTTTTCATAAGGGATTGTTTAATGTTTTATTGTCGATAGTTAAACATTCTGCCGTCTATTTTGTTTAAAGAATTGTAATAAAAATTAAACTAAAATTATATTTAACACATATTCAGGTGTTTAGGCGGTAAAAAATTAGCATATTATTTGACAATGCCCGAATAACAATAAGAGAAGTCATGAAAAATAAGGTCCGTAATGTATATTTTGTATCCGCACTCATACTTTTGTTTGTCGCCCCTGGAATTTCCCAGGAGAATAATCCAAGAATATCGGGCACAAATGGAGAGAGCGTTGACTGTGGGGTTTACCTGTCGGGTTACAGGGAGTTTTTAAAGATCAATCTCTTTGAATATGCCCAGGAACCATGGTTAAAAGCCTTTGAAAATTGTCCGGAATCCAGCGAGAAGATGTATGTGGATGGAGTCACGATCTACCGCAACTTTCTGGAAACAGCGGACGATGGACCTGCCAGGGAAGGGCTTATTGATACCTTGATGCTCATTTATGACCGTCGGATTGAATATTTCGGAGGCGAAGGAAATGTTCTGGGCCGCAAAGGGAGGGATCTGCTCAAATATCGCAGTGCTGATATGGATCAGGTTCAGAAAGCTTACGAAATGCTCGAAAGGAGCATCGAACTCCAGGGACGCAAGTCCCAGGAATCGGTCATGCTCTTTTTTATATCGGCTGGAATTATGTTACATAATAATCAGAAGATAGACGATTCTCAGGTTCTGGATGATTATCTCCTGGTAAGTGGGGTCATTGACCAGCTGGAGCAGAAAAGCTCACGGTGGAAGAAGGCCGGAAAAACAATCGATGAAATGGTTTTAAAAGAAGATATTCTTTCCTGTGAAACACTAAACGCGTATTATGAACCTCAGTATGAGCTGAACAAGAACGATAAAACTTACCTTGAGACGGTAATCAGGCTCTATAGCGTTTCGGCTTGTAATCGTTCAGATATCTATTTGGCAGCTTCCGAAAATCTTTATGAAATTGAACCAGGTCCTGAATCGGCTCATGATCTTGGTATCCTTTATATTAAAAGGAATGATAACGAAAAAGCTGCATCATATCTGAAGGAAGCGGTTAAGGGAGAAAATATTGATACAGATACCAGGGCTCAATGGTACTATGAACTGGCCCTGGTGAGCCTGGCCAACAAGGACTACTGCGAATCGATCGATTATGCCCGAGAAGCAAGTAGTCTGAAGAGCGATTTCGGGGCAGCCTATCTCCTGCTTGGGGATGCATTCATTGAGTCTCGCAATAACCTGGGTGATGATTTTCAGCAGCGTACAGCTTTCTGGGCAGCGGCAGATATGTATAGTAAAGCAGCCGATGTAGATTCGTCTGTTGCTGAGCAGGCCAGGCAAAAGTTGATGGCTAACGCCGGACAGTATCCCTCCAGCGAGGAAGTCTTTTTTCGCGATATCAAGGACGGTGATCCTTTTCAGGTGGGTGGATGTATCGATGAAAATACAACCGTCCTTTCAAGAAAATAGTAAAATGGGATTGAGCTGACGAAAAGGTTTTTCCTTGAATAAATTGTTGGCAGACTTTTGCAACAATTACTATCTTCGGGCATGGCTAAGGAAGATGATAGCGGAAAAGTGCAGTGGGAGTCGTTTCTGCATGAGTGGGGGGGGGCTTTTGAAGATGCCCGGCATATTGTACACATCCTCGGGAAAGAAGCAGAATCTTTGGCCAGACTGGAGTTGGGGGAATTTATTGATCCCTGCGGGATAGAGCAGTTGCAGCGGGATTGGGTCAGGCTCTGCGGGATGATGTGGAACCCCTTGGAGAGGGACTTCTTCAAGCCCTGGTGGGTCCCCCTGGAAAAGGATTCACATGAGGTTTTCATGGATTTAAGCGATAAGCGTTTCCCGGTATTCAGGGTTGAGTTTTTCTTTTTCGAACCTTACAGGTGGTACAGGGAACCGGTTGTAGACGATATTTCAAGCCTCTTGCTTGCCAGTGAAAGGGGAACGGACCTGGATGCCCTGCATCGAAGCAATGAAGAAGCTACCCGTGCTTTGCTGGATGGTTTTTTCAGGAAAAGAAAGGCTTTGGCTTTCGATGGAGCACTGGAGGTTAGTCCCCCGGACAGCACTGAGCTTCGGTCCGGTGAAAAGGCTGACTTCCTGGTGGGACAGAATTACAATGTGGATTTTCATTCAGTGAGAGGAATCGGTCCCCTGGCCATCGGGCTTCTGCCCTTTGATCTGCCGGTCATTCTGAAAGAGATCAGCGTAAAGCATGGATCTATGCCTTCACAAACGGAAGGGGTGAGGTGTGTCCGGGATCTGGTTTATTTGCTCAGGACTGCAGGGTTGCGCAGGATTAGTTCCTATTTCGTCGAAACCCGGGGTGAACGGGTGGGGTCTTTTGCTTACCTGGATAACGAACTAAGCATTGCTAATCACGACAAGGAGCTGGTGAAGGAATTCTTCGGCCGGCTTTCTTCAGAGGCTTGATTGGGTTTCATTCCACTCGACTAGCCCTGAATAAGCGATACAGATTAATTGAACCATCATAACACTTCTAACCAAGCGTGTTAAAGTTCGCTTTGCTGGATAGCCAGTAATTCACATTGGATTCACTGGCGTGCGAGCAGGATTAGGAGTCTGTAAGGTACATAAGCCATCGTCGCCCACACACTCATTTAAACACTCCCACAGATCCATTGTGATCGATGAATTTTCGGAACAGCGATTCCGCTTCGCGTCATTTTTTCCGGAAACAGGATAATAAATAATATCCGTTTCTTATGATATTTTCATAATATTCAGATATAAAATATTTGAAATGAATATTTAATATCCGTTTCTTATGATAATTTCATAATATTCAGATAATTTATAATTGCGTAACTTTATATAAACGATTCCGCTTTGCTCAATTTGTAAATATTAGCGCGAAAATTATCTTCCCCAAAAATTATCTTCCTCAAAATTCTCATCCCCCTTAATTATCAAACAATTACAGAACCGATAAATTCCAAGCGGAATCGCTGGGAAACTTTCAATTATTTATATAAATTATCTGATTATAAGCAAAAATGGCTTATTTGAAGATAAAAAATATTTTCAGAGCGATATAAAATATCTGCAAATAAGCTATAACAGCTTATAAATGGATTATTTTAATCTAAATACGAAAGAGCGCCAGCGATTCCGTCCCAAAATCGAAATTCCGGGGCGGAATCGCTGCTTTATATTTCCGTAACTTTTTATTTCCGTAACTTTATATTTAAATTAAAGTGTAAAGATACATTCAATGCACTAAGATGCTTAGGGTTAGCTGATAAAGTCAGCTTGCCTGAATTTTAATCTTTCCGTATTTTTCCTTGGATTAATATTTCAGTTCAAAAAATATCACATCGCCCGGAAACAGCAGTTCGTACTGCTCCTTACTGTTGGTTCAACTATGCTCGTATTTGATTCGGGGCAGGAGCAAAACACTAGATACCTGAAAGCAACCTGTTAAAGCGCGGTATTCGCTCATGATGAAACCATGTGGAAAAAACCTCAATGGATGAATGCCCCTGATTCAATTTGTATGGTTCGGATGGCTTTTTAATGAGACCCTGATGCCATCTCGCTGAAACATATTGGAGAGACTATGTGTGCGTCCATGGACCTGAAATTCACAGATCTCAGAACCGTCATTTTTTGTAAACCACTTATTCTCGTTCAAAGCAGTCGTAATTTCAGAAGTGGTCATTGACCTTCCTTCTTGCTCGAGAAGTTTTTCTATGGCTTCGTGTAGTGTCATTTCTTATGAACACTGCTTGATGGAAATTTTCCTGAAGTATGGATACTTGTTGGCCGTTGGCTGCTTAATAGGAGTGGTATGTCCGTATCAGGAGGCTAATAAGAAATCAAAAAAATTAACAACTGCGCTTGCAATCTCAGGATCATCCATCCTTCCAACTACAGCGTAAGTTTTCATTTCATTGTCAATTTCAATTTCTTTAGTTTCTCCCTTGTAGGTGTCAAAGAAATTTTCTTTTTTTCTGCGGCTCATATTTCCGGAATGTAATAAATAGACATCGGAGCCTTCCTCCACGAAAATACCTGCTTTATATTCTTCCCCTTCCCAGGCAATACTTATCGATCCACTATATGAAAGAATTCCACCTCCATACTTCCAGTTTCCAACGAAAAAGGAATGCTTATGGGCTTGCTGATTGTCAAGGTAGAGATACCATTTCTTAATCGTAATATTGTGATTTACTTGGACATCTTTATTTATTTTGGGAATGTCAACACGCCGTATAGCAGTATCTGGCATCAGCTCGTTTAATCTTTTCTTCAATTTGTGCTGAAGGGACAATATTCTCTTGGTATCTGTAATTATATTCATGGATGAAACGGTTGATTGAAAATTAGAGTCGTACTATTTGAGGCTTGCAAGGTACGGAACTTTACCAAATCAAATGAAAGAAATTGTTATTGTCTGTTCCGGAAGGCCTTTTTTACTGGCAATTTGCATAGTAACCAGGGTGCCAGGGGTGAAAATAATAGTAGCTTTAAGCAGAATGATATGCTAACACACTTATTCATGAAAAGAACACTTTTTCCTGCCCTGATTCTGTTTTATTTTATGGGCCTGATAAATGCCCAGGAACCTGGAATCGCCGGGAGCTGGCTATTAGAACGTGCTGAGGCAGATGGTGAAATTCAGGAGCCCTATTTTGTGAGTGAATTCCAGAATGACGGGACCATGCTAATCATGGGAATGGAAGTGGGAACATGGAAATTCAACAAAAAAAGCAATTCCATTGTAATGCAATCGGATTTTGACGAAGATTTTAGTGGCGAAATGCGTATCCTGAATCTTACTGAAAAAGCCCTGGAAACTAACAAAGACGGCGCAAAACTATTTTACCTGAGAATTGACCAGGCTGAAATTACAGCCGGTAATAAAAATTCAGGACTATTTGGAACCTGGGAGCTCAAAAGTTTTCCCGAACCCGAATTAAACACGCTTCTTATTTTTAAGGAACCAGATTTAATTACAATTATCGATAAGGGCGAAGGCTATGAAGGAAGAAACTCCGGCACCTGGATTTTTAATGAACCTGACAGGTCGCTTGTAATGATTGGGCTTTTGGGTGGGAATAGCTTTAATGGTGAAAACAAGGTGCTTGCAGTTGATGAAGAAACGCTTACCCTGGAAAACAAGGGAAACGTTCTCAAGGCGAAAAGAAAGATGTCAAATCCGCTTAAAATTGAGCAGCTCACTTTTACTTGGGAGGATTTCTTTACGGATGATGGTGATTATAAGTATGAAAACGAGGCTGGGAATTTACCCTGGGCCAATTGGTCAGAAATGAAAACGGGTCTCTTAAATGTGAAAGAGTTGGTTTACAGCTATTCCACATTGAATGAGGGCACAGAAACCTTCGATAGCAAGTTGCTCAGGGCCAATGTTGAGGCAAACCTGGAAGAAGAGGGCTATTCGATTGACTTTATTTTTTACGGGTACGACAGTTTTAATCCACCCGATGATACCCGGATTCCCCCAAATCCCTCTTATGATATAGATCTATATCCCTTAAATGAAAACATTTACAGAATAGCGGGCAGCGAGCAGATTACGACACCTGCCGGCACTTTCGACTGCACCGTGATAGAGGCCATTGGCGATTCCGATCTGCTTAAGAAGCTATGGATGATTAACGACAGACTGGGCATTTACGCAAGAATCATTGAGGTGGATCCTGACGAAAACTTCGGCCACTATGTTATTTATGAATTACAGGAGATCAAAACAGAGGACTGATTGCAAAACCAAACCTCCTGGCCTCAGGGGTTTAGTCCCTCGATACGTTTCCTTTTGAGCAGGGTCTTGGCGTAGTCGCGGCCGAGCTTGTCGTTATAAAGCTCGTATGATTTCTGAGCCCAGTCAAGTGCCGGCTCTGTATGCCCCAGCACTTCGTTGGCCACTGCCACATTCAGACTGGCCCTTCCGGCTGTTTTGCGTTTAGGGTCGTTTGTAAGTGGTTCCCAGAGCTCGATGGCTCCGTCCCAGTTGGCTACTTCCGTTCTGCGGTATCCGGCCTTGAAGGGATGTTTGGCCGCTCCGCTTGTTTTTTTGTAAAGCGCTCTTTTCACCCTGTATGATCCGGGTAGGTAGCGGTCGATGTAGGCCCTGCCCGCATCATAGGCAGTGCGGGGAAGGGCATCGGGAGGCAGTATACCTCCGTTGGTATTGAGGGTCACATAGTCGTTATACTGGTACTGGTCGACGATGCGTTGGGTGCCAGGGTCATAAAGCCTCCAGTAAGCGGCCACATTCATTTTGACCTGTGAGGGAGGAGAGGCTTTGGGTTTGCCGGTGCTCAGGATGGAGCCAATTTGTTCGGTTGTGGTCTTTAGCAAAAGGTCGGTGTTTGAATCGAATGTTTCGAGAACCAACAGTACATCGGCACCTTCTTCCCTGCAAATTTCCTCTACCTGGTCCCATTCGAGAAGCTCCGGAATTTCCTGGGTTCCCGTACCCAACATCCTGTGCTTAGCCGGAATAATCAGCTCGGTTTGAGGGAGCATGACGATCGCGTCATATACTCCCTTGACACATGCATCCGAAGCCAGGTAATCTGAACCGATTTCTGTGCTCATGATGGCTTCAAAAACCTTTGCATCCTTTGCATCTTCGTCCGTGAGCGAACGGTTTACAATGGCAATGGAGTGTACTTCATTGGGCAGATACACTTCTGGTTCAATGGGATAGGATAGACTTACGTAGCCATATTTGCTGCATCCGCTTGCTGCGAGTGCAAGCAGGGTGATGATGATAAGTGTTTTATTTTTGATCTTCATGGTCATTCAAGTTTAGGAGGATGTACACTTCTGCAAAGTAGGGATAAACCCAATGTGAAAATTAGGTGTTATCAACAGATTTTTATCACCTTTGTTATAAGAAGTAATCAAATCCTCCAGAAAGAGGGCATACGATGAGTATTTGGCCGACCACCTGAGAGCGGCCCTGCACGGCAGGAAAATATCTTTCGACGAAAGGAAAATGATGAGAGGGATTTGCTACATGGCTGACGACAAGATGTGTGTCGGGGTTGTGAAAAACAAACTGATGGCACGCATCGATCCTCAGATTTATGAACTGGCACTTTTAGGTGCCATTGACAGTCATACCACCAACATTGCCCGGGTCATTTTGGAATGAGATTAGACCAGTCCATGAATACGTATTTGATTATTTCGGACATTTATTTTTGCTTTTTGTTTTACTTGACGATCCCAATTTTTACGCCGAATTTGGGCATTACTCCTGAGAAATCAATATTTTGTAGCTGACTGTATTTTGTGAAATTAGCGACACCATCATATTTACTCAGGCGGAGCACTCCTCCAACATACACATCTGCTGTGATGGCCTTCCATAAAACAAATTGCCAGCCGGTATAAAAGCCTCCGGAGAAAACATTAAGCTTTTGTGTGACCTCGATTACCTCAAAAATTTCTTCTTCCTCATTGTATACCTGATCAAAACCAGAAAGACTAAGTCTGCGGTAGGTGACAATTGGAGCCACATAGAGTCCCCGCGGAGCAGCGTATTCTGCTTTGCTCCTGGGGAGTAAATAATTCCTCCATGCGAGTGATCCTCCAAGCCCTGAAATATTCTCACTTTCATAGGAAATATAATCATTTACAGCAGCACTAAAGTATTCCAGTTTCTGGTTGGATAGATAGTAGTTGGCAATACCTTCTTTTGAGGCATATGTTGCCATTGCGGATAATTCAATGGAGTTACTTCGGTTCAATGCTCTTTCGAGGGAGAGTTGCAAAGTGCCTTCAAAAAGCTTCACCGGATAGATGGAAATGACAAATTTATCAGGCGGTATGATAAGGGGCTCCTTAAGGGGGACAGCTATGCCGTCAGTTTCGTTTCTAACTCCCATTTCTGGCAATGAAGCCATGATTTTGTTTTGTTCGTCCATTAGGGCTTCCTGTCTTTTTAATAATGAATCAAGAATGAGGAATTTGTAATTGAATTGTTCCGGATTAAAGGAGAGTTGTGCTATGCTATTCTCTATATTCCTTAATTGTTTTTCCAGCAAGGCAGGTTTTTCTTCCCAGAGTTGTATTTTGGAATCCAGAAGCTCCAGTTTGGTTTCTGCCAAGTTCATTTTCAGGTCAACCATGTCAATTTTTTGATATTCTGCATCCTGAGCAGGCAAGGGCGCAAATGCGGACAGCATGATAGCATAAAGGCATACTGCTAAGTTCTTGGGGTTTTTCATCAGAGTTCGATTTAAGTGGGTTTATTATGATACTTCTCACACAAGATGAAAAGCACTGGTCGTTGGTTGCGTTATTCCCTGGCCTCGTCCCTTTGCCCGGTCTGACCAAGTGCTTTTATGGTTTTCTCACAAAGTTTAATTAAAATCTACTCCCCCAGCGTGCGGAGTAATTTTTGCTTCAGGACTTTGAGGGTTTCGGAATCCAGGGAACGACCCGAAAGCGGGGTGCTTAGTTTTTCTTTGGTGATTGTGCGGACAGGTGCCTGGCTCAGTACGACGATTTCGTTGCCCAGCAAAAGGGCTTCATCCACATCGTGGGTTACAAAGATCACACTACGCTTGTCGCTCTGCCAGATTTTGGAGAAGGTGCGAATCAGGTTAAGTTTGAGTTTAATATCCAGGCCCTTGAGGGGTTCATCCATGAGGATGATGTCAGAAGGATAAGCGAAGGCCCTGGCAATGCTTACCCGCTGGCGCATTCCGCCGCTTAGTTTCGAAGGGTAGAAATCGGCAAATTCATTTAGCTCTACCATCCGGATAAAGCGCTCAGCCAGTTTTACCCTTTCGTCGCCGGAGATGTGCTCCGGAAGGGCAAATTGTATATTTCCCTTCGCTGTTTTCCAGGGGAGCAGACGGGGATCCTGGAAGATGTAAGAGATGGCCTTATGGTCGAAACCGCTAAGGCTTCCGCTATCGGGTTTGCTGAGATTGCCAATGATGTTCAGCAGGGTGGTTTTACCACAACCAGACGGACCCAGGATGCAGGTGATGGCGGCCTCAGGAAAGGTGATTGAGAAGTCCCTGAAAAGTGAGATTTCACCAAAACGCTTATTTAGCCCTTTTAATTCCATGCCCATGATCAGGTTCTCCAGGTAATTAGTAAATGTTCAACCCGGCGGATTATCTTTTCAAATGCATATGAGATTATCACCGCCACCAGGGTCCATGCAATGACCGCATCCACATTCAGATAGGTTTGTGCAGCCTGCATGAGTGTGCCAATGCCGTATTCGGGCTGACTCAGCACTTCGCCGGTGATGATGGCCCGCCACCCGATGCCAATGGCGCTGGATGCTCCGCTGAAAATAAAGGGGAGAATTGCAGGGATATACAGCTCCCTTATAATTCTGTTTTTGCCGACCCGGTAAAAGGTGGCCATCTCCACCAGGTCGGGGTCCACACTTTTAATCCCGTCGGTTACATTGGTATAGATGAAGGGAAACATGGTGAGCAGGGCAATAAATATGGGCACTAAATTAGACCCTAACCATATAAGAGCCAGGAGTATAAGTGCAATGACGGGGATGGTTCTGATGCTGATGATGATGGGTCGCATGAAGGTGTTGAAACTCGGATTTATCCCTGCCAGGATCCCCAGTCCAAGTCCGAGTACCAGGGAAATTAGAAAGCCCAGGGCCCCGCGCAGCACAGTGGTGCCCACGATGGCCAAAAATTGTTTTTCCCCGAAGAGCTTTAATGTGGTAAATAATATTTTTTCGGGGGGAGGAAGGATGATATCGGACCCGAAAAGCAATGAAAGGACCTTCCAGGTAAGCAGCATAAAGGCCAGGGAGGCCATGCTTATGTAGTGCTTTTTAGTAAATGAAATTTTCATCCGGAATTTTTCCTCCAATAATATCAGGGTTCATTTGCTTAAATACCTCCAGGTATTCATCAATCTCGGGCCTGATTCCTTTTGCCCTGACAAATCTAAGCTTTGTATGCCTAATGGAACTAAGTCCAAGCAGATAAGTGGGTGATATGTCGTATCTGACCAGGAGACGGGCTGCACTGTCGGGATGGTTATTCACCCAGTTCGTGGAGGATTCGTAGCTTAATAATAGCTGCTCCACCGCCTCCGGGTAGTCTTTAATAGTGCTCTTTCTTACCATTAAAGAAGTTTCCACAAGCGGATTTCCCTGGTGCCTTAACCATTCCTCACTGAGGCTGAACAGGCGAAACATGGATTTGTTTTTGTCCTCCACCATGCTGGCCATGGGTTCCGAGATCACCGCAAATTGACATCTTCCGGCTGCTGCAGCATTGGCCAGGTCAATGTGGGTTGGGAAACTATAGTCGAGTTGCACATCCTTATCCGGATCTATATTGTTTTGTAAGAGCAGGTAGCGAAAAAGCACATCGGGCGTCATACCACGGGCCATTAGATTGATCCTGTGTCCCCGAAGGTCTTCCCAGCGGGTTATAGTGCTGTCTTCTGCAAATAGGTACAGACTTCCCCATACAGGAATGGCCACAAGCTGGTATTCCAGTCCCTTGTTATATAGCAGGGCAGCCATGGTGGTGGGAAGGATTACAAAATCGGCCGATTGCTCCATCATCATCTTCCTCACCTGCATGGGCTCATTCAGAATCTTTGCTTCCAGGCTGTGTCCGTCGCCATGACTGAGGCTGTCGATCATCCGGATCATTCCCATTTCTGAAGGGCCTTCAGGGTGGCCAGCACCAGCTTATCTGCAGGATTGGTATTGGCCTGGGGCGAAGTCCGGCACCCGTTCAGCAACAATACGAAGCCCATTAATAGGATGCATTTTCCGGGGATACCTGCGCTACTCAATTTTTCTAAAATTTAGTTTGAAGATAATTATTATTGCAAAGATGGAAATAATTAGTTTCCTTTGTTAGCGAAATAACAGTAAACCTGTTTTTTTTCTGCGATCGGCGATTTATTGCCATCAAGGTGAAGCAGGTTCAAATACAAATCTACTCCAGAGGAACTCTGAAGGAAAAGAAAAAAGTAATGAGAAAAATTTTGGTTTGGCAGGTGCTTACAGCACTGCTTTTGTCTCTTCCACTTAGCGGACAGACTTTCCGTTTCGAAGGAAAAGTCTTTGATCAAACAGATAAAAAAGCGATTGAGAATGTGGTGGCGGAGTTGATACCTGTGGGTAAGAACTCAGATGGGTCCTATCATACAATTACCGATCGCAATGGTGCCTTCGTCCTGGAGTGTCCTGCTGGGAACTATCGTCTGAGTTTGCAGGCTCTGTCTTATGCTAACCTTGTAAAAGAGATCCGTATCAGCAGTTATATGCAGGAGGAGTTTCACCTTAGCTTACAAAGCATTTCCCTGGGGGAAATTGAAGTTTCAAGTTTTCGGGTGAGCCGGAAAGTTAAAGATCTCCCGATGCCCCTGGCTGTGGTGGGCTCTAATAATTTCCAGGCTCAGTCGGCACTGAGTCTTTCCAATGTGCTGGCTGCCGAGCCTGGTCTGGCCGTGAGCAGCGACGGTGTCTGGGCCACCAGTGTCAATGTACGTGGAATGAGCGAGAACCGGCTGGTGACCATGATTGACGGAAACAGGGTGGAGACTGCTACCGATCTGACTGCCTCCCTGAGTATGGTAGATGTAAATGATGTGGAACGCGTGGAGGTGATGAAGGCAGCACAATCGTCACTTTACGGAACAGGAGCCATTGGAGGCATTGTGAATATAATCACCAGGGATGGCCATTTTTCGGAAGCACCCTATGTCTCCGGCAAGATAATGTCCGGCTATGCCTCGGCCAATAAGCAGACCAGTGTGCATGGTGCAGTGAATACAGGTTCAGAAAAGTGGTACCTGAGGCTAAGCGGGACCACGAATAATGCCGATGATATTCGTACGCCGGAAGGTATTTTGCCCAACAGCCAGTTTAAATCCAATAATGTGGCTGCGAAGATTGGCGTAAAGCCCTTTGCCAATCATGTTTTCAAACTGCAATACCAGAACAATTGGGCCACTGATGTGGGGATTCCCGGCGGAGCAGCCTTTCCTGGTCCGGCCGAGGCCAGTTATACCGATATTGGCAGGCAGCTCCTGGCTGCGAGCTATGAGATCAAAGACATTGGTGAGCGGCTGAGCAGCCTGGAAGTTCGCTATTTCACCCAGTATATTATAAGGGATGTGGAGATGTTTCCCAATACGGTAAGCGTGGTTCCTCTGCCAGCCGGAGAACAGCGTATTACTCCCGAGCTGATTGTTCCCAAGGGAAATCATCTGACGCACGGAGCACAGTTGCAGAGTAACTGGGATATGGGCAAGCATCATACCCTGATTGCAGGTGTGGATCTTTGGTCGCGCAAGATCACCACAGAACGAACCAAGTATATAAGGGTGGATGTATTGAACCCCGCCGGAGAGGTCGTTAAAACCAATGAGCTGGTGCGCGGGGAGACCCCCATACCGGAAGCGACCTTCGGTAGCGCAGGGGTATTTGTCCAGGATGAAACCCAACTTTTTAATGAGAACTTACGTTTGATCGTAGGTGGAAGGATGGATTTGATCAAGGTTAAGAATGACGAAGGCTATGATATCGATTACCTGGAGGTAAACGGGACCATGAACAATCCGGCACCCAACCAGCGTATCACCTTCGAGGAAGGGGAGGAGCATAATGTTTCGTGGAGTGCCAACGCAGGTCTTATTCAAAAGCTGGGGGTGGATACGGACCTGAGCTTTACAATTTCACGCTCTTTCAGGGCTGCTTCACTTGAAGAACGCTTCAAGTACATCGATCTTGGTAATTATGTCCGCCTGGGCGATCCGGAGCTTCAGCCCGAAAGCGCCTGGTCGGCCGACCTGGGATTGCGCGTATGGAAATCGAAGTTTAACTTCCAGGCTGATGTTTTTGTGAACAGCATTTCCAATATGATTGTGGAAACTCCGGGGGAATTTATCTATACCCTGAATACGGGACCCATGGAGGGCAGCACCGACACCATTCCTGCCCTTATAAATGCAAACGTGAGCAAGGCCCTGCTATATGGTTTTGATTTCGGAATGCAGTACAATATATGGTCGAACCTGGTTGTTTACGCATCGGGAGCCTACGTGAGGGGACTGGATACGGAAGCGGATGTCGACCTACCCCTGATTCCGCCGCTGAACGGGCGACTGGGTATGCGCTATTCATTTCCGGGAATTGCTTCTGCCCAGTTTACGGCCATTGCATTCAGCAAGCAGGATAGGATTGCTGAAGGCGAGACAGAAACAGGGGGGTATGCATGTTTTGACCTTGCATTAAGTTCTGCACCCATTCGGATTGGTCCCACCAATCTGAAAATATTTGCCGGCATTGAAAATCTTACAGACAGGGCCTATACCAATCACCTTGCCACAAACCGGGGAAGTATAAGCATTGAGCCGGGACGCAATTACTACCTGCGTCTGAGTCTTGCTTTTTAGGGAAGTGTGTTGGAAATCTCTTGAAAATTGGTGTTCTGCGCCCTGAAATTGTTATTTTAATTTTCCCTGAATAGCTTAAACCGGTACTTTCCTTTCGAATTAATTCTTTTCGGGACAGTATTCAAACTATTTCACCTTCATTTTTTTAAAGGATGGATCGTTATGCATAAATATGCCTTGCGGGCATCTGTTCTAAATCGTATTATATTAAGAAGTTAGGATGTATTCGTTCTGCCTTGGTCAACGATGATGCAGGAATAATGAAAATTTGTTGTGCGGAGATTATTCCAATCGTATCATTGTGACATAATGTTTTAGTTCCTGATTAAATAGGGGAAAGTGATAAATAAAAGTGGGGATTTTTAAAGAAGAATGAAATGAATAAGAAATCTGCGTTATACATGATAATGATCAACCTGATTTGTTTATCCTCTGTATTTTCACAGTCTTCAATTTCGGGCAAGATTTCCGATGATGAACTGGGTGAAGGATTAATAGGTTGTAATGTTTATTTGAAAAACACAGGTTATGGTACTGCAAGCGACCTGGAGGGGAACTACATACTACGGAACATTTCTTCTGGCCAATTCATACTTGTAGTCTCATATATAGGTTATGAGACAGAAGAAGTACAAATTGATCTTACAGAAGATCAAGCATTGCACCTTGATTTTAATATGAAATACAGCGGGTCATATGAAATCGATCAGGTTGTGGTGACCGCCCAGGCGAAAGGGCAGATGGCTGCAATCAATCAGCAAATTGCATCAAAAGAGATTAAGAATATTGTATCAAAGGAGCGGATCCAGGAGTTGCCGGATGCCAATGCTGCTGAAGCCGTTGGAAGGTTGCCCGGCGTGTCTTTGCAGCGCGAAGGCGGCGAGGGTAATAAAGTGATAATTAGAGGCATGTCGCCAAAGTATAATAAAGTTTTGATTGGAGGAGTGGAGTTAGCCTCGACCGGTTTGGGTGATCGCAGCACCAACATCGGTATGATCTCTCCGTATTCTTTGGAAGGGATTGAGGTAACCAAAGCCATTACGCCTGATAAGGATGCCGATTTTATCGGAGGGACGGTGAACTTTAAATTGCAAAATGCGGATTCGGGTTTTCATGCGAATGTTGTGGCCCAGGGAAGTTATAATCAACTTCATGAGAGCTTTGCCAATTACAACCTGAATATAAGTTTGAGCAATCGCTTCTTTAAAAATAAACTGGGCCTCTTTGTGCAGATGAATGCTGAAAATAGAAACCGGGGATCAAACAACATGAATGCTGGCTACTATTTGAAAACCAGTACAGACGAATGGGACAATGTTTCAACCGGAAGTGTAGCATTGCAAAACGTAATTCGCGCTAAGAAAAGAAACGGGGGTACCCTTATACTGGATTATTCTATACCCAATGGAGTGATCTCCCTGAACAATATCCTCAATATAGGAAACACCCTGTCTACCTATTACAATGAGTCCTATGGGGTTGTGGATCGGGCCTTTAATGCTTCAACCTACGAAAACGAAAATAAACTATCACTTTATAGTAATATTCTAAATTACGAACAGGACTTCTCAGATTTTAAAATTGATGCTTCCCTCTCTCATTCATACTCAGAGAACAATACTCCCTACGATGTAGCCTTTAGTTTTTCCCAACCAGGTGTATTAACACAGGTGCCAAACAATAACAATTTGGATCCCAAACTCGTCCCTGAATACGCTTTTGATCCCCTTACAGGCGCGTCCAACATCGATTATTCAAAATCATATTTTCAAAGAGTAGATGACAATACATATATTTCAAAAGACAGGAGAATACAAGCTTCTGTAAATATGGAATGGTTTTTTAATATAAGCTCACAGATAAATGGATCGATAAAGGCGGGAGGTAAATATCGAACCATTAACCGGTCCTATGATAAGGAGACCACAGGAGGGTTGATGAACCTGGCCAGTGGTACTGATCTGAAGCAAATTTTAGTAGAATCTTTAGGCATCGAATATAATGGAGAGAGTTATATTCCTTTTACATATTTTGCAGACAACAGCTTCGAGCATCACGAATTTTTGAATGGCGATTATACACTTGGATCGATAGTTGACCCAACGATCATGCGTAACTCTATCGAACTAATGCGTAGTTCCGTAGAGCCAGGTTCGGTGGATATGACCTATGGTCCGACTCCTTTTCAATCCCGGACATATGATTACTCTGGCAATGAAACTGTATATGCCGGCTATATCATGGCATATTTGAATCTGACATCAAAACTTGAGTTAATACCCGGGTTTCGTTACGAATCAAATAATACTACATATACGGGTGTAAGGGGGTATTCCAGTGCCCTGGAAAATGCAAATTATACTGGACAGGATACAACGACAAGTCGTAGCAATGGATTTTTACTGCCGATGGTTCATTTGCGTTTTAAACCCGTTACATGGTTTACTGCTCATTTGGCATATACCAATTCACTTGCTCGGCCCGACTTCAATATCTTAATTCCCAGGCAGGATATAGGTGTAAATACAATTTCCCACAATTGCTTCGATATTCTTCCGGAAAGATCAGAGAATTTTGATTTGTACCTGTCTTTTCATCAGAAAAAAGTCGGACTTTTTACTATTGGGGGATTTGTAAAAAACATTTCGGATAAGATTTATCAAACCGACCAGAGACTGAACCTGTATCCCGAGCAGTATGGCCTGCCTGCGAATACAAATAATAAGCTAATTGTTACCCAGGAAAATTTGGAGGAGCCTGTAAGTATAAAGGGATTTGAACTGGATTGGCAATCAAACTTCTGGTACCTGCCTGGTCTACTTAAGGGCTTGGTGGCGAATGTGAATTATACGCATATCACATCTGAAGCCAAGTATCCTAAAACCACGGTTTCGACCTATTATGATGACGATTTTAATATGATTCAGGAGAATAACGATACACTCTATACAAATAGAATGATTGATCAGCCGGATCATATTTTGAATATTAGCCTGGGATATGATATCAAGAATTTCTCAGTACGAGTTTCAATGTTTTACCAGTCAAATATTTTCGCCGGCAATAATTTCAATCCTGAATTAATCCAGATTACAGATGATTATTTACGATGGGATCTGTCAATGAATTACAAGTTCGATTGGGCCGTGAACACAAAAGTATTCCTGAATATTACCAATATCAATCAGGCCAAGGATGTAATATTGATGGCAGGGGCAACTTATCCTTCATCGATTCATTCCTATGGTCGGGTGATTGATCTTGGTATAAGACTGGATTTTTAGAATAGTCAAATATGAAGTAAGGTGTAGCTACATTACTAGTATAAATCATTATTAATAACTAATACTAATAACAATGAAAATGAAATATTTTACACTGAATGTTATTGCTCTCCTGTTAGTATGCAACATCCAGATATTCTCTCAAAGCGTATTGGAAGTACCACCAAAAACTGATGGTCAACCTACAGCCTTGAATGAAATTATTTGGGCAGATACACTGACTGACGGATCCAGGATAGAGGATCGTGTATATAAACTTGAAAGAGGTGAAATCTATCTTTGGAATGCACTACTTGAGATCGATGGTAACCTGAGACTCACAGCAGATGATGATGAATCGGTCAGACCACCAATGATTGCTGCTTCACCTCATCCAGAAACCGGTGAAATAACAGAAGCATGGTTAAACCTCACAGGTGACAACATTGAGGTTCACTGGAACAATATATTATTCCAGGCAGTTGCGCCAAATGGTGATTATCCGGGTACCTGGCTGGTATTTTATAATGGAGATGGTCTTGATGTAATATACGACAACTGCATCTTTAATGGTTTTAGAGGTGGAGTACACAATGTGGGAGAAACCGGTGGAGTAACCAATAGCGTTGAGGTTACCAATTGTGTTTTTAGAAATTGCAGGGCCAAGTGGCATCCGTTTATGGGACAGGGTGTGATGAACTCGGCAGCTGTGTATCAAAAGATTCATGTGATCAACAATACATTCTTTAACCATTCATCTTATATATTCTTTACCAGGAATGCTGTAGAAGATTATAGGATTGAACATAACACAATCTTTGGAAACGTTATTCAGCCCGTATGGAATTTTATGGCCCTGAACACTTCTTTTAAAGACAATCTGTTCTTTGCTCCTCACTCTTTTGGTGTAACTGGTGAAGCAGCTGAAGGTGGTTGGTTTGGCGATGATAATCCTGCTATTATCAGTCTTTTAGAAGGCGTTGCCGAATTGGGCGATTATACCGAAGCAGGCAGGGTGGTTGATGTTTCAAATAATGTATACTTTGTTCCAAAGAAAATTGATGATTACTGGCAGGAGCATATCGATGCTAAGGATAGCGTTGTTGTCGCAAAACCATTGTGGATTAATGAAACCACACAGGCAATGTTTGATAATGACACTGATTATCCGAATCTGAGTCTGGCGAATAATATTACAGATCAGGATCCAGGTTTTAATGATGAAGAAACTGAAGAGGAAATTGTTGATCGTTTGATTGAGTTTAACGATTATTTTGCAGAATGGGGCTGGGAAGGTGAAGCCAATTCAGTTGATTTTCACTATCCTCAGGATGGGGAGAAATTTAATATTGAATGGCCATTGCCTGAAGATCTTTCCTATTCCAATGAAGCCCTACTTATCGCCAGTTCAACAGGTGGCCCGGTAGGTGATTCAAGGTGGTTTCCCGAAGCAACCAGCATTCAATCCAAAGCATTTGAAGAGGATATGGTACTGAATGTTTATCCCAATCCCATGAGTTCAGAAACTGAGATTAGCTTTGTAGTTTCAAACCCTGGTTGGATTTCAATTGAGGTGTATGATATTCAGGGAAAAAATGTTGTAAGCCTGGTTGATCAGGAGTATTGTGCTGGAAATTACACGGTTCGATTTAGTGGAGAGGGACTGTCCTCTGGAATTTATTTCTGCAAAATGCAGTCTGGTGAAAGTGTTAAAACTCAGAAAATATTGCTTACCAAATAGTTGTAATTAATTCAAAAAAGAGGTTTTCCTGATTGTTTTTTTGGAAAACCTCTTTTTAAAACTAATCCGGGTATTTTTACCAGACTTTTTCGATGATAGCCTATCTGAATACAGTTGATTATACCATCATAGTGATCTATTTCCTTTTTCTTGTGGGAATGGGTATTTATTTGAAGCGTAGAGCATCGGAGAACATTGAAGAATATTTCCTGGGTGGACATAAGTTGCCCTGGTATATGATGGGTGTTTCAGGTATGGCCTCGTTTCTGGATGTTGCCGGTACAATGCTCATAGTTTCCTTTCTTTTTATGATGGGGCCCCGTGGTTTATTCATAGAGTTTCGCGGGGGAGCTGCCCTGGTACTTGCTTTCGTGATGGCCTGGACAGGAAAATGGCACTATCGTGCTAAAGTGATGACCGGTGCTGAATGGATGAAATATCGATTTGGTGATAGCTGGGGAGCTCAGTTTGCAAGAATCATGTCAGTTGTATCAACCATTGTATTTACAATTGGAATGTTGGCCTATCTAATTAAAGGAGTTGGCCTTTTTCTGGCAATGTTTCTTCCTTTTACTCCTTTGGTTTGCTCACTGATCCTGATCGGCATAGCTACGATTTATACAATTTTTTCCGGATTTTATGGAGTAGTATATACCGATTTGTTTCAATCAGTAATCATTGTTATAGCTGTAATCTTTGTTTCGGTTATGGCAATGGGAAAATTCGATAGTCTTCCGGAGCTGGCAGATATTGCTTATAGGGTTACCGGCAGTACGGATTGGATAAGTTCCTCCTTGCAATGGCATACCGAGATGCCACCTGGTTATGAGATGTATAAAGATCTCATGCTCTTTGTGATTTTCTATTTGTTGAAAACCATTGTCGGATCATTGGGTTTTGGAGCCGACCCGAAATATTTTGGAGCACGTAGCGAACGCGAGGCAGGACTTACTTCAATGCTCTGGATTAATCTTATGACCTTTCGCTGGCCTTTTATGATTTCTTTTGCCGTTATAGGCCTGTTTATGGTAAATAAGATGATTCCGGATCAGGAGATCCTTATGCCGGCGATGGAATTAATCAAGGCACATATCCCGAATGCCACGCAGGAAAACTGGCAGGAAATTATTGCCAATATCATTAATTATCCTGATAAATACTCGCCCGAATTAATTGGGGGTGTTAAGGAAATATTACAATCAGATTGGCAGAATAAGCTGCAATTGCTGAGTTATCATGGAACCCTAAATCCCGAAAGGATCTTACCTGCTGTTATATTGACGTCTGTTCCGATAGGTTTCAGAGGCTTAATGCTGATCGCTCTTATAGCAGCATCAATGTCCACATTTGATTCAACCATCAATACTACTGCGGGCTATTTTATTCGGGATTTATACCAACGATACATCAGGCCGACAGCCTCAAACAAAGAACTAATCTATACATCCTATATTTTCATTTTGGTTTCAGTAATCCTGGGATTTTTAATGGCCTTTTCAATCCGCAGTATGAATGATATTTGGGTCTGGATTATGATGGGTCTGGGAAGTGGAATATCAACAGCGATGATGTTGAAGTTTTACTGGTGGCGTTTTAATGGTGAAGGTTTTTCGATAGGAACCCTGGTAGGCTTGGTGTTTGCGATTTTGCAACGACTGATCTTCCCTGATATCGTAGGATGGGTTCAGTTTACAACAATTACGGTATTTACGCTTCTGGCCACAATTCTGGCGACCTATCTCACGAAACCCATTGATGAGAATGTTTTGGTCAACTTCTATAAGACTACTCGTCCATTTGGATTTTGGAAACCTTATCGCAATTGCTTCTCAAAGGAGGAACAAAAGATAATCAGATGTGAACATCGCAATGACTTAATTTCGTTACCATTCATCCTCTTATCGCAAGTCACACTTTTCTTGTTGCCAATGCAATTAATTATCAAGAATTACAACTCTTTTATCGTCACAATTTCCCTGTTTTTAATCGGAGTAGCCGGGGTTTACTGGTTCTGGTATAGAAATCTTGATGCAGCTACAGTTGAGGACTCTAAAGAAAAAAGGTTGTCAAATTAGGTATTTGGAGTAGCTATTTAATTATAGAATTGGCAGTTAGCAGACATACCATCTGAGGTCCGTTTTATACCGTGTTGGGTAGGGAAGTACAGTGCTTTCGAGGGACCGGATTTATAAATAAAGAACATTATGGATAAAAAATATACGATGCATCTGATCATTAATACACATTGGGATCGGGAGTATCGATGGTCATTTCCTGAAACACAGTTACGATTACTCGAGGCTTTTGATGTTTTGGTCGACAGTATGGAAAAAGACAAACGCTTTCATGCCTTTCATACAGATTCCCAGGTGTGTATGATTGATGACTACCTTGCTCTTCGTCCCAAGCGAAAGGATGCGGTAAAAAAACTGGTTCGTGAGGGAAGGTTGCAGATAGGTCCCTGGTATACGCTTCCTGCTCAATTTCTGGTAAGTGGCGAATCTTTAACAAGAAATTTGCTCTTAGGTCATAAGATTTCCAGGGAACTGGGAGGGGTAATGAAGGTTGGATACAATATTTTCTCTTGGGGTCAGGTATCCCAGCTTCCCCAATTATATAAGCAATTTGGAATTGATACCATATTGTTTTACAGGGGAATAGATCAAAGTGCCCTGGATAAGCTTGAGTTTTGGTGGGATGCTCCTGATGGGAGCAGGGCACTGGGTATTACCTTTGCAGAATTTCACAGGTTGAATTTTTGGGTTTATGTCTATAAGCCCTATATTTTTGGTATTAAGCCAGGGACAAATCCAAAAGGCTTTAAGAGGGATGGCAATGAAGGGATTATGACAAATATTTGTGATGCCTTTAGTGATGATATAAACCATCATATTCTCGAGCAGCCAAATCATGAAGACATTGATGCTGCTTTGGAGGGAATGAAAGATTTAATGAATACCCTGGTTGATAAATCCTCAACCAGTCAGCTTTTATTCCTTCAGGGTTTTGATCAGGAATCGCCCGATCCGGCAGTTCCCGATCTGGTGGAAAAAATCAATGAAAAGATCGATTATGGCAAGATTGAAGTAAGTACGCTGCCTGATTACATTACAAGGCTCAAGGATGAGCTGGATGAGAATGGAACTACAAAAGACTTTAGCGTTCTTTCTTCTGAAATGCTTTCTGTTGAAAAGCAGGATGATCCATTTGGCCCCTTATATCCTGGTGTCTTTTCGGCCCGAATGCCGATTAAACTTCACAATCATGATTGTGAAGTCAGAATGGAAAAATGGGCAGAACCAGCTGCAGTATGGGCCGAGCTTCTTGGAATGGACTATCCCAAGGAAGCCTTGCAGGCAAGCTGGAAAGAATTATTACAAAATCAACAGCATGACGGGATTGGTGGCTGTCATGTCGACCGGATTACGACTGCCATGTTGGAGAGATATGCAAATATCAGAGATGTTGCTGAAACAGTAAGTCGAAATGCACTCAACCATATTATCAGTAAGATAGATCTTTCGATTCTCACCGAAGACAGTATAGGGGTAATTGTATTTAACCCCCACATTTATCCTCAGTCAAGCATGGTGGAAGCCGTCATTGATGTGCCCCTCGAATTTGATTCAGGAATTGATCAGAAGCACTTTAAGGATAGTGCCATCGAGATGTTTGACAATAAAGGGAATAAGCAACCTTGTCAGGTACTGAGTCAGCAGAAGGAAACGGTTTATGCCTACCTTAAATATGGCTCACATACCCAATTCGATGCCAGGCGGAATACGCTTGTTTTTGAAGCGAGCTCTATTCCTCCATTGGGGTATAAGGTTTTTACTGCCAGACCTCTGAAAAATGTGGAAGTATCTCTTCAAAATATTGTCACAAAACCCAGAACTCTTGAAAATCAGTTTCTATTGGTAGAGATCAACAGCGATGGTTCTTTTGATCTTCTTGATAAATCGACCGGATATCAATATCGCAAGCTGAATACTTTCGAGGATGAAGGTGAACAGGGTGGTCCCCTTAAGTTTATTCCTCCAAAAAATGAAGGTGCTTACAGTACTGAGGGTCATGCAGCAGATATAGTTTTACAGCACAACGGACCTGTATCAGGATGCTACAGGATTGAAAGGGAATGGATGTTACCTGCTGAACTTGAATCGGATTTGAAGATTCATGTGCCTCATGGATTGCAGTGGATCGATCATAGTGAACCCTATCGCTCAAAAAGGCGCGTGGCACTTCAAATTGTAACTGAGATTGTGCTTAGAAAAGACTGCAAGTTACTGGAAATCAGGACCAAGGTTGATAATACAGTCAAAGACCACCGCCTTCGTGTTGTTTTTCCTGTTGATCTGAAAGCAAAAAATGTTTGGGCAGACAGTCCCTACGATATTGTAAAAAGAGAAATACAGCGGGAAATAGGAACCGACTGGTATGAAAAGCCCTTGCGAACATTCCCCAGTTCTTCTTTTGTTGATGTGAGTAATGGGATAAATGGCCTGGCTCTAATGCACTACGGGATATCTGAATATGAAGTATCCGATGATGAGCAACAAGCCATATACCTTACGCTCCTCAGAGCCTTTCGTACTGCGGGTAATCCTTCAGAAACGCATGAGCAACAAGTCCTGGCACAATGCCCTGGTAAACATGAATTCAGGTATGCCATTTATCCTCATGCCGGCGATTGGCAGGAGGGGGAAGTAGAAAAGCAGGCGCAGATATTCACTGCACCCATGAGAATTGCCCAATGCACAAAACACTCCGGTGAATTGAAATCTGATTCAGTTTCATTTTTGGATATTTCTAATAAGAAATTAGTGTTGAGTGCTGTCAAGAAAGCTGAAAGTAAGGATGCCGTTATAGTACGCTTCTTTAATCCTAGCGATGAAATTCAGGATGGGGAGTTACGTTGTTTCGCAAAATTGCTCCATGCCAGCAAGGTGTCTCTGGAAGAAGTGGAAATGGAAAAGCTGGAAATAAACAGCCTGGATAATACGGTAGCGTTCAGCGTAAAACCAGGAGAGATTTATAGCATCGTGCTTAATTTTGAGGCGTTTAGCTAATGAGGGAATACAAGCTATATTTCATGGGTGGGCAGTCCAATATGGATGGTCATGGATTAAACAGGGATCTGCCTGAGGATCTGCAGGAAGCCATGAAAGATGTAAGGATATTTTGTGGAAATCCTGCCTCGGACCAGGACGCTTCGGGTGGACTGGGATTATGGGATATACTTGGTCCCGGATTTGGTAAGGAGTTTCGATCGGATGGAAAACGAAATTTTCGTTCAGATTATTTTGGTCCGGAGTTGTCTTTTGCTTCGGAGCTGTTGAAAGCGAGGCCTGGGGAAACCATAGCTATTATCAAATACACCCATGGGGGAACTACGCTTTCATTGAATGGGGCAAAAGAATTTGGAACCTGGTATCCCGAATACAATATTGGGAACAGGATTGCCCAGTACGACCACTTTTTGTCAAGCATACGGAATGCATTCGATGCAGAGCTAATTCCAGGTGAAAAGGTGAAGTTAATACCTGCAGGTATTGTTTGGCACCAGGGTGAAAGTGATGCGGTACAAACAAAGGAAATGGCAAAGGCTTATGGTGCAAACCTGAGGAGATTGATGGCTCTCATACGGGCTTCTCTTTGGATGAGGGATCTGCCTGTTGTTATTTGTGGTATAAACGATTCCGGGATTTGCTCGAACACGAAAGCCGCCATGAATTATGGGGATATTGTATATAATCAGCAGGAGGAATTTGTGAAGGATGATTATTTTGCTGCTTTTGTTGAAGCAAACCCCGGGTGCAGGTTTATTGACGAATGGCATTATACATCGGAAGGGTATATTGATCTGGGTAAACGCGCTGCACATGCAATGATCAAATTGCAGAATATTGAAAATAATTATTCTGAGAAGTAATGAAGCTATCTAGACTGTTAAAGGGATTGCTATTGCTGGTATGTATTGGTGTTATAAGCACTGTGTATGCACAGGAAAAGGAAGTGCTATCGGCAGTTATTCGGATCAATGCTGATAGTGTTGAAGGCAGGGTAAATCCCAATATTTACGGGCAGATGCTAGAGAATTGTGGCAATTGCCTGTATCCTGGCTTATGGGTCGGGGAAAATTCTGAAATACCGAATACAAGGGGAATGCGAAATGATGTTCTGGAGAAATTCAGGGAGATTAAAACACCGATAGTTCGCTGGCCAGGAGGTACCCCATCTGAGTATTACCATTGGATGGATGGCGTAGGTCCGAAACAAGACAGACCAGAATCGCTTTTGACTGGCCTGTGTCTGGCCTCACCAGGTGAGAAAAACCAATTTGGTACTGATGAATATATGGATTTTTGCAGGCTTATAGGAGCCAGTCCGTACATCTGTGCAAATGTGGGTACCGGCACACCTGAAGAAGCTGGTAACTGGATTGAGTATTGTAACAGAACAGGCAATACGCAGTATGCTGCTTTGCGGAAAAAGAACGGGAACTGCGATCCATATGGTGTGAAATACTGGGGGATTGGGAACGAATCTTATTTCTGGCATACACCTGACAGTTATGCCCTGGCCATAAAACAATATGCAAAAATCATGAAGACCATGGCTGATACATCCATATCTCTTATTGCGGCAGGGCTAAATGATCCACATATAAAAGGAGCTGATACCTGGAATTCTACCATTCTGGGAGATGCCAATGAGTTTTTAGACTATATCTCTTTACATGCATATCATATGTATGATGATTACTATGATGTTGTGGCCTCTCCCCTGAAAACACAGATAGAAATTGACAAACTCAGGAAGCTGATAAAAAAGTTGGTGCCTGCCGACAATCGATTGGAAATTACCGTAGATGAATGGAACATCTGGCATAAAGAGGCAAAGATCAACAATGGTTTAATGCAAAAGTGCACACTGATGGACGGATTGTTTGCAGCCGGGATGTTTCACGTATTCCTCCGTAATAGTGATATTGTTACAATGGCGAATTTTTGTGACCTGGTCAATCAACTTCCGGCCATCGTAACAAGTGAAGACGGCAGCTTGTATACGAACCCGATTTTTTCAGCATTTAAGCTTTATACAAACCATTCAGGCAATATCATTCTGAAATCGGAAACAGAAGTTGATGCCTATCGTCCAAACGAAGCTGTTGGGGAGTTTAACGTTCCCTATCTTGACTGCTCTGCTACCTTATTTGAAGAGAACGGACATCTTAGTCTGGCTGTGATTAACAGGCATAAAGACAGGGATATTGAAACCCGTATACATCTGGGAAATTTTAATCCCGAAAGCAAAGCTCATATTTATGTCCTGAATGCGGCAGAGCATACAACAGCGAATGATTTCAATGAGCCTGATAATGTAGTGATTAAAGAAATTGAGGCTATAGAAGTAGGGGCCAATTTTAGCTATATGTTTCCAGCCCACTCTATAACTATTATTGAAGTCAGCCCGAAATAGGCTTGCTTTTCTATATGGAAATAATTGTAGGATTATCATGTTAATCTGGCAACTAAACTTCAAACAAACTCAACTATGAAAAAGGCACAGCTTATTTTGGTATTCATTCTGGTATTCTTTTTGCAAGCTATGGGGCAAACAAGTGTTTTCTATTCCAATGATATGGAATTGGAGGCCCCCTTTGATCAAGGCTCACAAAGTTTAGCGCTGGCTCATTCAGGCTCCTATTCGGAGTTGCTCTCTGTAAGCAGCGATTTCCATTCGGTGTTACAATTTAATGAGTCGGGGCTCATGCCGGTTTTACCTGCCGGTGACAGCATTTCCAGTTTTGAATATAAAGTATGGATAAACGATGTTGACAACCAGACGCAGACCTACCGTTTATATTTGCGTTTCGGATACAACGATGGCTCCTGGCATGAGAGTGATTTTGATGCTTCTGATGTTATCAATATAGGAAGTGGTTGGCAGGAGGTCAGTTACGATTTTGCCTCCGTGGTGAATAGTCGGATGAGCGAAGGCTATACGCATATTACTCGTATTACATTGAGAAAATATGAGAATAGCGGCGTACTTGCCGATTTTTATACAGATGACATTTCGCTTGTGTACGAAACTGCCGGACAGGTTTTGGATCCGCCTCAGATTACTCAACAGCCTCATTCGCAGTCAAAAGTAGTCGGTGAGACAGCTACTTTTAAAATAATGGCTAGCGGAACATCACCCCTGTCCTATCAGTGGTACAGAAATGATTCTATAGTAAACGGGGCGGTTGACTCGTCCTATACTACTGAAATGCTTGAAGCGTCAGATGATGGAGACCTGTTCTATTGCATAGTGAGCAATTCAGCCGGAAATGCCACAAGTAGTTCTGTGAACCTTTTGGTTAGTCCTGCCATTATATGGTATTCCAACAATATGGAATCGGAAGCCCCTTTTGATCAGGGCTCACAAAGTTCGGTGCTCGCTCATACAGGCTCCTTTTCGGAGTTACTCTCAGTGAGCAGCGATTTCCACACGGTGATACAATTTAATGAATCGGGTCTCTTACCGGTTTTACCCAGTGGGGACAGCATCTCCAGCTTTGAATACAAAGTATGGTTAAATGATGTTGACAACCAGACCCAAACCTATCGTTTATATTTGCGTTTTGGCTACAATGACGGTAGCTGGCATGAGAGTGATTTCGATGCTTCGGATGTTGTTGGTATTGGAAGTGGCTGGCAGGAGATCAGTCACGATTTTGCCGCTGTGGTGAATAGTCGCATCAGCGAAGGCTATACGCACATTACCCGTATTACACTGCGCAAATATGAGAATAGCGGGGTGCTGTCCGATTTTTATGCAGATGATATTTCTCTTGTGTACGAAACTGCCGGACAGGTTTTGGATCCACCTCAGATTACGGACCAGCCTCAGTCGCAGTCAAAAGTAGTCGGTGAGACGGCTACTTTTACGATCACAGCCAGTGGAACAGCACCTTTGTCCTATCAGTGGTACAGAAATGCTTCTATGGTAAGCGGTGCGGTTGATTCGTCCTACACTACTGAAATTCTTGAAGCTTCAGATGATGGGGACCAATTCTCTTGTGTCGTAAGCAATGCAGATGGGAATGTAAGTAGCAGCCCTGCCATATTAAGTGTTTTGCCAGGTTCAGGATCCGGTGATGACTTGGTACTGGTGAGCAATGGTGTTGCACAATATAAAATCTATTATGGACCCGGGGAGAGTGCGATCGTTGAACATGCAGCGCTTGAACTGGGTATGCAGCTTGATAAAATTACGGGTTCCGAAATGCTGGTTACGAACAATGACAGTGCAACAGAAAATTTAATTATTGTTGGGCGCAATAATCCTTTTGTATCAGGCATTTCAAGTCAATTTGATTCCAGCTTTATCAAAGATGACGGATTTCGTTTACTTGCGCATAATAACAATCTAATTCTTGCGGGTGCTGTTGACAGGGGAACCCTTTATGCATGCTATTATTTGCTGGACTACTATTTTGGGCTTCACTGGTTGGATCCTTTATTTGAAGTAGTTCCATCAACGAGTACCCTTTCTGTTTCAGCGTCACTTAACGATCTACAAAATCCCCGTTTTATGTACAGGGAAATTTTCAGTGATTCTGACAATGAATACATCAGGCAGCATAACCTACTGAATGGGAGCAGGTTCCACCGTTCGGAACTTGAATACGAAGCGGGGGTTGATACCTGGTCAGAAGATGGGCCTGTAGGCGCACATAATTTTGTAGATGTGGCAGCCTCATACGAAAGCGGAGGCCAGATCCTTACCATGAGTTCTGATGCCCGTACAACGGCGGCCACTCATTTTGTTAACGAGATTGCGAGTAAGGGTGATGGTCCCTGGTATGGGTTCTCCCAGGAGGATAATGCCTGGAGCCCGGATGCCGCCAGTCAGGCTTTTGCAGATGCACATGGAGGAGCCCTTTCGGCCCCCATTCTGGATATGTTAACAGAGGTAACAGGAAAGGTACGTGAAACATATCCGGATGCGCATTTAAGCACCCTGGCATATCAATGGAGTTTTCCGCCTCCAACGGGTATGACTGTTCCGGAATATGTTATGGTTGAAACAGCACCCATCGAAGCAAATTTTGGTTATTCATATAATGACTCAGCCAATTTGGACTTTGATTATGATCAGTGGAATAATGTGGCAGCAACACTTGGGATCTGGGATTATCAGGCCAATTTTCAAAACTATCTGCAGCCATTGCCTAACATCTATCCCATGTGTAAGAATATTCAGTATTTTGGGAATAGTGTACCTGCGATGAAATCTTATTTTGGCCAGGGATCTTTTGGTGTTTTAGGAGGTGAATTTGCTGAATTACGCCGATGGATAGCTGCACGCCTATTATGGAATCCGGTTCAGGACTATATGAGTCTGATCTCTCAGTTCTGCGATGAGTATTACGGAGCAGCCTCCTCCTATATTAAGGATTATATTGCCCTGATGCATCAGTCTTTTGAGGATTCAAATGGAAAGATCGCCGCTAAAACGCCAATAACAGCCGATTACCTGGACCTGGATTTTATTCTACAGGCAGACCAGCTCATGACTTCGGCAGATGCAGCAGTGAGTGGTGACTATGCCAAACACGTGCACAAAGTGCGTTTGGGTGTCGATATGACTATATTATTGCGTGGCCATTTGTATGAATTCGATGCCCAGGAGGACAGTATTAACTGGGTGGAGGATCCGAACAGACGTACAAGGTTCGATCAATATGCCGCAGAGGCAGGAATTACAGGGTATAATGAAGGCTCAGATTTATCCTTATTGCAGGCGGCAATGGATGTCGATCGGGTTTATCCTCCTGTACCTGATTTTGTTCAGGAAGGTGATGAATGGATTGATTTACAAGATTTGGATTATACGATATGCTGCGGGGCAACAATTGTGGAGGATACCCTGGCTTCAGATCATGGAGCCGTACAGAAGGGGGAAGATGGTGCATGGGCGATACAGATCCCTCTCGATCTTTTGCCAGTTGAAGGAGAATGGGATGTATATGCTTATATCAGAGCTGAAGGAGCAAGTGGTACTTCATTTGATATGGGGCCATATCCGGAGATGTCTGTTTTAAGCGTGTCTGAGTCAGAGGTCCAGGACGGAGCATACCATTGGTATGAATTTCCCGGTGGAACATTCCATTACGAAACCGGAAGGGTATTCTTTATTGCTCGAAGCTCGGGTACAATTTATCTTGACCGCATCGTGGCGGTGCGCACAGATAACGCTTTACAAAGTAATTCCCTGGACCATCAGGTATCAGGTGTAAATACCAACAGTAGTTTTGAGCATATTCTTGGGGATAATTTCCCGAATCCGTTTAGCGATGTCACAAGAATTCCTTATACGCTTTCAGCTGCGGCCAATGTATGTATTACTGTGTTTGATGTCACAGGACAATTGGTTGCAGCTTTGCTCAATGAGAGGCAGGAAGCTGGGTATAAGGAAATCATTTTTGATGCTCAAAAACTTAGCAGCGGTGTGTATTTTTATAGAATAAGTGTGGATGGTTTTGATAAAACAAAGAAAATGATTCTACAAAATTGAATTCATCAAAAAAGAAAGCTTTATGAAACCTTGTTTCATCCTTATTTCGATTGCGTTTTTTATTTTTTCGATGAACGCGGATTTAACAGCCCAGCATCTTTCAAACAGGGTGAGGGGAAATACTGTGAGATATATTACCTCCGATGGCAGAATACTGGTCTGGGGAGGAAACGAAGGAGGCTCTTTGGGTAATGGAACAAAGGCAAATTCGTTCATTCCCCTGGATATTACAAATTCAGGAGCTTTAGATAACAAGAAGATCATAACCCTTGCTGCCGGCGATAACCACTGTGTAGCCCTTGATGAGGATGGCGAAATATATAGTTGGGGGCATAATTATTATGGACAACTGGGAGACGGATCCAATGTGAGTCATTTGTACCCGAAACGCATTTACAGGGAGGGGATTCTTGCGGGAAAGGTAGCCATCTCTATAGCTGCTGGGGATCATAATACATTTGTCATTTCGAGCGATCACAAAATATTTGGATGGGGATGGAATTATTTTGGGATGTTGGGGAATGGAGCAGGAAATAAATAGGATGACCATAATACGAATGTACCGGTTGCAATAGATTCTACCGGAGTGCTGACCGGGAAGGGAATGATTGACGTATCATCAGGTCTGTGGTTTGTAGCTGCACTGGACTCGGCCGGACAGGTTTATAGCTGGGGAATCAATGAACATGGTGCACTGGGAGCAAATACAGAGGCTGAGCTGAGTAATGTACCTGTCATGGTGGATGTTAGTGGTGTAATGAAGAAGAAGAAGATTGTTCAGATTGCCACAGGTGAGTTTTTTGGAATTGCATTGGACTCTGCAGGTCATGTATATGCCTGGGGAGATAATAGATATGGACAACTGGGAAATCAGACTACTGAGGATAGCTATGCTCCTGTTGCAGTAGATACTGGTGGCGTGCTTAAAGGGAAAAGAATCGTTTCCATTGCGACTGGAGATCATCATTGTTTAGCTCTCAGTGCCGACGGATCTCTTTTTGCATGGGGACTGAATGATCAGGGACAATTAGGGAATCGCTCTTACATTTCCAGCAACATCCCGGTGGCAGTAAACAGGGAGGGATATTTGAGTGGAAAGAAGATTATTGGGATAAGTTGTGGAGCTAAACATTCTGTAGTAATGGATGATGAAGATGTTTATACATGGGGCTCAAATGACCATGGACAGTTGGGTGTAGAAGGAATTTCCATGTCCTGCGAGGCTATCAGGGTGGGTGAAACACCCCCCATTGGTCTTGAAGGTTTTAAGGAGAGTTTTAACGATTTCAGTACGGAAGGGGACAGTGCATTCTGGACCAATATAGAAGGTGATTATCCTGGCGATAATGGAATTATTGCTACGATTGAGGATCAGGCACTTAAGTTAATATGTGATCCAAATATGAGTTTTAACTATAGTGTTCGTTGGAAGTTCAATGCTTACCCTGAGCAGCTACGGTTTTTTGATCTTAGCAGACATCCTGTTTTAAGTTTCCGTGTGAAGGTTGAGCCGGGTGCCATGCTAAATGGGAAAGCCATTGATCTGGTTGATATAGGATTAGATGTGATTGGAAGCAATGAATATCTGAGTGAGCAGGTCCCTGATGATGGCATCTGGCACGATGTGTATTATGAATTTGATAAGAATAATATCGTCTATGCTCACGCCACGGAATTTCGCCTGCATCCCGGATTGAAAGAGGCCCTTTTAGAAAATGAACATGGTTTTTCAGGCACCGTGTGGCTTGATGATTTGCGTATTGGAGATATGGTTGACTTTCCGGCTGATGTGGAAAAAGCGACAGGTTTCAGTGAAGATTTTTCTGAAGCTGTAAATACGAGTTTCTGGATCCCCAATACAAAGGTGCACAGTGACGGAACGCCTATTTTCTTTGTGTTGCAGCAGCAGGGAGCTCTGAAAGTCAGAATGAAGCAGGAGTATGATACTGACGGACAAATGTATGAGTTTAATAAACAGCATTTAGTGCTGGATCTGAGTGCAAATCCCAGTGTCCGATTCGATCTGAAAATTGAAAGTGATGCAAGTTTATCAGGCAGGTATGTTGATTCATTGAAGTTTAGCCTATCTCCTTTTACCTCAGGCTATTCGGAAAGAAACAAACTTGTATTGCCCTATACTCAATTACACTCACCGGTGAGTGTAATGGCCCCAGCCGACGACCAATGGCATACTTATACTTTTGATTGGAGCAGTGCAGATACGGAACCTGCTTCAGACGCTTATGTTTATCCAAATGTTTACGATGAAGTTGCTAGTATATATTTGGAAACTGTTCAGGCTCCTGGAACGCTTTATGAAGCTTCTTTCTGGCTTGATAATGTAAGGATTGGTGATGAGATCGGGAATACAACCTCAATTGGAAGGCATTTAGATAATATGACAGGAGCAAGCCTTTCCCAGAATTTTCCCAATCCTTTCACCCGAAGTACAATTATTCAGTTCGAGATAGAAAAGGAATCATGGGTGAGGGTTAGGGTTTATGATTCGGCAGGAAACCTGAAATGTATTCTGCTGGATCAAAAGCGTCCAGGGGGAATACACAGCCTTCAGTTTGCTCCAAAAGCAATGCCTGCCGGCCTCTATTATTATGTATTGAGTACGAATAACTATACTGCAGTAAAAGCGATGATTTTGCTGAATCCTTAAAAGAGAATAATACGATGAAGCTGAAAAAAACACACAGATGCTTTTTAATCCCGGCAGCTATCTGCCTCTATCTCACAATTTTTCCCCTTCCCTCATTTTGTTCTGATACGAGTCATGTGTTCACACTGGGGGATACGGCTCATTATATCATCTATTATGGTGAAGAAGAGGGGCCTGTTGTGCAGTTTGCAGCTCAGGAAATGAGTAAATACCTTGAAATGATATCAGGTGTTTCTTTTGAGGTCACCAATGATACCGGTACCTCTTTAAATCGTATTGTGATTGGACAGAATAATCCCTTGGTCTGGAATCATGCTGCCGAGATGGCTTTAGATTCCGTGAAAGATGATGGGTTCAGGATCCTTACAATGGGGTCTGACCTTTATATTGCCGGCACTATTGATCGAGGTGTTTTATATGGGGTTTACCATTTCCTTGACTTTTACCTGGGGCTTCGTTGGTATTCTCCCGATTTTGAAGTTGTTCCTTCAAGCGATAGTTTAGCGCTTGGAGCCATCAATGATCTGGAAAATCCGGATTTCATTCACAGGGAGATGTTTAATCAGAATACTGATGAGCCTTATTACAGACAAAGAAATCGCCTGAATGGGAGCCGGATGCACAGAAATCCATTCTATAATAATTACCCGGAAGGAATTAATACCTGGTCCGACTATTGTAAAAGCGGACCATCCGGGTTAAATAATGGCGGACATAATATGCAAAAGGTGGTGAGCAATACCAGCTATCACTCGGGGGGACAATTATTAATGATGAGTCAGGCATGCAGAGAGGATGCCTCTGAAACTTTTACAACTACAATTCCTCAATACGGTTCGGATATTTGGTATGGTTTTGATCAAATGGACAATGGTTGGACGCCCGACGAAGCCAGTAAAGATTTTGCGCATGCTCATGGCGGAGTTCTTTCAGCTCCTCTTCTCGATATGCTGACAGATGTGGCAGACAGGGTGAGGCTGAGCTATCCGGATGCCCGCTTAGCCACTTCTGCATATCAATGGAGTTTTTCTCCTCCCTCGGGTTTAACAATACCCGACTATGTAATGGTACAACTGGCACCCATACATTCGAATTTTGGATATGCATATAATGCACCGGAGAACTCTGAGATAAACTCAGATATTCAGAAATGGAACCAGCTGGTGGAGAATATAAGTGTATGGGACTATGTCGCAAATTATCAAAACTATCTTCAGCCCTTGCCTAATATATATCCCATGTGCAAGAATATAAAATACTTTGCAGGTCTGGAGCATGTGAAGGGCTATATGGCGCAAAGTTCCTATAATACCTCAGGTGCTGAGTTTGCCGACCTCAGGGCCTGGGTGGCAGCACGTCTGTTATGGGATTCAGAATTGGATTATCAGGCCCTTGTTTATGAGTTTATTGAGGGGTATTACGGGGAGGCGGCATATTATATTAAACAGTATGTGGATGCTTTGCATAATTCATTTGAACTGACTGAAGACAGGCTTTCTGTTAAGCAACGGATCAGTTCTGACTATCTGAGTCTGGACTTTATCATGTTGGCAGACCAGTTGCTGGCCTCAGCCGACGGGGTGGCCACCGGGCCTTATGCTCAACACGTACATGAAGTCCGTATGGGTGTTGATATGGCTATCTTATTAATGGAACATATCTATAAGGAAGAAGCGGAGGAAAGAGGAATTACCTGGACGGAAGATCCCGGCAGGCGCACAAGGTTTAATAGCTATGTGAGTGAAGCGAACGTGTCTTTCTACAATGAAGGTTCTGAAATTTCTTCGTTATTTACTGCTTTGGATATTGAGCATGTTGCACCTGATGTGCCTGATGTGGCAGAGAAACTAAAAGATGGCGATTGGATTGATTTTCAGGATCTGGATCTGAAAATTTGTTGTGGTGCAAACCTGGTCGAAGACACCCTAGCTTCGGATCATAGCACTGTAAAAATGCCTGCAAATGGGGTGTGGTCTACGCAAATGAGCCTGGATCTCCTTCCTTCAAACGGCAAATGGCGCCTCTATGCATATGTCCGTGTTGATCCGAAATCGTCAGGGTCAGTGGCTTTTTCATATGGTGTAAGCCCGGGAAGCTCAAAAGATGTTTCCAGGTCGGCAGTGGCAGATGGAAAATATCACCTGATCGAATTTCCGGAGAATCCTTATTCTTTTGAAACAGGAAGATATTTATGGTTTGCCGGATCCAGTGCAATATCTAATTTGTATATTGATCGAATTGTGGCTGTCCGTGATGGTCTTACTGGGGTGGATGGCAGCTCTGCCTTTCAGAACTTTTTTAAATTAAACGCTTATCCAAATCCTATTAATTCTTCAACTACTCTATCGTATTCCTTAGCTGTATCCTCTCAGGTTGATCTTAGGATTTATAGCGCAAATGGTCAACTGGTAAAGACGCTTCTGTCGTCCGTTCAAAGTCCGGGGCAACATGAGCTTGTTTTCTCTTCAGGTGAATTAGCTGCCGGAGTGTATTATTGCAGACTATGTTCAGAGGGAAGATCTGAGAGCATTAAAATGATTGTGAAATAGACAGGTCTGTTTATTAAAATTTAAGTCAACTACAATGAATAAGCATATATTTTATTCGATCATATGTTTTCTTATAAGCACTACACTAAACGGTGCTGTTCTTTTTGCCGGTAACAAAACAGATGAAATTTCCTGTTTGCTGGGTTCAGGTGTTCAGGAATGGGGTGATGAGTTGAAAATAGACCTAGCCCCCTTATCTCTTCACTCTTATGGGTACGAAGGAAACAAACTAATTGATGTGCTTCACTCCACCGAAGGCCTGACCCTTGAAGATATGCCCAGGGCAATTGTTGTTTATCCGGGATCCGGGGATATTGATGCAGGCTTTTCGGCCAGGGAATTCACAGCGGGCTTTAATTTATTTCAGGAGGAAGTACATTCCAGAATACCTGCTTGCAGAATTTATTTTATATCTGTAGTTCCAGCTGCATATCAGGAGAATCTCAGACCGGAAATATATAAAGTAAACCAAAGTATTCGGGAGGCGAGTATCAAAGACAAGCACTTGTTTTATGTAGATATTGCTTCAAAGATGACAGGAGCAGGGGATGTTCCGGAGCGAAGTTTTTTTCAAGGTGAGAGTCTTCAAATGAACCAGAGAGGTTACATGATCTTTCGGGATGTATTAAGGGCTGTTTTGCTGGAGCATGAATTTCAGTATGAAGAGAGCTGGACAAGGAAATCCCGGACGGTCGTTGGCGACTTGAAGTGTGAATATGAAACGAATCCGCTTGGTCTGGGAAAGCTGCATCCTCGCTTAAGCTGGAGAATCTGGTCTCAAAAAAGAGGACAGAAACAGACTGCTTATCAACTGATTGTTTCCAGTTCACGGGAAAAACTTCAAAATGAGGAGGGGGATATCTGGAATAGTGGGAAAGTAATCTCCGATCAGTCTGTACAGCTTCCCTATTCGGGCCCGGAACTTAAATCCGGACAAAAGTGCTACTGGAAAGTCCGTATATGGGATAAAGATGACAAGGCAACAGGATATTCAAGTTCTGCATCATGGCAAATGGCTTTGTTAAACCCGGGTGACTGGAGCGCAAGATGGATCAGTGCTCCGCGAGTTTTTGATTGGAATAAACGTGATGTTTTCAGGAAGACATTAGATAAAAAGGCCCCCCCGCAGCATGATGATGCCTCCCCCATATTCAGGAAGGAGTTTAAGGTAAATAAAACCCTGAAATCGGCAACTGCTTATATTTCGGGTCTGGGTTATTACGAGTTTTTTATAAATGGGAAAAAAGTGGGTGATCATTTGCTTGATCCTGCTTTTACAGCATATGATAAGCAGGTTTTGTATGTGACTTATGATCTGACTGAGTTGTTGGAAGAAGGTGAAAATGCACTTGGAGTGATGCTAGGGAATGGTTGGTATAATATGTTTACAAGGGCTTTGTGGAGTTTTGATCGTGCCCTCTGGAGGAATGATCCGACTTTACTTTGCCAGATTGAGTTATCATACAATGATGGCAGTACAGAAACCATTATTTCAGATGATTCCTGGAAATGTGCTCCAGGTCCCATCACATTTAACAGCATCAGGCAAGGAGAAACGTATGATGCCCGTCTGGAGCAGGAAGGGTGGAATACCGTTGGTTTTAATGAAGCAGAGTGGGAGTGGGCCAGGATTGTGGATGGTCCCAAAGGGGAATTAGAAGCCCAGACCTTGCCCCCCATCAGAGTGGTAAGAAGCCTTTCGCCTCAATGTGTTCGCAGGATAAATGATACGACATGGGTCTATGATTTTGGTGAGAATATTGCCGGTTTTGCAGAATTAGCGATTTCTGGTAAAAAGGGTACAGCCATTACTTTAAGATATGGAGAAAGATTAGATTCTCTTGGCCGGGTAGATCAAACGGAAATAAGTGCATATGTCAGGGAGGAGAGGTTTCAGGAAGATGTTTACATCTTGAATGGAAGTAGTATGAAAACCTGGCATCCGCGTTTTACTTATCATGGCTTCCGGTATGTTGAGCTCAGTGGGGTGTCGGAAAAGTCGGAATGTACCAGTATTACAGCAAGTGTTATACGAACTGATTTTGAAAAGGCTGGATATTTTCATTCCTCAAATGATTTACTGAACTCTATTCATGAGATAAGCCTGCGTTCTTTTGAAAGCAATTTTCATGGATTCCCAAGCGATTGTCCACACAGGGAGAAAAATGGATGGCTTAATGATGGAATGATCGGGGCTGAAGCAGGTATACTCAACTATAAATCTCAAACGGCCTATGCGAAATGGGCAAAGGACATATTAGCGGGTATGACTAAAGAGGGTGTCATTCCTCCAATTGCACCCGATGCCGGGTGGGGATACAACTGGAATATTGGTCCGGCTTATGATAATGCAATACTTTTGATACCCTGGTATCTATATGTGTATTCAGGCGATGTGGATATCCTTGATGAGAGCTATCCATCCATCATTACTTATTTTGAGAATTATCGTCGTCAGGCGAAAAATAATTTATTGGATTTAGGTTTGGGCGATTGGGTGTCTATTAAGACACAAACTCCAAAAATTGTAACTGGATCGGCCTATTATTACTTATCGGCTAAACTTATTTCCAACATGGCTCTCATCTTGAATAAAAAGGAAGATGCAAGAGAATACGGGAAATTGGCTGAACAAATTAAAGCCAGTTTTAATATGCATTTATTTAATAAGACAACTGGATTATATGGTAATGCTTCACAAACCTCCCAGGGTGTGGCACTGGATTTTGGTCTTGTTGAGCCAGCATACAGACTGATCGTCCTGGATAATCTGGAAAGACTGATCGATAGCACTGATCTGAATCTTGATTTTGGAATGATCGGTTCAAAAGTAGTTCTAAATGCTTTAGCAACTTCTGGTAAAGCCAGAGTAGCCTATAATATTGTGAATAGTACAGCGTTTCCGGGTTGGGGGAATCTGGCACACCGGGGAGCAACTAATCTTTGGGAAACATGGGATGGGGAAAAACTCTCGCTCAATCACAATCTTTTTGGTGATATCAATGCATGGATCATTAAAACCCTGCCCGGGATCAGACCGAATGAAAATTATCCGGGATTTAAGCGTTTTACAATCAATCCCTATATCCCTGATGATATGAAATGGCAGGAATCAGCTTATCAAACACTCTACGGAAATATAAGGGTCTTTTGGGAGAAAAATGAAAAGGGCTATATCATGAGGCTGGATGTGCCATGCAATACCCAGGCAGAAGTGTATTTTGATGTGAACAGTGTGTGCGAAATATATGAAGGTGGTATACAAATAAAAGATAATGAGGACATAAAGGTTTTTGACGAGGGTTTGGAGGGTGTAATTTTGGAGCTTGAAAGTGGCCAGTATGAGTTTGAAGTAGTCAAAAATTTGTAAGTATGCCTGAACAGGTTGAGGGCTGTTCGCCTGAGTCAAAAGTCAGGCAAAACAGTGAAGGAAAGGATGTATCAAAATTAAAATTCTCATGGGCGGCAAAATGGATTACGCACCCAGATGCTTCCACGCTGGATTATGGGGTTTTTTTGTTCAGGCGTTCATTTAAATTAGAAGAGGTCCCAGCAGAATTTCTCGTTTTTGTATCGGCCGACAATCGTTACCGTCTTTTTGTAAACGGTAAACCTGTTTGTTCAGGTCCAGCCTTAGGTGACTTGGAGCATTACCGCTATGAGACCATAGATATTGCACCTTATCTGGGAAAAGGCAAGAATCTAATTGCCGCCGAAGTGGTGAATTTTGGTGAGTATAGACGTGCGGCGCAGATCAGCTATCAAACTGCATTTATTTTGCAATGCAATGTATTCAAAGGCTTGAAATTAAATACCGGAGAAGGGGGCTGGAGGGTTATTCAGAATATGGCTTACAAGGCTATTCCTTTTGGACCTGCCGATTTGGAGGCCTATTATTGTGCGGGTCCAGGTGATATCCTGGAGGGAAAACTATATCCATGGGGTTGGGAATACAAGGGTTTTGATGATAGTTCATGGCTTATGCCACGGGTAGCTACTGTGGAATTTGCTGTGGGACGCGGTTTCCTTTTTGGCAGCACATGGTTTCTTGTTCCCCGCAAGATCCCTTTTATGGAGGAAGTTCCTCAACGCTTTCAAAACATTGCTAGGACTTTGGGAAAGTGTGATTCTCTTAATTTTTTAGAGGGTAAAAGCCCAATCTGTATTTCCCCTGGCTCAATAGTATCCATCCTTTTTGATCATGGCGTTCATACGGTTGCTTATCCCAAGTTGTCGTTTTCCGGAGGGGCAGGAAGCAAGATAAAACTCACCTATTCTGAAGCTTTGTTTTTCCCTGAAGGGGGTAAAGGTAACAGGAATGAATTGGAAGGGAAACACATATTTGGAGTATATGATCTCCTTTATCCTGATGGGGGTGAAAACAGGTTATTTCGACCTTTATGGAAACGTACTTTTCGATTTCTACAATTAGATATTGAAACGAGTAAGTGTGAATTATTTATCAATGATTTCACGAGTGTTTTTTCGGGATATCCTTTTAAAGAACTAGCAAGTTTTAAGTCGGATGATGTGCAACTTGATAAGATTTGGGAAGTTGCCTGGCGCACGCTGAGAAATGGGACTGATGAAATCTACCAGGACACACCTTATTATGAACAGTTGCAATATATCGGTGATACACGTCTGAGTTCTCTTGTTTCCATATATGTTTCAGGGGATGACCGCCTGATGCGTAAGGCCATTGAACAATTTGATGATTCCCGCAGTAATGAAGGGATTCTGTTAAGCCGTTATCCTGCATATATAAAGCAATTTATCACTCCATTTTCTTTGTTTTGGATCGGGATGATACATGATTATTTCATGTATTGCAATGATCCCGAATTCGTGAAAACTTATCTTCCAGGGATAAGGGGAGTGCTAGAATGGTTTGAACGAAGGATTGACAAAAGTGGGATGCTTGCAAATCTGGAATGGTGGAGTTTTACTGACTGGGTTTCAGCTTTTCCCAACGGGAGCCCTCCAGGTGCTGAAAATGGCCATTCCGCAAATATTACCTTGCAGTATGTATATGCCATTAAAAGTGCAATTAAACTATTTATGCATTTTGGCTGGCAATGGGAAGCGGAAAAATATAGGAAATTAAGCAAAGATATAAAGGAGGCTGTTTTTAATACCTGTTTTGATAAATCAAAAGGTTTATTTGCTGAAACCCATGATCAGAAGATGTTTACTCAGCATACCAATATTATGGCTGTTTTATCGGATGCTGTTGAGGAAGATATGCAGTGCAAAATTGCCTCGAAACTCATTGATAATGAGGATTTAGTAGAATCAACACTCTATTTTAAATTTTATCTTTTCCGTGCCTTACAAAAGACCGGGATGGGGGATGAATACCTTTCCCAGTTAGAGCCCTGGAAAAAGATGTTATCAGAGGGGCTGACAACTTTTGCCGAATCTGAACATCATACACGTTCGGACTGTCATCCATGGAGTGCTACTCCCTGTTTTGATTTCCTGCATACTGTTGCAGGCATTTACCCCGAAGAACCAGGGTTTAATAAGATAATGATTGCCCCAAATTTTGGTTATTTGCAAGAAATTAAAGCAAATATGCCTCATCCTTGTGGTGCTATGATTGAGGTGAATCTGGCTAAAAAAGGGAGTAAGGGAATTAGCGGTTCTATATGCCTGCCGGAGGGATATGAAGGAACCTTTATTTGGAACAGGATTAAATATAATCTTAGACCTGGAAAACAGGAAATCCAATTGTAGGCTTAAAGTAAGCCTTCGGCCTGGCACATCTTCCGCAGAATAGGTAAGTCTCAAATCATAAGTACTCTCTTGCCATACGTAAATAATGAAAAAACATGAAAATCTCAATTTGTTCGCTTTTTTTATGCATTTCGATCTTTAGTTTTTCTCAGGAAGAACAGTCCAAACAAAAAAACAAGCTTGAGCCTAATGTAACCTTTAGCATCAACATAAATGGCATTGCACCCATACCCGCCTTTTCACTCGATAAGCCAGCACTAATTTCTTCAGTGAATCTGATAAAAGGTAGATTCAGTTATGATCCGATACTTGCATACAGCCTTGAAGCAAAACCTTGGTTTATTGACAACTGGTTCCATTACAAAATTGTCGTCAGACCCAAATTTGAACTGAGAACGGGAATAAATTTCAGCACCTTCTGCTCTGGATTATCAGCATGGTATTTGACAGGTCAGAAATAAACCTTGGAGAAAAGGCATTTCTATCAGTCAACTTTATGCTTTTCTATATAAACTACGATGGCAACACGGATGGATTGTTCTTCTCACCAACAATTTCATTTTCAATAGGGGAAATTCCTTCTGCACTATTCTTCCAAGCAAACCAAGCCATTCATAGTAATATTACTCCTTGGCCAGGATTCAAATGGAATGTTGGAATCAATTATTATCTATGACGGGTTTTTGTCATAAGCCCCAGAACTTTATTCAACTTACTAAAGTTCTTATTGATGATTTGAACAAACTTGTGTAGAACTTTACTCAATTATTGTGCTTGTTGCTCGTTGATAAACAATTTATTTTATATACAATAGCGATTGATATTTTAAATATAAATTACTGACAACGAAATTCTTATGTAAAACTTCTGATATCGAATTCATGTTTGCAATACTACCATCAACAAGCGGAATACAAAATGCTCGCTTTTCAACTACATCTCAAACCAAGAAAGCCAATTAGAAATTACCCCCTCCCTATACCATGCAGGTAAAATCGCCGGGGGTGCAACAGATCGAAGGATTACGGCTTAACGGGTAGAATCGCGAATACTGAAGAGAAAAGGTTCTACGATAACTTCATCCTTATGAACTCTTCCCTCGTCGTTTAGTTGCTCCAATAGCATACAGGCAGCTTTTTTACCAACTTCATTATAGGGCAAGGTTATGGTTGAAATTGGGAAAACACAATTTGAGTAGATCGTTTTAGAACAGATTGACATCACCGAAATATCATCGGGTATGTGTAATCCCTTTTTCTCAAGAATAGATATAAGCTTTTGGGATACCAATACCTCATCTACTAAAATTGCATCGGGCAATCTTTCCTTATTTATGAGAATATCAACGAAATCAGTTACATCGTCAATCAGCGTTGGAGAGAAAAATTCTAATTTATCATCGATCTGCAGTCCGCTATTTTTTATGGCAGTTCTGTAACCCAGGGAAATTTGATGCTGCAGTAATCCATTTTTATCTCCTCCCAAATGGGCAATTCTCTTACGTCCGTTTTTTAATAAATATTTGCATGCCCGGTAACCGATTTGAAAATGATCGATGCTTATTTTATCACAGGGCAATTTAGAGTTAAGATGGTCAAAAAGTACGATGGGTATCTTTTTGCTGTATTTGTGAAGTAACTCATTAATGCTTTTTTCACAGGTAAGGGATCCGATAATACCCTGGATATTTAATAAATCAAAAGATTGAAAAATCCTTTGTTCTTTTTCAGAGGAACCAGATGAACAACTAATAATCACATTATATCCTTTTTTTTCTAGAATATCAGTGGCCGATTCGATCAGTATGGAATATTTTTCCACAACCAGGGAGGGAACTATAAAGCCAATCGTATGGCTATTGAAGTTCTTTCGGATTGTTTCCTGAACACGATTTACATAGCCAATTTTTAATGCTGCCTCTCTAATTATTATTTTTGTTTCCTCACTAATTTTTGGACTGTTATTCAAAGCTCTTGAAATGGTCGATTGTGAAAAACCTGTCTTATTTGCTATGTCAGTTACTGTAACTCCAGTATTCTTATGATTCATAAATAAGGTATTTCTTTAGAAAATTTTGAGTTTAAACTTGTGGATGATACAAATCATTTGTCTTCAATAATAAATTGATAAATATCGTCAAATTTCTCGCCATAGAAACTACATAGCTCTTTAGTTCCACTTTCTTCTATGTTCCCACCTCCAATACCTACGGCCGTATATCCAGCCAGAAGAACGGAACAGATTCCTGCACCGCTATCTTCAATTCCAATCACCCTGTTTCGTTCATTTTTTTTAACCTTTAAACCTATGGTCGCTGCTTCAGCATATAACCAGGGGTGAGGTTTTGCTTCAAGTTCTCCTAAGGTTCCACAATTTGTATTTCCAGGTTGATGGCCTGCTGTAATAATTGCATCATAAAATTCTTCAGCTGGACCAAGGTCCAGTGTGTCAAATACAGATTTTATTTCGGGCCATGCTTTTTCATATAAACCACTTGTTACAAGGCCAATTTTAATTCCCAGTTTCTTTAGTTTCAACAGGAACTCCTTTAGTCCCGGTGTTGCCCGGAAGGCATCTGTTTTACCATGTCCCTCCAGTATGGCTTCTAGCTCTCTCTGTGTATGCTGGAAATAGTATTCTCGTGCTTTTTCCAGGTTATGACCTTGACAATATTTATTGATGCAATATTGTAAATGCTCAGAAACACTATGGCCTGATACATAGGGCATGTCTTCCCCTTCAAGGGAGAAGTTTTGGTCCTCCAGTAAACTGGCTATCGCCAACTGGATAATCCATATCCAAAACTTTTCACTTAATACAGTCGTCCCATCAAGGTCCATGAGTACGTATTTTATTGGTCTTTTCAGAGAAACCGCCTGTACGGGATAGTATGCCGGATAATCCATTGCAGATTTTATATACGCAAGTGTGCGATCGGGGAAAGCGATAAATTCAACCTTTCCATCACCGGTGGCGGTTATTGATATAACATCATTTTTTTTTACCTCAAAATAGTTGTCACTGCAAATGGTTTTGGATTTCATTCCTGAAAACTCTGTAATAGAGCCAATTCCAGGGATGACCCTAAGTGTCATCTTTTCACTTTTATTCATAATATTCGAATGATTTCTGTTTAATAATAGTCGTCACAAGGAACGCATCTGGTATAGCCCCAGTTCATTCGGACCATATCACTTTGAGGGATTAAATTAGCTGTTTTTCTTTAAAATATTGCATCTGCTTAGATTAACTGGCGGTGATTTATATACCATTAGTTGTTGATAAGTAATGTTCAGCCGGAATTTTGCTTTTTCGACAGTCTATGCATGAATATGCACTAGCTTTAACTGTATTAAACGGCATAAAATCAAGTATATAAAGCCTGTAATTTAGGTTTTAAAAAATGCCGGGGCAATATTGACCATAAAAGGTTGTGAAGAACTAAAATCAATATTAACATTGAATTGTTAAGACTGATTTCTTTATTCAACATGGACCAGAAAACCATCTTAAAATGATATTGACTTCCTTCCGAAGAAAGGTGGATATTCTTTTATTTTTCGACTGGTTCGGGCAGTTATTCGTTTGAAGTTGGATGAGGAAAAATTGATAGTACAGAAAATAAAAATTTTAATATAATGAAGAATAAGTATTCAATAATTCTAGGAAACCTGGGAAATACCTGCGATAGGTTTTGTAAAGGTTACAAAAGCAATCCAACAACAGAAGAAATGTTAGAGATGGCTCTAAAAAAAATTCCTTTTATCGAGGGAATAGAGTTGGTGGGTACTTGGGATATACGCCCTGATAACGTCAGTGAGATTAAAAAAAGGCTTAATGATTATGGCGTATCCTGTTCATCTATAATACCGGATACCTTTACTGATAAGCAGTTTGCCAAAGGAAGTATAACCAATACTGTGCCGGCAATTCGTAGAAAGGCGATTGACTATTTAAGGCAGATGAGCGAAATTGCCCTGGAAATTGATTGTGGCATTGTGAACTGCTGGCTGGGGCAGGATGGATATGATTATATGCTGACAGCCGATTATAATCAGGAACGGGAATGGTTGAAAGAAGCAACCATTAAGCTGGCTACTGAATTTAAAAGCCTGAAATATTCTTTAGAATATAAACCCAAGGAACCACGGAATTTTTCTTATCATGCACGAATGGCTGATACAATACTTGCAGCTAAAGAAACCGGATGTTCTAATGTTGGAGTGACCATTGATACTGGACATAGTTTTATTGGAGGCGAAAATGTTGCAGAAGCGGTAGTAATGGCTAAACGGGCTGGGGACATGCTTTTTCATATGCATTTCAACGATAATCATGGTGCCTGGGATGATGATATGATTGTGGGGAGTGTCCATAGTGTTGTTTATATTGAATTGTTGTACTGGCTTAAAAGAACAGGTTTTGAAGGATGGCTCTCAATGGATCAGTATCCTTATCGTGAAGATGCCGTTGATGCTATTTCCGAAAGCATATTGTGGGTGAAAAAATTTGAAAAAGTAGTGGATGAATATTCTGACGAGATCGATGCTTTAGTAAAAGCAAATGATGCCGTTCAGACATCCAGGTTTTTGAGGAAACTTTTCATTTAACATTCTTCCTGGATTTTTTGGTTTAATGACCAAAATTCAGACTCAAAATCTCTACAGGCATTGTATTCAATAGCTTTCAAAAAAACCACTTGAATATTGACCATATTTTTTACGGGTATCATTGTCAGTACTGGAACCGAAGTAAAGGGTTGTTATCGTCTGCAGAAATTCATTTACACCTGGTTTTATTATATGCTTAAAAAAATTATGCTGAAATTATTTCGTAATCAATCTTTTGTGAATAATAAATCAGAAGCGCAATTTAACCGGAGGCTTTCATTTATAGTTTTGGTCGGATTGTTTTTTATCTGGGGATTTATTATTTCTATGAATGATATTCTCATTCCATATCTTAAAATGATTTTCAAACTGAGTTATTTTGAGGCAATGTTAATTCAGTTTTCTTTTTTTGGTTCTTTCTTTTTAGGTTCATTGTTTTATTTTATTTTTTCAGTAAAAATAGGAGATCCTATTTCGAGAATTGGATATCGAAATAGTATGTCAATTGGGCTTTTTATTGCCGGATTGGGGTGCTTATTATTTTATCCGTCCAATGTTTTACATAGCTATGGATTTTTCTTAGGGGCATTATTCTGCCTTGGTTTTGGGATAACAATTTTACAAATTGCAGCCAATCCATATGCGGTGCTTCTGGGGGGAGAAGAAACAGCATCAGCAAGACTTAATCTTGCCCAGGGAGTTAATTCTCTGGGAACTGTTATTGGTCCTTTACTGGGAGGTTACCTGATTTTTGAATATTTTTTTAAAGCAGAAAACACGAATGCCAGTGCTGTACAAATTCCTTATTTAATTTTTGCCGGAGTTTTTATTATAATGGCAATGGTTGTCAAGATTACACCTTTTCCTGAATTCCATAAAAAGGATCCACCAAATAAAGGTTATGATGTTTTTAAATACCCTCAGTTGGTCCTGGGTGTATTGGCTATTTTTATGGCTGTGGGAGCAGAAGTAGCAACAGGTAGTCTTCTAATCAATTTTTTTGGTTTGAGGGACATTGCAGGACTCAATCCCACTCAGGCAAGTAAATTTGTTGCTTTTTACTGGGGAGGTCTTATGATTGGAAGATTTTTAGGAGCTACTTCTTTTAGCGGAATGAAAGGCTTTCAAAAAAACTTTTTAAAAGCAGCAATAATCCTGATTGCTTTAGTAGTCATAGCCTTTACTTATGGGCTTAGAATCACCAGTATTTCTGCCCTATTCATGTTATTAAGTCTGGGCGCATTCAAAATTGGCCGATCACTACCAGGCAGAACCATTGGCGTATTCTCATTAAATATATTAATACTGCTTTTAATAGCTTTTTTTACAAGAGGACAAATTGCAATGTGGTGCGTTATCGGTATCGGATTATTTGCGTCTATTATGTGGTCCAATATTTTTGCTCTTTCACTCCGGGGGCTTGGCAATTTTGCAAGTCAGGGATCTTCATTACTGATTATGGCAATATTGGGAGCAGCTTTAGTTCCACCAATCCAGGGGTTGATTGCAGACACCTTTGGATTACAAAAATCCCTTATCGTAATTATGGGTTGCCATCTCTTTGTCTCCTGGTATGGTTTTATAGGTTCTAAACGAATGAAATAAGATTGCTGCTGATAAGTGATATTTAGGGGAGATCTTGCATTTATGTTGCGATAAAGTAGAAATCAAGGGTTAACGAAAAATGAATTTTAACATAATAAATGCTTTAAATGAGAAATAACAAATGGTTTAGAATGAGGAACAGGGTCAAAATTAGATTGATTATGAAATTTACCTTAATCTTTTTTGTTGTCCCATTACTTTTCATGTCGTGTAAAAAAGACGTTCCAATTCCACAAGAATGGCTTTCTCAATGGCAAAGTCCCTCTGCTGATTACAGACCCCTTCAAATTGTGCACGACAAGGCCTTTCGCACTATCGACGAAGAGACTTGGATACCCATGGGGGACCATGCAATTTATTTGAGAGATTCTTGTGGTCTGGGAGGGGTTGTTTGCAATATGGAAGGTGGAGAAAACTACCTCCGTTCTGAAGAATCATGGAATACATTTGTGGATTATGTAAAAAAAATGCGTGAAAGAAATATGCGGGTATGGATATCCGATGATGACGGTTATCCAAGTTTTCCCGCCGGAGGCCTCGTTTTGCAAGGCCACCCGGAACTCGAATCTCAGGAAATGGTCTATGACAAAACTCATACCCCCATGTTTTATTCAAGGCCATCCTATGAATATACACATGCCAGTAATAGTTTTGCCGGGGCAACTCGTTACCCAAATCCGCTTAATAAACTGGCAACAGAGCGATTTATAAAGTTAACCCACGAAGCTTATTTACAACATCTTGGACAGGAATTATTTTCAGAAGTTGAAGCATTTTACTCAGACGAACCTTCCCTGATGGCTGTAAAAATTGCCGATCAACAACATTCGCCACAGGTAAAAGACCCTATTGATCTGACAAAAAAAGAATTGCCTCGTATTCCATGGGAAGAAGATATCCCTGAGAAATATAAACAGAAATATAATGAAGATCTGATGCCTCATTTATTATCTCTTTTTGAAGGAGATAAGCCATTTGATAAAAACATCCGACGTAATTACTGGGAATTGATGGGGGAACTTGACAAGGCATATTTCTACGACACCATTGAAAACTGGTTCAATGAATTTCGCATAGAGCATCAAAACAAAGGACCCGTTTTTTCCGGACATGGATTAAGGGAGGAAAGTATCATTACCCATGTACCCTTAGAAGGGAATATGATTCAGATACTTTCTGCTTATGGTATTCCCGGGATTGATCTAATAGATTCTAACCCGAAAGCATGGATGGCAGATAACGCTTCATTTGGAGGAAATTGGCAAGCTCCCGCTTTTGGTGTATCTGTTGCACAATTAACAGGGAAGAGAAGAGTGGTGTGCGAAATGAACGATTTTATGCAATCGAGAGCAGGTGATAAAATACCTGTCAGGTTAGAAGATATGCAAGCTAGTTCTGCTTGGCTCGTGGCCTGGGGGATAACAGATTTTACATTGTATTATGTCATCACCTATGGAGAAAAATTTCCTTATCGAAATGAATCCTCACATAAAGCCTATTGTGATTTTATTGGGCGTGTAACCTCGATAACCAAAAAAGCGAAACCGATTAAATCAGTACTGCTATATTACCCGATTTATGATATGCAGGGAGAATACCAACCGACAGCAACAACAATTAGTTTAGATACCCAAAGTGAAAAAGTTCAGCAAATTGAAAACTCCTTTCATCAAATTGGCGTATCGCTTACAAAAAGTCAGATTCCGTTTATACTAATTGATTACTTGTACTTGGAACAAGCCAAAATTACAAACAAGGGAACAATTGACGTGAATGGTGAAGAATACGATGGGCTGATATTGCCGCGTGGAGTTTTGCTCCCTCCCCAAGCCGATTCACTAGTAGAAAGGATGAAGGAAAAGGGCGTTAGTGTGATATCTGTCGATCAAAATAACAGTGAGGAAATGGTCGGAGAACAAATATCACTGCTTGTTTCTGCCGAAAAATTGATCCCTTCCCAAAGCGATATAGTATTCGGTAAATTCACCCGGGATGGGCATGAAATTTATATGCTGGTAAACACGGGGACTGAAATGTACCAGGGAAATCTTACAATTTTGCAAAAAGGAAATTGGACGATCATGGATCCACAAACGAGTGAAATAACAAAGATTAATTCAACATCCGAAAACGGGAAAACCCTACTGCCAATCAACCTGAAGACGAAGCAAACTTTAATATATGTTTCAAATGCAAATAAGGGATTATTGTCCCAATAATTATAGCGGTAGTCTATTTTTATCCTGAAGGCGAGACAGAAACAGGGGGGTATGCATGTTTTGACCTTGCATTAAGTTCTGCACCCATTCGGATTGGTCCCACCAATCTGAAAATATTTGCCGGCATTGAAAATCTTACAGACAGGGCCTATACCAATCACCTTGCCACCAACCGGGGAAGTATAAGCATTGAGCCGGGACGCAATTACTACCTGCGTCTGAGCCTTGCTTTTTAGGATTTGCCCCTTTTTGAATCAGCTTTGAGATTTAATGCCACAACCCACGGCCTTGGTAAGGGAAGGGTTGGGAACCTGGCCTCTCATTACCGCTGAGATGGCATTTTCCAGATACTTATCAGTTACGGCCGATACATCCATGGCATTATTGTCGATGGCGCCAATATAGGTCACTTTGAATATGCCCCTTTCATTTGTAAGCAGGAATATGTGTGGTGTACGCGTGGCCCCATAAGCCCTGGACACCTCCTGGCTTTCATCCTTAAGATAGGGAAAGGGGTAGTCCCTTTCCTCGGCCAGTTTTTTCATGCTCCCGAAGCTATCTTCTGCAGAGAGTTTTTCATCATTAGGATTGATGGCCACCACCGGGAAGCCTTGTCCTGCATAGTCCTTATGCAGCTGTATAATACGCTTTTCATAGGCCTTGGCATAGGGACAAGGATTGCAGGTAAACACAAGGATTACTCCTTTTTGATCGCTATAAGCGGAAAGTGAAATCATCTTTCCATCCACATTCTTGAGCGAGAAAGGAATGGCTTTGTCTCCGGGTTTAACCTGGGCATTGATCATCAATATAGATAGCAGGCCCATCAGTGTACTTAGAATTAATTTTTTCATGTTAGTTGTGTATTTGTAATACATGTGTGTTTAATTCACTTTTTGTCAGTTCCTTTTCCAGGAACACCCTTTTGTCTTTTTTATAAATCAGGGTAGCTGGCAGGGCACCCGACCAGGAAGGATCAACCAGGTCGATCCAGCCATTGTAGTCCAGGTCAGTGATCAACACCACCGGGGCGCTTATTCCTTTTTCTTCGATAAAGGGAAGGACCCTTTGGTCTTTCTGGTTCGGAAAATCAAGACTTACCAGAATGACCTGAAGTGCTTCCCCGGCATACGCCCTGTGAAGATCCTCAAAATAGGCGATCTCCTTGACACAGGGGGAACACCAGGTGGCCCAGAAATTGATCACGTAGGTTGTGTCGTTGCTATACCGGACCATGGTGGAGATGTCTTCCCGATCTATTTCCCTGATGGTCTGGGAGAACCCTGGTGAGAAAAGTCCCGCCAGGACCATAAGCAAAAGTAACTTTCTGTTCATAAGGGAATAACAGGCGAAAAAAGCTTATGTTTTGGTTAAAAATGTTAAAAGCATTATTGAGGTGGATATATGGTTTGATTATACATTCCTACTCCTGTATTCATCCCTATTAGCGGGTTTAATTTTTGCCCTGATTTCGCTGAATGAATGTGAGGCCAGTTCGCTGCGCAGGTGTGTTGTATAGTTTACATGGTATCCATAGATGAAGCAGGCCATCGTGAAGTACACCCCGGTTTGAACCCATAGCGACATAATTTCCCTGCGTGTTTCGAAAACGCTGGCTCCCAGTGAGTGCATTTTGATAAAGCCAAATATGGCATTTGATGAAGGAAATAATTCACGTACTGCCAGCCATATGGGTGCAAAGTTCGAAAGTGGCCATATGATTCCTGTTAAGAAGAGTAGTGGTATCGATGTGAATAGGAAGAGCATCATGGAGCTTTCGCGGTTTTTGAAAATCACCGAAAGGCTTAGTCCCATAAAAATACTTGAAAGCAAAAATGGAATTATTAGCGCGCTGAGTTCCAAAAAACCGGGTGTTTGTCCATACCCGAACCATTCAGGGATCATTCCCAGCATATACACACTGAGCAGGGCATAAATCGTGAAATAGGCTCCCGATTTTCCTATGACCATGCGCAAGGTTCCCAGGCGCTTGCGATCGAGTGGGACAAGGGTGCCAAAAGGATGCCTCTCCCGGGCGGTGCCTGCCAGTATTCCGATGGCTATAATCAGGGTTTGCTGAATAATGAGTATGAGTGCGGCGGGGATGCCATAACTTGCGAAACCCCCTGCCCGGTTTGCCATGGCATTGTCGACCAGTTTTACCGGCTCTGCAAAAATTTCTGCCTGGTGTTCGGTTAAGCCGTTGTGCATCAGGTTGTTGATCTGGATCTGGTTCCCGGTTTCCAATGACACGAAACTGACTCCCGTCATCAGGGCCTTGTAATAAAGGAAGAACTCCATATCGGCGTAAGCCGAAATTGTAGTCGGTTCCTGCAGGGCAATATCTTTACTAAAGCTGGCAGGGATCTCTACAATGCCCCTGATTTCATGGTTTTTAAACATCATTTGGGCTTCCTCCATGGAAATGCTGACAGCACTCACCCTGAGATCGGGTGTAGCATCAAGATCCCGGGTGAATTGCCTGCTATCGGACGAATGCGACATATCTACAACTGCTATTGGCAGGTCACGAACCACTTCGGGATAATAGATAAGCGAATACAGCAATGGGTATAGCAAGGGAACAGCAAATATAACTACCATCACACCTACATCCGAAAATATAAGCTGGAATTCGCGCATCCAGATTCTGAAAGTGTTGCTGAATCCTTCTCTGATGTTCCTGGCTAAATTTATAGGTTTGGTTTTCATTATTATCTTTCTTTTTCTGCAGCTTGCTGATTAGCTTTTATGTACGTTTTCAATAAAATTCTGGTAGATCAAAGCTGATTTGAGCCTATTGATTACAGGTAAGGGTAAAAGCATGAACAGAAACAAGTACAGGTATGAAGTAATTGCGTACCGGAGTTCGAAGCCTGACAGTATCTGGCTTTGAAATATGTGCATATAGTGCCGTACCGGGAAAGCACCTGCCCAGTATTGAAAAACGGGTGGCATGGACTCAATAGGGAATGAAAATCCGCATAGTGAGAGTGCCAGTATTCCGTAAAAGGCTGTCAAATTGAGCGAATGCCGCATCATAGGGAGCAAGCCAATACAGAAAACACCGACGGCCTGGTATGCCAGTACAAACAAAAGCGATCCCAACATCAGCCATCCCAGGCTGGTTTGCATGGGTATCATCATGACTTTGTACAGCATGAAGTTCTGAAACATCATCACCACAAAGAATATAAGGGTATAAGGCAAGAGCTTGCCGGTAAGGGCGACAAACACAGACTTGTTTGAAAGCCGGAGCCATTCGTGCGATGTTTTTTCCTTGATCTCAATACCAATGCTATAAACGGTCATCAGTAAGATGAACAATTGCAGCATAATGGGTAATATGATTGTGGAAATATAGACTGAATAGTTGGCGATTGGATTGAACAACTGGTGTGTGCTCAATTGTATAGGCTGTACCTGCGACATCATGTAATCTTCTGACTGTCCCATCGCTTCGCGTTTCTGCATATTGATCCCTCCGGATAAGGTGTGGAGGATGCGTGTCAGATCATTCTGCAACAGGCCACCGGCAATCAGAAATCCATTTTGATAATAGTAGCTTATTTCAGGTTGGCGGGATGCCAGGATATCAGCCTGGAGGTTTTTCGGGATGACAACGAAGCCGTAAATATTTCCGCTGCGTAATTCCGACATGGCTTCAGTCTCGGATTGAAGGTATTCTCTTACATCGCTCAGCTGCGTAACATCGATGTTACGGGCTATTTTGCGTGAGGTAGCTGTCTGGTCAAGGTCAACGATCGCGATGGGCATTTTGCTGGGGACGCCCTCCTTGAATAACGAAGCGAAAAACAAAATTGAAAGGATCGGAAGTACCAGGGTAACGAGGATGTACATCCAACGCGATGACATCCGCTTTGTTTCTCTTGCAGCAACATCCCGGATGCTTGATAATATGGATTTCATTGTTTACCTGAGCTTTTCGTAATCAACCATCAGACTCATTCCGGGACGTAGACCTTCGATGGCAGCAAGGGGTTTGGCCCGCACTTCAAATGTTTTTACATCAAAACCTCCGTTGGTTTTTGTGGCTTTAAAAGTGGCATAGCTGGCCATCGCCTTAATCTAATTTACTTCCAGTGTACCGGCTCTGTTCCCCCGTGCCGGAACTGTGGCTTCAAACTCCTTACCTACCCTGATATTCGTGAGTAAGTCTTCCCGAATATTGAAAACCACCCAGATATCGCTGAGATCGACAATGTTC
>CAZRPW010000006.1:0-22712 GCA_964601975.1 uncultured Bacteroides sp.
AAACTATCCAACTCTAACTAACCGGTTTTTCACCGAGAAGGATCTCGTCGATCATTTTACGGAACATCTCTTTGGTTTGCTCGGGAGTCTGGGCAATCCCATTGCTCATGGTGGGCTTTCCATCCTTGGGCACGAAAAGGAAGGCGGGTATACTCTGGATGCCAAATACAGCAGCCAGTTCCTGTTCCTTTTGAGTGTCTATCTTGTAGATGTGGATTTTGCCTTCATATTCTTTGGCAAGTTCCTCCAGTACTGGGGCAGCCTGTCGGCAAGGTCCGCACCAATCGGCATAAAAGTCGATCAGTGCAGGCATATCACCTTCGTACACCCACTCGGTCTGGTTCACTTCATAATTCATCACTTTCTCCAGGAAATCCTGCTTCGTCAGGTGCACAGGTTTCCCTGCTTCTTCCGAAGGAGTCTTTGGGGCTTCAGCTTCCACTGCACTTGTGCTGATTGCATTTGAATCACTGCCTTCGTTCAGGGAAGAAGCCGATCCGCTGTTGCAGGAGAAAAGAAGAACTGAAATAGCTGCTATACTTAGAATCGTTTTTTTCATATCTATACTTTTTTTATACAGTTACATTTAGAACCTCTGAAATTGCTTGCTTGAAAGTTTCCTTTGGAAGCGCTCCCATGGCCATTTGAGGCTGTCCCTCTTTGGGGATGAAAAGCAGGGAAGGAATACTTTGAATTCCAAATACAGATGAGAGTTCGCGCTGCTCTTCAGTATTTACCTTATAGATTTCCAGTTTGTCGCCATACTCATCTTTAAGTTCTTCCAGAAGCGGGGCAATTACCTTGCACGGTCCGCACCAATCGGCATAGAAATCGATGATGGCAGGTGTTTCGCCTTCGAATTTCCACTCTTTACTTGCTTCGTAGTTGAATACCTTCTCTTTAAATGTCTCGTTTGTTAAATGCTCAAGTTTCATGTTGTATCTTATTTGGTTTATATTCTGACGCAAAAATACGGCAGACCTTACACTCCTACTGTAACTTTAGTCACACAGGCTAAAAGTTGCCGGTAAATGACAGGGCCTGGTTGAGGTAAAATACCAGGGGGTATAGTCCGTGAAAGTCTTCTTTCAAAAGGGTGGAGGCCTTCTTGCCTGTTAGTTCAGCATCCTTATAGTTGCGTGTGAATATGTGGTGTTTGTACTTGAGCTCATCGATGTATGGGAAGTCCTGCGGGAATCCTGCGGGACCCCTCTTCAGCATGTCTTCCCTGCCACCCCTTTCATATTTTTTTTGTTTCTCTAGTTTTCCGATGACTTCCAGATAAGCTTCGGGATTGAACATAATCTCTTGCCTTATGGTGCGAAGCTGCTCTGCTGCAGGCGAGTGCACGCCTGCAGCTATGAATGATTTCCCTGGCTCAAGATGGAAGTAATATCCTGCATCGCTTGATTTCCGCCCCCCTTTGGTCATCCAGCATCCGAAATGTGTTTTATAGGGTAATTTGTCTTTTGAAAAGCGGACATCCTTATAGATTCGGAAGATGGCTTGCCTGGCATCAACGCCATCCATGGTGGGATCAAAGGTGCTGATTCCCTCAATCAGGTCGGAGGCGAGATTCCTGAACTGATCCAGGGATTCCTGGTATTTTGACTTGTTTTCGGTGAACCATTCCCGGTTGTTATTCCTGCTCAGTTCGTTGAGAAATTCAAATACTTGCTCCATTTATTTTCTTTTAAAAACATGAGCTTCCCTGAAAAAGTTCAATGGATATTGTTATTTTTAGAATACAGAACACATTTTGCAGGTGTCATGAATAAGAATAAGGCAGATATACCACAGGAGTTATTATCTCCCTCAAATACTTTTGAGGAGGCATCTGCCCTTATTGGTCTTCACTGGTGGCATTGGGACCATATTGAGAAAAAACTGATTCTGAGCCCGAGCCTGCTCAAATTACTCGGGTATTCCAAAGGGGACTATGATCCTTCTATTCCCTCAATTTATAAGAACATCCATCCCGAAGACATTCAGGACAATGAGAACAGAATTCGCAGGGTAATTTCCGGGAAAGATGATTTGTATGAGATTGAATACAGGATCAAGGATCAGCAGGGTGAATGGAAATGGTTCTACAACCGGGGTGCAGTGATGAGTAGTGATGAGACTGGAAAAGGAACTGCGGTCGGAGGGATTACCTTGGATATGTCGGCCCAGTATGAGAAGTTGAAATACCGGGCTGATGAGAATGAGCGACTTTATCGTACCCTTTTTGAGGCGGCAGAGGATGCCATTGGCCTGTTTACAGTGGAACAGGAGACCGTTCTGATTAATACTGCTTTTTACAGTATGTTCGGATATGAGCGGAGTGAGTTCCTGGAGTTGGGATGGATGGGGCTGATTCATCCTGAGGATAAGATGGTGCTTGATTCAATGGGCATAGAAATGCTGAATAAGGGTGTGGTATCTGCCGATTTCAGGGCTGCTCATAAGTCAGGGAGCTATGTGTATGTATCATCAAAGAGTGTTTTGATACCCACTGATGGGAATGAGCCCGATATGCTCCTTACCATTCTTCGGGATGTGACTGAGCGGAAGGAGGCCATGAAAGAATTGGAGATGGCCAAGGAAAAGGCAGAAGAGAGTGATATGCTGAAGTCGGCCTTTCTGGCTAACATGTCGCATGAGATCCGCACGCCTATGAACTCCATTGTGGGTTTTTCTAATTTGCTTATAAATCCAGATCTTGATGTTGCTACCCGCGATATGTATGTTCAGCGCATTGTTCGTAATTCAGAACTGCTGCTTAGCCTGATCTCGGATATCATTGACCTTGCCAAGATTGAAAGTAACCAGCTTCCGCTCATCTATGGGCGACAGAATCTGTCCTCTCTGGTGGATGAGATGAAACAATACGCCCTGGATGAGGTGAAGCGCCTGAATAAAAAGGATATCAAGGTGCTAGCCAATGAGGTCAAGGGAGATTGTGAAATCGAAACGGACGTGGTTCGCCTTTCGCAGATTATGAAAAACCTGGTGAACAACGCCATTAAGTTTACAGAAAAAGGTGAGGTGCGGATTGGTTGTAAAAACGCAGAATCAGCGCATAGTATTATTCTTTTCGTCCAGGATTCCGGCGTGGGTATTTCAGATGAAAATTTCGAGGTGATTTTTGATCAGTTCAGGCAGATTGACGGCTCCAATACAAGGAAATTCGGAGGTACCGGTCTTGGCCTTGCCATCTGCAAAAACCTGGTGGAGATGATGGGTGGAAAGATTTGGGTGGAGTCAACAGAAGGGAAGGGAGCCCTGTTCCTGGTGGAACTTCCCCGAAAAGCAAGTCTGGCCGATGAGGCAGCCATCACAGCATCGTCTGAGGCTCCTGAAACCTTGGAATTGGGTAAGCCGATGCGAATTATGGTAGTTGATGATGAGCTGGATTCTCTAGAGGTTTTCCACGAGATCCTCTCCCGCATGGGCCATGATGTAGTGAAAGCAGCGAATGGATATGAAGCCCTGGAACTCATGCATAGTAAGCCCTTGCCGGATGTGGTTTTTATGGATGATCAGATGCCGGTTTTAAGCGGCACCGAGACCATGAGGATTATTAAGGAAAGGTACGGTACAGTGAAGGTGGTGGCCCAATCGGCTCATGCGCTTGTGGGTGATCGTGCCAGATTCCTGCAGGAGGGCTTTAATGAATATCTTCCAAAGCCATTCTCCATGGCTCAGCTCAGCAATGTGCTTTCTTTTTGCAAGAAGGATTAATCCATATTCCATCTACATAAATATTTGCTATTTTTGGTGGCATGCAAAAGATCAATGAATTTCTCCTGTTTCTGGATGGCTACCTGGGTGGTCACCAATGGTTTGTATTTTTCCTTCTCGGTACGGGTGTTTTCTTTACCATTTACCTGGGATTGCCACAATTTCGCTATTTCGGCCACGCCCTAAGGATTGTAAAGGGCAAGTATGACAAGGCCCATCACGTGGGGGATACTTCTCATTTTCAGGCTCTGACTACTGCTCTCAGTGGAACGGTGGGTACAGGGAATATTGCAGGGGTGGCCCTGGCCATCCACCTGGGTGGACCGGCAGCCCTTTTCTGGATGTTGATTACTGCAGTGCTTGGTATGTGTACCAAATTTGTGGAAGTTACCATTTCCCATAAATACAGGGATATTCTTCCTGATGGTTCTATTTCGGGGGGGCCCATGTATTACATGAAGAAAAGGATGAACATTACCACCCGCTCGGGTAAGGTTTTGAAAACAGGTGCCTTACTGGGAGGCTTCTTTGCCTTTGCTACCATTCTTTCATCCTTTGGTACCGGCAGTTTGCCACAGATCAACAGTATTTCGGAATCTATGTTTACGTCCTTCGGTATCAACCATGCCCTCACAGGAGGCATCCTGGCTGTGTTGCTTGGCCTTGTAATTATTGGTGGTATAAAGCGAATTGCAAAAGTCACATCCACCCTGGTTCCTGTGATGGCCCTGATCTATCTTATCGGAGCTTTCCTGGTGATTGCCTCTAATTACCAGAATATTTTGCCCTCTATTGCTTCAATTTTTACCGATGCCTTTACCGGAAGTGCTGCGGTAGGGGGCTTTCTCGGGGCAGGTTTTGCATTTACATTTAATAAGGGCGTGAACCGTGGGCTTTTCTCCAATGAGGCAGGTCAGGGTTCAGCACCCATCGCTCACAGTGCGGCCAGGGCTGAGGAGCCGGTTTCAGAGGGTATGGTGGCCATCCTGGAGCCTTTTATAGATACCATTGTCATCTGTACCATTACAGGGCTTGTTCTGCTTTCCTCCGGGGTCTGGAACGAAAAAATTCAAAATCGCTTTCAACAGGCCGATCTATCAATTATTGAAGGCACATATTCCGAGTCGGACGATGGCGACAGGATCTTGCTCAGCAGGGCATTCAGCAATGACACAACACTTGCATTCTTTACCGGGGCGCTGGATGTGGTAGATGGTGAGGTTGTTACGCCTGGTATTACCATCATTCATGCCGAATCATTCGCCGAGAATGTTCAGGTAACAAGGGGGGCAGAAAAATACACGGGTCCCATTCCCGTTTCGGGTGGCACTGTTCAGTTCAGCGAACTGGGGAGTGATAACGGGGAGGTGTATTTCTCAGGCGAATCATTGATTCATAGTGCAGCTCTGACTACTCAGGCATTTAAGCGAAGCATTTTGGGGGAAAGGGGGAAATATATTGTCTCCATCGGCCTTTTGCTATTCGCTTTTTCTACGGCCATCTCATGGTCCTATTACGGGGGCAGGGCTGTGACGTATCTTTTTGGCTCGAAGTACGTAGTGATTTACAGGTTAGTGTATGTGGTTGGATTTTTCCTGGCCTCCTTTACCGATACCACCATTGTATGGAATCTTTCTTATATTACAATTGCGGTCATGACCATTCCAAACCTGTTCGGATTGCTTATCCTGAGAAAGGATATCAAGAGCACAATTGGAAAATACTGGATAGATTTTAAGGAGGAATGGCCTGCAGAGAAGACTCCTACAGGAATCTAAAAGGAACGTAATTCAAGCAGTGCTATGTTTTCGACATGGTGGGTATGAGGAAACATATCCACCGGCTGTATTTTTTTCACCTCGTAGGCTTCGCCCAGTAATTCCACATCCCTTGCCTGTGTGGCCGGGTTACATGAAACATATACGATACGCTCGGGGGCAATCTTCAGAATTTGCTCCACAACTTTTGTATGCATGCCCGCCCTGGGGGGATCGGTAATTATAACATCGGGTTTACCGTGTTCCTTTATGAAACTGGCTGTGAAAATATCCTTCATGTCCCCTGCAAAGAAGCTGGTATTGCTTATGCTATTGATTTCCGAGTTGATCATGGCATCCTCAATGGCCTCAGGAACAGATTCGATACCCACCACTTTCCCAGCCTTTGGGGCTACGAAGTTTGCGATGGTTCCTGTTCCTGTGTAGAGGTCGTAAACGATTTCATCTCCTGAGAGCCCTGCAAACTCGCGGGTAAGCCTGTAAAGCTCAAGGGCCTGCTTGGAGTTGGTCTGGAAGAAAGATTTGGGTCCAATTTTAAATTTCAGGTCTTCCAGCTCTTCAAATATATGGTCTCGTCCCGACCAAACTATGATATCCTGGTCGAAAAGGGTCTCGTTTTTCTTTGGATTAATGGTATACATCAGGCTGGTCAGATCGGGAAATTTGTTCTTTATTTCATCCAGCATTTCATATACTACAGGTTCATCAAACTGAAAGGAAAGGATTACCATCACTTCACCCAGTGTTGAGGTTCGGATAATCAGGTTGCGCAAAAGTCCTTCGTTGGTCCGGTGATCATAAAAGGAAGCGCCCTTTTCAAGGGCAAGCGCTCGCAGGAAGTTTCTTATAGGATTGGAAGGGTCGCCCTGCAGAAAACACTTCTCTATATCAACCACTTTATCGAAGCGTCCCGGAACATGTAAGCCAAGCGCATTGGTGTGTTCCGGGGGAGCCTCGGATTTTGCTTCATGATCCAGAAGCCAGCGGTGCCGGGAAAAAGTAAATTCCATCTTATTTCGGTATTCGACACTTGGGTTGGATCCCAGGATGGGCATTGCCTCGGGTATTTCCACCCCTGCAATATGCCTGAAGGCATCCTCCACCTGCTGCTGCTTATAGAACAGCTGTTTTTCATAGGGGAGGTGTTGCCATTTGCAGCCACCACATACTCCGAAGTGATCGCAAAAGGGTTCTGTGCGCTGGTCCGAGTAGCTGTGGTATTTCACTACCCGGGCTTCCATATAGCGCCCTTTTTTTCTGAAGACCTGCAGGTCGGTCACATCTCCCGGGACGGCCCCCTTCACAAAGACAACTATGTTATTGACCCGGGCCAGGGATTTTCCCTCGGAACCGATGTTTTCAATTGTAACATTCTCTAAAAGCGGTAACGGTTTCTTGTTTCTTCCCACAGTATTAAATATTAAAGGAAAACAAAAGTATCATTCCCCAAGCACTTCTGCAATGACCATCTCTATATCGCTGGCAGCAATACTCATGGTTTTTCTGATCACCCTGGTCATGGGCTTGGCTACAATACCCGAATTCATTCGTGAGATCCATATGGAACCATCCTCCTTTTCATACACGGATATACGGCAGGGCATCATATTTGATACAATGCGCTCATTATTCCTGGCCAGGATATTGTATGAATGATCGGGATGGCATATCTCAAGAACTTTTACCGCTCTGACGTCCTTCTCGAATTTTTTCATGGTGGCCTGCAGGTCATGCACCGCAGGGATTTTCCAGCCTTTATCACTTACGCTCTGTTCAATTCTTTCCACCGTTTGGTCGAAACCCAGGTGTGATTTTGATTCTTTGAACATCAACTTTGGCATGGCTAAGAAAGTGATGAGCCAGCCCAGCAAAAGCCCGGCTACTATTCCGATAATAATTCCAGTGGTCATGTTTTTCATGTTTTTAGATTCAGATTTGAGTATGTATTAGACAAATATACAAAGCACTCGCCGATTTGTTCTATTTTTGCGCCTATGGTTCGGATCGGCAGACAGATACCCCATTTTGAGGAAGTGGACCCAAATTCGGTGATCGCAGAGTTTTCAGACGACAGGCGCTTCAGGTACCTGCTGGAGATGAAGTATCTGAATTCTCTCTATGATACAGGCAGGAGTAAGAGGGCTGTGGTGATTATGAAGAATCCCAGTGCGGCTGACTCAAAGGCTGCTGATACTACCATACGAAAGGTGGAAACGTATATTTATTATAATCTGAAGGACGTGCAATACCTTTCCATATTGAATATTTTTGCACTCAGGGCCACCGATGCGAGCGATCTGAACCTTGTGTTTGAAAGTTCAGGAGAAAAGGCAGTGGTAGGTCCGGCCAATGATGCAGCCATCCGGAATATTTCTGCCGGGGCAGATTATGTGGTGGTGGCCTGGGGAAACCGGAGCGGAATTAACGAGGCGCTTTATGAGAATCGAATCGGAAAGGTAAAGCGTCTGCTTGCCGAAGCAGGACAGCGAAGGGTTTACAGGGTGTCGGGGGAGAAAGAGAATGTGCAGCCCCTGCACGGGATGATGTGGGGCTATGACTATAAGCTGGTCCCCTATTTAAAAATGAAGGAGGAGTGAATAAATGATATCAGTTGATGGTGTAAGCATAAGGTTTGGAGCATTTACTTTGTTCGACCGCATTAGTTTCCAGGTAAATCCGGGCGATCGGATTGGGCTGGTTGGCCGGAACGGCGCAGGTAAAACTACGATTCTGAATCTTATTGCAGGGATGCAGCAGCCCGATGAGGGCAGGGTCGTGATCAGCGCAGAAAGCTCGGTGGGATATCTGCCCCAGCAGATGAAACATAAAAAGGGGAAGAGCCTTTATAATGAAACCCTGGAGGCCTTCACTGAAGTTCTTGGTTTAAAAAAACGGATCGAATCCATCAGCCGGGAACTGGAGGAGAGGGATGATCACCACTCAGATGCCTATCTTGCACTGATCCAGGAACTTTCCAATGCTAATGAGCAGTTTGATATGGAGGGAGGGCATAGCATTCATGCGGATGTGGAGCAGACCCTGATCGGACTGGGTTTTGAGCTTAAGGATATGGATCGTCCGGTGCATGAATTCAGTGGAGGCTGGAGAATGCGCGTAGAGCTTGCTAAAATCTTGCTACGTCGTCCCCACTACATCCTGTTGGATGAGCCGACAAATCACCTCGACATTGAATCGATTCAATGGTTGGAGAGCTTTTTAAGTTCTTATAATGGAGGAGTACTTATAATTTCTCACGATCGGGTTTTTCTTGATAGTGTGAGTAATCGGACCATTGAACTATCCCTGGGAAAGACTTATGACTACCGTGTATCCTACTCGCGTTATGTGGTATTGAAACAGGAGCGGATCACTGTTCAGAATGCTGCTTATGAGAATCAGCAGAAATTGATACAGGATACCGAGCAGTTCATCAATCGTTTCAGGTATAAAGCCACCAAAGCAGTACAGGTACAGTCAAGAATCAAACAATTGGAGAAAATTGACCGGATAGTTGTAGAGAAAGAGGATGATATGGTGATGAACCTCAGATTTCCACCGGCCAAACGTTCAGGTACCATTGTAGTGGAGGCAAACGGTCTGTCAAAGAGCTTTGGTGAGCACAAGGTGCTTGATAAGGTGGATTTGATCATTGAGAGGGGTGAGAAAGTGGCCTTTGTGGGAAGGAACGGTGAAGGCAAAACGACCCTTTCACGCATCCTGGTGGGTGAACTTGATCACACGGGAGGCGTGAAATTGGGACACAATGTGGAGCTGGGCTATTTTGCGCAGAATCAGGATGAAATCCTGGATGGAGATCTAACGGTTCTGGAGACGGTCGACAGGGTGGCAGTGGGTGACGTCCGAGGTCGCATCAGGGATATTTTGGGGGCCTTCTTATTCAGTGGAGATGATGTGGAAAAGAAAGTCAAAGTCTTGTCAGGAGGCGAACGGTCCCGCCTGGCCATGGCTAGAATGCTTCTTCAGCCCTTCAACCTCCTGATACTTGATGAGCCCACCAACCACCTGGATATACGTTCCAAGGATATCCTGAAGAATGCCCTGCTGTCCTTTGACGGCACACTTATCCTGGTATCACACGACAGGTCCTTCCTGGATGGACTGGTTGATAAGGTATTTGAGTTCAGAAATCATAAGGTGAATGAACACCTGGGTGGGATTTTCGATTTCCTTCAGAGAAGAAAGATCGGTAAGTTGACAGATATTGAAAGGAAGGATAAACCCTCTGCCGGCGTTCCCGCTGCTGATAAGCATAAAAAGAAAACGCAGTCTAAGCCGGAAAAAATGGAGGCTGCTGAACCTAAAGAATCGGGCAATAAACTGCAATATGAGGAGCGAAAAGTCCTGGAGAAGAAGATCCGGAAATTATCCAACCGGGTAAAGGCCCTTGAAAGGGAGGTGGAGGATATTGAAGCCGAACTGGCAAAGATGGATGAAATGTTAATGAATCCTGATAACATTCAGGGCATGCAGGTGTATGAGGATTACGAGAAGCTGAAAACCCGGCACGATGAGGCCTTGTCAAACTGGGAAAAGCAAACCATTCAGTTGGAGAAAACCGAAGCTAGAAGAAAATAGCTATTTTTGAGTCATGGTAAGGAGATGGTATGTAATATGGGTGTCAGTGGCATTTGCCATTTTCCTGTTCAATGGGTGCAAAAGCACAGAACAGGCAAGCAAAATGACTCCGGTTGCCCAATTAGCTTCCCTTTATAATCCGAGTCAGTTATCGCTGCATCCCGATTACTCGGTTTTTCATGAAAATGATAATTACTCGGTTCTATACATCAGGGCCTATCCGTCAGAGTTGCGTTTTAACCAGGCCAATGAAGAGGCCGAACACAGGGCACTTTTGTCGTTTCGATACAGGCTTATTCAGCTGGATAACGGACTGGAGGGTGAGTTGGTTGATTCGGCTTCGATTACTTACAAACTGGGGGCTCGGGAAGAAGAGAGAGCCGCTTTTTTTGCCACTTTATCCCTTCCCATAGCGTCGGGTAACCGTTATCTTCTAAGGGTTGAAGCAAAGGACCTGAACCGGGGAAGCATTGGACTGGAATATCTTTATGTAGATAAAACCAATGTGTATAGCTCTCAGAATTTCAAGGTGGTGTCGCTCCAGTCGGGCTATCCGAAATTTATGCGCTTTTTCCTGCCGGGAGAGCGTTTCAATATCCGGTACCGAGATTCGGGTAAAGACTCAATCTTTGTAGATTATTTCAGGCTAAACAGTGAATTGCCGCGTCCGCCCATCACTGCTTCTACGGACTACACCATGAATTATAATGCAGATACCAGTTTCATTTTTCCGCTGGTGGATACAGCCCATTATAATCTTCTTGAAAAGGGGATGTATTTTGTCAGGGTAGATAACGAACATGCCGAAGGGCTTACATTATTCAATTTCGGGGGGGCCTTCCCTCAGGTTAAGACGCCTGATGAATTGATGGAACCCTTGTTCTACCTGGCCACACTTGCAGAATACCGTGACCTGCGCATGAATTCTAACCGAAAGCTGGCGGTGGATAATTTTTGGTTGAAGATGGGAGGGAGTGTGGAGAAGTCAAGGGAGCTGATACGGATCTATTACAACCGGGTTGTATACTCGAATTTGTACTTTACTTCCAATAAGGAGGGGTGGAAGACAGACCAGGGCATGATATTTATTCTTTTCGGTCCACCCAACCGAATCCAAATGACTACAACAGGTGAAAAGTGGTACTATTTCACCAAACGAAGGGGAAGTCCTCTTGAATTTAGTTTCGTGCGGAAGCCAGATGCTTTTTCAGACCAGAATATGCTCTGGTCAAAGAACACTGAGACCCAGATGCACTGGAATGAGGCAGTACGCTCCTGGCGCAATGGAAAGGTTTATTCACCCGGATCCTGATAAAATGGCTACACAAGACACATTTATTTTCGGAATACATGCAGTGAGAGAGGCCATCAGTGCCGGTAAGGAAATTGACAAGGTACTGATCCGAAGGGGAGCAGGTTCCGATCTGAGTCGGGAACTTTTGGGCGTACTTCGTCAGCATGATATTCCTGTACAACAGGTCCCCCTTGAGAAATTAAACAGGATCACCAGGAAGAATCACCAGGGTGTAATCGCCTGGCTTTCGCAGGTGACCTACAGTGATATCGCATCGGTTTTACCTGCGATCTACGAGGCGGGTGAGGATCCCCTGATTCTTTTGCTTGACGGAGTATCAGATGTGCGTAATTTCGGGGCCATTGCCCGCAGTGCAGAGTGTGCGGGTGTTCATGCCATTGTAATTCCCCATAGTGGAAGTGCAGCGATCAATTCGGATGCCATTAAAACTTCAGCAGGTGCTCTGCACAGGATTCCCGTTTGCCGCCAGAGGGATCTGGTTACTGCAGCGCGGTTTTTGAGGGATAGCGGACTCAGGCTTTTTGCCGCAACTGAAAAGGCTGAAGAAGTACTCTTTAAAAATGATTTAACAGGTCCTGTTGCCATCATCATGGGATCTGAGGACAGGGGTGTATCAAATGCACTGCTTAAAGATGCCGATCATTGGGTCTCCATTCCTATGAAGGGATCCATCTCATCATTAAATGTATCTGTTGCGGCAGGGATTATGCTCTTTGAGGTAGTTCGCCAGAGGAACCCTTAATCCTATTCAAGAGGAAGCTGACGGTTGAAACTCTCTTCCAGGGAAATAAATGTTTCACTTCTCATAACCCCCGGGATGGCCTGGACCTTGTCAACCAGAACATGTTTCAAATCCTCGTTGTCCCTGGTGTATATTTTGATAAAGATTGAGTATCCCCCCGTGATGTAGTGGCACTGTGTGATTTCCGGAATCTCTCTCAGCTTCACAACCACTTCGGGATAGAGATGGGCACTATCCAGGAAAATTCCTACATAAGCACAGGTAAGAAATCCGATCTTCTTGGGATCGATAATAAATTCAGACCCTGTAATTACACCCATTTTTGTGAGGCGCTGGATTCGCTGATGGATAGCTGCTCCCGATACTTTGCACTCCCTGGCTACTTCCAGGTAGGGGATCCGGGCATTCTTTGTGATTAATGATAGGATCTTGCGATCCAGATTGTCAATGTGGTGGTTATCGTCCATAATTCAGCGCTCTCTTTTAGCTTACCGGTTGCAACTTTGCACTTCTAAAGTAGTTACAATTTGAAAGAACCGTATCAAAAATAATGTGATTTTAAACATATATTCAGGGAAAGTCTTTCAATTATATTATTATCCAGGGATATTCAAATCGTCACTGAACCTCGCTACGCGAGCTAAGGCTCCTCGTACAATATCCCTGAATATCCCTATATATATGCTTCGCATCCGCTAAGGCTCCTCGTACAATATCCCTGAATATTTGGGATGAAAGGCCTGGAGTAGAATATATTACCTGGGGATGTATTACCTGATGATAGTTGAGACGGTTTTTACCGGGACAGGCTCTGGAAGTCAGATCCGGTGGGGTTCTGGAATACGCGAAGACCAAATTCGGGAATAATGGCCAGGACGTGGTCGAAGATATCGGCCTGGATGGCCTCATAATTTGCCCATGCCTGGTCCTTGCTAAATACGTAGATCTCCAGTGGAATCCCCTTTTCAGTGGGCTGAAGGTGCCTTACCAGGAAGGTCATATCCTGGTGGACCATTGGATGGCTGCGCAGGTAGTTTCCCAGGTAGGCCCGGAAAGTTCCCAGGTTGGTCATTCGCCGCCCATTGGTGACAATGGAGTCGTCCAGTTTAAGTGATTTATTATATTCGCTGATCTCTTTTTCCTTTTGGGTAATATAATCATGCAGTAGGTGAAACTTCCTTAATTTTTCCTTCTGAGTTTCATCCAGGAAGCCTACACTGTTCATGTCGATGTTTATGGAGCGTTTGATCCGTCGTCCACCCGACTCTTCCATCCCTTTCCAGTTGTTGAAGGATTGAGAAACCAGTGCATAGGTGGGGACAGATGCGATGGTCTTATCCCAGTTCTGCACCTTCACCGAGGTGAGGTTGATATCGATCACATCCCCGTCTGCATTGTATTCGGGCATGGAGATCCAGTCGCCTACGTTTACCATCTTATTGGCTGACAGTTGAATACTGGCTACAAAACCAAGAATGGTGTCTTTGAAAACAAACATGAATACAGCAGCCAGTGCTCCAAGGCTGGCCATTAGTGCCTTGGGGGGGGATCCGCTGAAAATAGAAATGATGAAGATAATGGCTACGAAATAGAAGATGATTTTCAATACCTGTATAAAGCCCTTGATGTTCCTTCCTTTGGAGATGGGCAGCCTGTGATAGATCTCATGGAAGGCATTGATAACAGCATCTATTACCATGACAATCACCAGCACCATGTAGGTCTGGGTCAGGTTCTCCAGGAATTCTACCAGCTTTGGTAATTCGAAAATATACTGGAGGGCATAATAGACCACCAGCGCCGGTGCCAGGTGTGCCAGCCGGTTAAAGACCCTGCGCTGCACAAAGATGTCATCCCAGTCATTTTTCGTTTGCTTCGCAATCCGGGTGATGGTGGTAATGAGGATTTTTTTTACGAGGAAGTCAGCAAGCCATGCCAGAACAATCGTTACCACAATGATGCTTGTGTTTTCAATTATAATAACCAGGCTTTCCGACAGGCTGGTTCCTGTTAAAGCCGTGTTGAACCAGCTAAGCAATCTTTCAATCATGATTCAGAATTTTTATCTTCCCTGCAAAATTATAATTTTATTCCATACACAATAATTACCTGTTGGCTTTCACTAATGGGATAAAACGGTGGCTGAAATCTATGGGTAGAGTAATTTTCTTATGAGGCCTCCATGTGCCTTCAGACGGGTGATATACACTCACTCTGGATTTACCTGCCGATAATCGTAAGATAAAAAAGTAAAAGCTATTTTTGTTCTCATAAATAAAGATTATGAAACGTATTCAGCCTTTATATTTCAGCATTTTAATGGTGCTCTCTATATTGTATGTCGGGCCGGTATCCGGACAATCATTCGGGCAGTGGTTCGAGGATGGGGTCGTGCGCCTGGATATGGTTTTTTCTGGAACAGCTGAAGAAACCCATTATGCAATTGAAACTTTCAGGAGAGAACCCTTTTTCAGTGGAAACAGGGATCAGCTCGTTGATCCTTTCGATTATGGGGATCATAAATTCCAGGTAAAGGATGCAGAAACGGGAACGCTGATCTATAGTTTTACCTATTGTACCCTTTTCAGGGAGTGGCAGACTACGACAGAGGCGCAGAGCACAGTACATGCGTTTTCCCATGTGCTTCGATTTCCATGGCCCAGGGAGAAGGTAGAGATCGAGATCTATGATCGAGATAAAAAGGGCCTTTTTCAGCTTTCATGGAGTGGGCAGTTTGATCCTGAATCGATCTATGCAGATCCTACAATCAGGCGGGTTTTTGAGACAGTGGACCTGGAGATCCACGGAGCCCCGGAAGAGAAGGTAGATCTGCTTTTCCTCGCAGAGGGTTATACTGAAGCTGAAATGGATAAATTTCTGGCAGATGCCAGGCGATCCATGGAGTACATCTTCTCTGAAGAACCCTTTCTTAGCAAAAGGGAGGAGTTTAATGTGAGGGCTGTAAAATCGGCTGGTCCTGATTCCGGGACGGATATTCCGGGGCAGGGGGTGTGGAAAAATACGGTAATGAATTCATCTTTCTATACCTTTGGTATCGAGCGTTATATGACTACTTCGGATATGAAGGCGGTATGTGATGTGGCAGCCAATGCCCATTACGACCAGGTCTATATACTGGTGAATACCGATAAGTACGGAGGGGGAGGAATTTATAATTTTTACAGTATCTCTGCGGCCGATAACCAGGCATCTCGAGCCGTAGTGATTCACGAGTTTGGGCATGCCTTTGCCGGACTGGCTGACGAGTATTTCAATTCATCTGTGGCCTACAACGACTACTTTCCCCTGGATGTGGAACCCTGGAATCCCAACCTGACTACCATGGTCGATTTCGAAGCAAAATGGAAAGATATGATTGAAAGAACCGTACCGGTGCCTACCCCTGCAGAGGATCAATACAAAGAAACACTTGGAGTTTATGAGGGTGGGGGATATGTGGCTAAGGGTGTTTTCCGGCCTATGATCGATTGCCGGATGCATTCCAATGATGCCGGTTTTTGTCCGGTATGCACCAAGGCCATTGAACAGATGATAGAGCGGCACACCGGGCGTTAGAACCTTTCGATTTTTATTTCGTAAGAACATCCAAGGAATCACTTAATGTTTATATTTGTGGTTCAGCAAAATCCAAGCTTACCCAGTGAAAAGGCTGACGGATGAAGAAATAGTTATTGGTCTGCGAAAACGGGATAACCGCGTTTTGCAGTACATCTATAAAAACGCTTTCAACGCGATTAAACAGCTGGTAGTTCATAACGCCGGTTCGGATAACGATGCCGAAGATATTTTTCAGGAGGCTTTGATTATAATCTTTAAGAAGCTCAGGGATGATCCTGCTTTTAAACTTACCTCCAGCTTTACCACATACATCTATTCAATATCCAGGTTGCTCTGGTTGAAACACCTGAAGAAAATTAAGAAGATCGAAATTGATCCCCTGAATCGTGATATGGAGGAGAGAATCGAGTTTGAGGAGCCGCTTCCTGTGGAGGACAAGGATCTTAGAATGTCTATTTATCAGAGAACACTCCAGAGAATTCCTGAAGATTGCCAGAAGATTCTCCGCCTTACGGCCGAAGATATTACCTCAAAAGAGATTGCCCGGCAGCTTGGCTTCCGCAGCGAGGGTTATGTTCGCAAACGACGCCATTTCTGTAAGGAATACCTGGTGAACAAGATCAAAGATGATCCCGATTACCAGGCAATGTTTGACGATTAGGATGCCTACCTGTAGACGATCTTCCTTGTGTAAACCTGGTTCTCAGTTTTGACCTTTACAAGGTAGATTCCCGGACTCAGATTCAATGCTGAAAGCACAATGATGCTACTTCCGTGAAATTGCTCCTGGTGAATCAGGTTTCCCTTAATACCGTATAGATTCAATGTGGCTGGTGAGCTGTTTTGGGACAAAGGAAGCTTCACATTTAACTGGTCCGAGGTGGGGTTCGGATATACCGAGATATCCTCAATACTTAGCTCGTCTGTTTTATTGGATACTCCAAAGGGTTCATCTGCAAAGGGAGATCCTCCCCTGTAGAATGATTTTGCCCAGTAGGTAGCATCGCCGGGGAAGCCTGAAGGATTTTTTACGGCCGAAACCAGTGAAAAGCCATCCCCGTCAGCTTCGGTGGGCCAGGGCGGGTCATCGGAATAAAAGAAACGGATTAAATCATTGCCAAGAGGATCACTGAGCAGGACCTCCTCGCCACCGTTGGAAAAGTTCTTTTTAAAATTGCCCGATGGCTGCAAGCCATACCTGAGGTAAAACTTTGATGGTTTTGAAGCAATCACAAAAAACTGCCCTGGTGCCAGGATGGCATCCGCAGGAAATTCATAGTAGACTGCCGAATCGAGCACCAGGCCGGCAAGCGAGACCGCAGAACTTCCGGTATTTTTGAATTCGATAAATTCCAAATCCTTGCTGCCTGTGGTATCATCCAGAATAATCAGATCTTCAGGATGGTAATGTAATTCGGTAATCACGAGCTTAGAGTAGTCTTCATTGTCAGAAATCAGGTTGATTTCCTTCTTGGCACTCCATTGTCCGCCATAATGAATCCGGGTCTTCAATATGGCCGAGCCACTAAAGTTTACATCCACCTGATTGCTTCCACCCGATATAGCTGTGGGTGCTATGCCGCCACCAGGAATACGGGGGTCACTACCATCGGTGGTGTAGTAAATGGTGCTTGAGCTGTTGGGATTCTTAATCTGCAGAGTGGATGATCCGGATACGGCCACTCTTTTATCCTCCAGGAGGGTTCCGTTTTTATATACCTCAGGCGCTTCCATCCCGGAATAAAGTCCGCCGTTTTTTAATTGCTCCACCAGGATGTCACTCCGGTATGGAATGAAATCGTCTCGTATCTTATTCACCTCTGGAATCCAGGTGTCGTCGCGCGTAAAGGGATATGAACTACCCCTTTTTGCATCGCCCCAGCGGGCCGATTCAGCGATAATGGCCAATTCCATTTCTTTTGCCCTGGAGTTCAACCTCTCAAGGTTTTTGTCCGGAGTAAGCAAGCCGTTACCGGTAAGCAATTCACTGGCCCGATCCATGAAGCGGATCCGGTATTCCTCGTTTTGTGTCAGCTTATTGTGAAGCCACTGGGGGTGGAAAGCACTGAAATTGGATATGTTCATATTCAGGTTTACCCTATCCTCATTCAGGCCAATGCCTGGACTGCTCGCTTCTGAAAACATACTGTGTTCGGCATCATGGTTATAAAAGGTAAAGCCCTGGGATTTATTTTCCCGGCTGTTAATCGCAAAAAAGTTATTTGGTCCACCGTTAAAACTGGAATGGGGGGCATCGAAATTTCCGGTGTAGAAGATCGAAAGCATGTAGTCGATCAAATTATCAATATCCACATAGACCTGCTTTCCCGTAACGGGGTTTCCCTTGTCATCCAGTCCCTGGAGATGGTAATAGTCCGCATTGGACGAGAATCCTGTTGTTTCGCACATTTCCCAGATTTCATTCCAAAGCGTGAAATCTCCGTCGGTGGCCTCGATACGGTAATCCCAGCCCTCCGTATTGACCTTGATCACATCATAATCCTCAGCATCACCTCCAAGGTAGTCAGCCGCAAAACGGGCCTCCGAACGCTCCTGGGTCTGGAAGAGTCCCCAGTACATCCCATTCAGGTAGAGGTGGTAATACCTGCTCCTTGTATAGGGTTGTCCCATATCCCGCTGCGTATCCCTTGAAAATATATCCCGCAACATGGTATTCCTGCTGTCACCCTGCGCCCAGGCATAATTCTGTGAAGTACGGATGTCAATCTTGTCATATTTATCCGTACCCTCATCCCCGAAAAGTGGAAAATCCAGTTTTGATTCACCGTATTCCGATCTGAAGAAGAGCCTGAATGAGTGTTTTGGGAATTCATTGTGACGGCTCCATCCGCCCCTGATTCTGAGGCCCGCATTTGCACTAAAGCTCTCTGTGTCATCGGGTTGTATAAGCTCTACATTACACTCTTTTTCCCACTCATAGCCATGCCCCCAGGCATTTACATAGATACCGGATTCACTACCAAAAAGGTTATCGATGTCGGTGGCAATGCTCAATGAAGGGATGTCCTTCAAAGAGGGAATCAGCAGGCTTTCATAGCTTGGATGGCTGGCAATCCTGCTGTCCATGTCCAGGTCGATAATCTGACCGTTCACATTATTATCGGGCCACTCGCCACCCGGATAGGATTGTGCGATCACCTCCCCGGGGAAGATGAAAGTTCTTACTTCCGGAAAGGAAGGGATCATATCACCGTTCCCTGCAGATGCTCTGACGATCACTGCAGGGGTTACATCACGGTTCGTAGTGCTATTGGGGTTGATTTGGATGGTGGCAGTCCCGGAAGTACTGAGGGTGCTTTCTGAAGATTGGGGATTACTTCCATCGAGGGTATAATAAACATTCCAGTCCGGATTGGCCGGAGTAATCTGAAGGGAAAAAGCCTGGTCGTAAAATCCCGAGGCAGCACTGAAGTGGAGTCCCGCCGAATCCTGGAAAATGGGATCGGGGATTCCGGCACTCAGTCCGAGATCCATAAAAAAATCTGAACTCTCAAGGCTGTAATTAAATGCCTGGATGGCAAGGGTATTCTCACCTTCTAACAGATTTGCAGATCCGGGTTCGAGTAAAAAAGTTTCAGGGATACCTGATTCGTGGAGGTCAAGTGCAAAAACATCATGCGAAAGGACCGGAGGGGCATACACATCCAGAACGCGTTCCCCGTTGATCCATATCACAAAGCCGTCGTCGTAATCAATGGAGAATTCCAAAGCGGCAATTCCATCCACATTGGTGGCAACAAAGTTGGTGCGCATATAGAGCACCGAATAGCTGTATTGCATATCCGTCAATTCGGTTCCACCTGAACCGTCACCAAAGCGGAAGGGTGCATTTCCTGTACTCCATTGCGAATCGTTAAATGCGCTGCTCATCCAGCCTGCATCCAGGCTGGCTGCATCACTTCCTTTCAGGTAACGAAAGGAAGACCCGGTGGGGAAATTGATCTGAGCACTTGCCAGCTGGGTCAAGCAAAGCATTGCAAAGGACAGGCTGAACTTCTTAAGAGAGTGTCTGTTAATCATATAAGATAGTTGAACGGCAAAGATGTGAAAATGTTACCAATTTCTTGCCAGCTGAGTGTGCCACTTGTTAATAACTGATATATATCATTTTGGACCTGCTTGTATTCTGGCAGATAGCTATATATTTACAATCGATATTTTTCAATAAAGCGTTGCATGAATGGGCTTATTTAAATACAGTATAAAGACGATTTTGGCGGGAATGATACTCCTCAATTCTAATCTGATGTGGGGACAGGGTTTTTTGCATGCCGATGGAAAGCGAATTGTAAATGGTGGGGGTGAGAATGTGATATTGCGGGGGATCGGAACTGGAAACTGGATGCTACAGGAGGGCTATATGATGCAGAGCTCTGGCGTTGCCGGGGCTCAGCACGAGTTCAGGGAGAAATTGATCCAGACCATCGGGGAAGCAAAAACAGATAGTTTCTATACGGTATGGCTGGAGAATCATTTCACCCGCACCGATGTGGATTCTATGGCTTCTTGGGGTTTTAACAGCGTGCGTGTGGCCATGCATTACAAGTGGTTTACCCTTCCAATTGAGGAGGAAACTATACCGGGAGAGCAAACCTGGCTGGATAAGGGGTTTACGATGATTGATTCCCTGCTTAACTGGTGTGGGGACAATGAAATGTACCTGATTCTGGATATGCACGGAGCCCCCGGGGGACAGGGCTATGAGACGAATATTTCGGACTATGATCCATCCAAGCCATCGCTCTGGGAAAGTGCTGAAAACCAGGATAAACTGGTTGCGCTCTGGCAAAAGCTTGCAGAGCGTTACAGCGATGAGCCCTGGATAGGGGGATATGATCTGATCAATGAAACAAACTGGACCTTTTCAGGAGGTACGAATCCCCTGAGAGATCTTTCAAAACGTATAACTGACTCCATTCGCACTGTTGATCAGCATCATATAATTTATATTGAAGGCAACTGGTTTGCCAATGATTTTACCGGGCTTACCCCTCCGTGGGATGACAATATGGCCTATAGTTTTCATAAATACTGGACCTTTAATAGCGCGACCTCTCTGAGTTGGGTAACCGAGATTAGAGATCAGCACAATGTACCCATCTGGCTGGGAGAATCGGGAGAGAATTCCAACACCTGGTTTACGAACCTGATCGCCCTGTGTGAATCACAGAACATAGGATGGTCATGGTGGCCGGTAAAGAAACCGGGTATCAACAATGTGCTGAAGGTGGATGTGAACGACGATTATACCCGGCTGATCGAAAACTGGAAGGGAAACGGGCCCAATCTGTCGGGGGAAGAGGCCTTCCAGGCAGTCCTCAGGTTTGCGGACAATCACCGGATTGAGAACTGTCACTATCAGAAGGATGTGGTGGATGCCATGATTCGCCAGGTCCGGACTGATGCAATACTCCCTTATATAGAGCGTAATGTGACAGATACGGTATTTGCTTCCGACTACGACCTTGGACGCAACGGATATGCATACAGGGATAATGATACAGCCAATTACCATGGCAGTACCGATGTGTATACTATCTGGAACCAGGGGTGGGCCTACAGGAATGATGGGGTGGATATTGAAGCCTGTACTGATAGTCCGGTCAGCAACGGATATAATGTGGGGTGGATCGGTGATGGTGAATGGATGGTTTATACCCTGGAAAGTGATTCCCTGGCCTCGTACACCCTTGAGATCAGATCTGCTTCCGGCAGCAGCGGTTCCAGGATTCATGTGGAGGTCAACGGGGTAGATGCCACAGGTCCGCTACAGCTTCCTGCTACCGGGGGCTGGCAAAGTTGGCGAACAACGGATTTTGAAAACCTGATCCTTCCCGAAGGGGAGGTGCAGTTGAAGCTTGTGTTCGAAGAGGGGGGCTCCAACCTGAATTATTTCAGGCTCAGGAATCCCCAGTCCGTTTCAGAACTTTCTTTTGAATACCTGTCTGCCAGTACTGCAATCCTGGAGAATATCGTATATATCTCCTTGAACAAAGCATTGACTTCGCCCGAATCGATCCCGGTTTCAGAGTTTTCCCTAATCCAGGGTGGTGATGAATTACTGATTGACAGTATCATTGTCAGCGAGGAGGATGGACGTATGTTGCTTATGTACACATCGGAATCCCTGTTTTATGGGAAGACCATAGAGGTCTCCTATGCAGGTGCTTCCATCATGCATGATGGGCAGGCTCTGACTGAATTTGTTTCTGAGAAGGTTGAAAATCAAATGGCCAGGCATTTTGCCATCCCTGCAAGGATACAGGCCGAAGACTTCTATGTAAACAATGGCCTGGTCATGGAGGCCTGTTCAGATGTTGGAGGAGGGTCCAACACAGGCTATGCGCATCCGGGAGACTACCTGGATTATATCCTTTTCGTTGAGGGGGAGGGTGATTATGAGATGAGCTTCAGGATTGCCACCGAGATGAGTGGGGCCAGGCTGAGCATTCAGGCCGATTACGGGTCAGGGTTTCAAACCCTGCAGAGCGTGACATTTGACCGGACAGGTGGATGGCAGACCTGGACAACCCAGGCTACAACGGTTCACCTGGAGGCGGGCAAGTATATTTTAAGGCTCCTGGTAACCGGGTCTGAACACAATTTGAACTGGTTCGAGTTTAAAGAGATTGTAAATTCTGTAGAGCTTCCCACGTCTGAAGAATTTACCCTGTATCCCAACCCGGCTTCTGACCAGCTTACCCTGAAATTAGCTGCAGCCCCTTCTGGCCCGATGGCAGTTAAGATTGTTGACAGCATGGGCAGGCTGGTTTATGATACTTCTTTTTCGACCGATCAGCTGGTGGTGGATATATCCGGATGGGCAGACGGCATCTATTTTGTGCGCCTTGGTGAAAAGGGAAGTGAGCAGGTTCGCAAACTGCTTGTAAACAGCCGTTAAGAGAGCGGGTTGCAAACTGGTAAAGGACAGACATTGAGTGAGCGGGGCCTCAAA
>CAZRPW010000006.1:22812-28380 GCA_964601975.1 uncultured Bacteroides sp.
AAGGACAGACATTGAGTGAGCGGGGCCTCAAATTATTGGTGAACTGTTGCAAGTAGAGCGGGTTCCCGAATTGTGGGTGAGCTGCCGTAAAGGGAGGTATTCCTCTAAAACAATGTGTAGATAAAAGGCGCAATAGCGCTGCCGCTGCTTAAAACAATGAGAGTTCCAAAAAGAAGCAGGATGACGATCAATGGAATCAGCCAGATCTTCTTTCTTTCTTTCATGTATTTGAACAGGTCTTTTAAAAATTCCATCGGTTCGAGGTATTTATGCAAAAGTACAAACTTTTCACTTTGCCCCATCGGAATTGTTTCCAATGGAGTGCTGAAGAAGCTTTAAGTTACTTAAAAACCGGGGGTCAAATTCAAATTCTTTGTAGACCTTTTCCATGTGAACCAGTGCTTCCGGGAAATTTCCAATCTGCATATAAATCTCACCCATGAGTCTGTGGGCTATATGTGAGTCATAGATTTTAAGAGATCTTTCAAGCACCAGAAGGGCTTCTTCGGGTTTATTTTCAGAGATTAAAAGCTGTGCTGCCAGCACCTGCTTTTTTGTTTGAAAAGGGATGTAGTTCTGGTAAGTGTATTTCTTCGGGGAAATTTTAAGGAACTGATCCGCATTGTATTTCCGGAGTTGGTTTGCAATGCTGCGGGCATCCTCGATTTGATTTCCATAGGTACAGGCCATGAACAATTTCCCCAGGGTCTTTATTTTGTCCTGATTATCCGATGCCAGGGAGAAGGCTTCCTCCAGGCTTTTTCTTGCCCCTATGTAGTCCCCTTTGATCAGGTAGATTTCACCCATCCTGTAGCTGGCGTAAAATGAGGCTTTGTACTTTGTGGATTCCTGAAAGTATTCCAGCGCAAGGGGAAGATCACCGAGGTGGATCAGTGAGCTGGCGGCATCGCGATAATTAATAGCCCGATAGGGGTTGGTGCGCAATAATGATTCATATTCCCTGTATGCAGCCTCATGCATCCCACGGGCTTCGTAGTCCTTTGCCAGGTCAAGCCTCATGTCGCTTAATAAGTGATTCGGATCGGCCATAGATAAAAATGCAATAGAGTCCAGTTTTGAAACCGGCCTGTAGCTTAACCTGTAGTCAGCTGTCTCAGAGTCGAAAGGAGCAAAGGGCCAGTGGGTCATCAGGTTAGCGATCATATGATGGGCCGAAAGGCTGTCCAGGGTAGTATATCCCCAGTTGCTTTTATAATAGTTTGAGGAATGAATCCGCTTCATATCCATTGCTCCCAGGATCCCGGATTCGGCAATCTCCGAAAAGAAAGTTTCGGCCATAAGGAAACATCCGCTTATGTTCGGATGTACATGCTCGGTCAAAAGCCCGCCTCCGATGATCCCAAAAGGAGAGCTGCGCTCGAAGGCCTGGACCATGGGAACCAGTTTTGTGCCGTATTCAAGGGATAGGGCTTCAATAATCTGATTTACCTCTCCGCTGGCCCTGAAACGAACCCCGTCCAGGTCTCTGGCTTTATTGTAAAGATCTTTAGCAGAAAGGTAATCCCCGTTTTCATAGTCAGCTTCAGCCATGCGATAGGCTTTCATTGCCTCATTCTCCTGATTAGTTGACTGGTAACTCAGGGGCTTTATGTCTTTTACATTGCTGATTACTTCGCTTAAGAATACAGGTATTTGTTCATCAGAGAATTGAGATAGCAGCTCGCCCATGTTCTGCCTGTACCTGTTCATGGCAAGTTTGTAATTCTCACTTTCGTAGGGGATATCCCTGTCCCCCACAATACGTTTCATCAATGTGCCATGCACCTGTTTGCTTTTGCCTGAAGCAATTTTCCCCAGTGTGGAACTTGTAATATTCCGAAAAAGCTGGTAAAAGCGAAAGTCCATAAACCATAGGTGCAACCGGGTGAGACCGGGACTCTTGCTCATGTTTTCATTGGATCCTACCCCGAAGGCCCCGTAAAACTCGTTATGACCTGCATAAATCAATACCGCATCTGGTTTGTATTTCAGGATCTCTTTTGCATAATCCCGGAGGGTGAAACTGTTAATGGCTGTAATGGCTGTGTTGACCATCTCTATAGGTTTCTCAGGAAAAGCATCCTGCAATTGTTTATGCAGAATTCTTGAAAACATAAGGTTTTCTTCATAGGGAAAGCCAACCACTGTTGAACTACCCATTACAAAGAAACGAAAGGTCTCATCGGGCTTTTCCCTCAGGAAAATGTCATTGGGTGGAGCGGTATATTCTAACTTCTGGAAATACTTCTTCCCAGCTCCGGGGTTCACAATCATGTAATCTTCATACCCTTCCACCGGGTTGGGAATGAAGAGATTAAGATTGTCGCCGTAGGAAATAAGTCTCAGGCCTCCTTCAAGTAACAACAGGATGATTACGGGCATGCTGGCTGCAATGATTTTAATAAGGAGCTTTCGAGGCTTGCTATTGCCGGAGAGGGTTGAAACTGTCCTGTTCATAGATGTAGTATGCATTTGATTGAATGAAACATAGCTATTTTATTCCGATCGGCAAAGAGCCCTTGTTTATTTGTCAAATATTTTTCCTGTAAATAAAGGCTCTGTATTGTAATTTGATGATAAATTAATACATTGTGAGCTGTTATCGTCAGTTGTACGTTTACTACTGACTAATGTCTAACTAAAACTATTATTATGATGAAAAAATTTACTACTCTACTACTCTCTTTTGTGCTTGTGGCAGGAGTCTACGCACAGAAAGAGTGTACATTTGCTAATGCTTCTGTTTCGCCCGAGATTGGTGGTGAAATTGATGCAGTATGGGATGAAGCTACAATTTATGACATTGATGTGCCTTATACAGGTGAAACCGTAACCCTTCCCGGAGGAGCGACTTTCCGTGGATTATGGGATGATGCTGGTATTTATCTGCTTGTTGAGGTTGGTGACGATATTTACTATCCCTGGTATGCACCGGAACCTGATGGAACGGATAAGTACAAATATGACAAGCCGGAATTTTATTTCGATGTCAATTATGAGCTTAAGGATGCTAAAGGATCCAACGATGGAGGCGCAAACGGACACTGGCAGGTTGCGCCTGACGTTGTGGAAGGAGAAGTTAGTGGAGATGCTTATGAGGGTGACTTTTATACATGGTCATTAGTAGATGTTGGAGATGGTAGCTATTGGGCTGAGTTCTTTATTCCCAAGGGTAGCATGACTGACGAAGATGGTTTTGCCATGGATATGACCAGGGATGTGGGTTTTGATGCCTATATCATAGACAATGACGATGTCGCAGAAGGCAGCCAGCAAAGGATGGTTTGGTCCAACGATGGTTCTGTTGACCAGGCCTGGGCCAATATGGACGACTGTGGTATTGTTATTTTTGAGGGTGCAGCAGTTGGGAAATTTGTTGAAACCATCACCATCAGCGGAGAAGATATTACCGATAACAATGGCATGGTTCAGCTGGAGGCTGAAGTATTACCAGTGGATGCCTCCGTTAAGGATGTGAAGTGGATTATTGATGAGGTAAACTCAACTGGCCGAGCTAAAATCTCAGAAGTCGGAGTTCTTACCGCTGTAATGGATGGAGATATTGTTGTTTATGCAATGGCAATTGATGGGTCCTGGGTTGAGTCAATTCCTATTACTGTTAATATTTCCAATCAGATCGTATCAAGGCCCGAAATCAATATGATCAGAAATGGTTACTTCAAAGATCTGGATGTAGATGGTATGCCAGAGGAATGGAATACCTGGGGCGAACCCACCGTTGAGGATGGTGTTTATACCGTAACCCCTGAACGCGGAACTGATGGCAATATTTGGGATTTCAGGCTTCAACAAACTGGTCCCTGGGGCCTCAATGCTGAAGATGCATACACTCTTAGTTTTAGACTTTGGGCTGATGATGTAGATACCATGAATGTGGATTTTGAAGATGCTCAAGGAGATTATATCAGGTATGGAACATCATCACATGAATATTCTGCAGGAACTAGTGACTGGACCTTTCTGACAGAGACTGAGCCCACAAAATATACATTTGATATTGAGTTTGCTTCCTGGAATGAAGATCTAAATGAGCAATTCCATTTCATGATGGGCCATTGCGAACCTACAGTTTATATTGACAGTGTTGAAATGATCAATAATGCCGACTTGGAACTGATTACTGAATATATTCCTGTAACCGACATCACTGTTTCTGGTGAGAATACGCTTGAAGTAGGCGCAACTGCTCAGATGAGTGCTGCCATACTTCCTTCTGACGCTGATTACCCAAGTGTTAAGTGGAGAGTTGTGAACGGTACAGGTTGGGCAACTATCGATTCCGATGGTATGCTGACTGCTGACTCTGCTGGTGTAGTTACTGTAGTGGCTCTTGCATATGACGACAGTGGTGTGGAGGGTGTTCTTGATGTAACCATTGGTAGTAATAGCATTACTCAGAAAGAAGTAAGTACACTCAAGGTTTATCCGAACCCTGCTGTGAATGAACTGACCGTTGAGCTGGGAACAGAGAACGGGACTGTAAGTATTTACAACAGTGTTGGACAAAAGATGGACCAGGTAGTTGTTTCTGGTGATCAATACAAATTTGACATCAGCAGCTACGCTGCAGGTATCTATTTTGTGAAGACTGAAACTTCAATTGCCAAGTTTATTAAATAGTTCTTACTGAATTGAAATATGGAGGCTGTTCCGCCATTGGCGGGGCAGCCTCTTTTTTGCAAGGTGGCGCGAGAGGTTCAGGGCTTGAGCACTGCTGCCTAATTGATCCCGACAGAGCACTGATACTTGGAGGTACAAGTCCTCTATGCGCCTGGCATGGGAAAGCATTAGCCAAAGGCATGGGCGATAACGATAGGTTATTCCCTGTCCTGAAATAGCATGATGCAGGACTTTTTTCATCCCACCTTTCCCACACTTGTTTTTTTGCTCTTTCTCTATGGGGTGTTTGGGCTGTATGCGTTGTATGCGTTGTTATTTCTGTATGTGATATTTATTCTGTTTGGGTCGTTTGGGCACCTGGTAGGTAGTCTTTTATTCGAATATTGTACAAGACAGGGCATTTAGTGATACCAAAGACGAAAAAAACTACTACGACAATCACAAAATGTCTAAATATTAACTTATTTGACTTGTATTTGGAAAAATATATATATTCATATAATAATATGGTCAGGAAAGCACTAAATATGTATGGTAATCAGACAATTTATCACATCCTATGAAAAATCAAGTGAGTTGGAGCATTATTAAGCAGTTTTCACGCAGAAATATATATGGTTTTTCATTTAAGGATGTGGCGGCGGAGTTTCCTGAAAAGAACCCTGTTCATCTGGCAAGGATACTTTCAGAAATGGTCGATATGGGCATGCTTTGCAAAATAGCCCGGAACATTTATCATATCATTCCATTGAATGAGGATCCGGAAAGCTATTTGCCTGATAAGTATCAGATGGCTAACTACATTATGCTGAATAAGGAGTATTATATAGGGTATTCGTCAGCACTAAAGCTTTATGGGCTAAGGTTCCAATCTGAGCCCAACGCATCAGAAGCCAAAGCATCTGAGCCCAACGCATCAGAAGCCAA
>CAZRPW010000006.1:28480-29992 GCA_964601975.1 uncultured Bacteroides sp.
CTGAGCCCAACGCATCAGAAGCCAAAGCATCTGAGCCCAACGCATCAGAAGCCAAAGCATCTGAGCCCAACGCATCAGAAGCCAACGTTCATGTGGTCACTCTCACGAGGATGAAGCCAACCATCCAGAGTTTTGGGGGAATTGCCTATCATTTCATTCAGCATGACGCAACTCGTTTTTTCGGTTTTGACCCCATCTGGATCGATCCGCATGAACAAGCAATGGTAAGTGATTTGGAGAAAACTATCGTGGATATTGCTACCAAGCCCCAGCTTTGTGGAGGTATTATTGAGCTCGCATATGCTATATCCAGGGCTAAAGATCGGGTCGATCAGGATAAGCTCTTTTATTATTTTGCGAGAAATATGAATGTCTCTGCAAAGAAGAGGTTCCTTTTTCTTACCGATTTACTAAGTATGGAATGGTCTGCAGAACACAAAAAAATGAAGGAAGAGCTAGGGTCAGGAATTTCTTTGCTGGATCCACTGAAGGCGAACCAGGGATCAATAAACAGTGATTTCGGATTGAAAATCAATGTAGATCCCAAGCTCATCAGTCAGAAAGTTCTTAATTGAGATAATAGATCGAGATAAATCTTATTGAGGATAGCTTGCCCAAATTCCGTTGGAATAGTGCTTCCTTTTTTTTAGGGGAAGGTGGAGGTTACTTTGGATAGCATACCCAAATCCCATTTGCATAGTGCGACAGGCCCTGGTCTGATGCTGCCCAGAGGGTTCCGTCTGTGTCAATGGCAAGATATTGAATCCTCTTACTGCAAAGATCGTGCTCGTTCGCAGTAAAACTATGCCAGTTGCTTTCATCAAAGGTACTGATCCCATCAGCAGTACCTATCCACCACAAGCCGGATTGATCTCTGGTGACGGAGAGAACCGTATCATTGATCAAATCGCTGTTGTGGGTCGTATATACCTCCCAGTCCCATTTCGTGTATTCGCTGTAATGAAAGGCAACTCCCTCGTTGGTAGCGTAAACCTGGGTGGTGTCGTCGATAAATAAAGAATGGATGTAATTCGATTCCAGACCGGTCCAGTCGGTATCCATTAGGGTAGCTCCGCTGATCCCGTCCACATCGGCTTTAAAACGCTCAATACCGCCTCCGTAAGTTGTAACATAGGTATATCCATTGGATGCTGACCCGATATCTGATATTTCGTGCTGAAGGAAGAAATCAGAAAGCCCGGTATAATGTGTCCAGATATTATTATTCAGCAGGGATATCCCGTCAGATGCGGCAAAAAAGGCAATTTGTTTCGGATTGAAGCCGATCTGGCTTACCTGGTTATTTTGCAGACCGCTGTTCTCTTCATTGAGCAGGGTTTCTGTAGTATAGTTGTAGGCACCCTTATTTGAAGCAAGCCACAATTCTTTACCCAGGTTTGAATTTGAATACACAAGGTCGGAAATGGAATTGTCACCCAGCGCATTCTCACCCAATTCATTCTCCATGGCCACGTAGCTTCCATTACTCACATCCAGTGAACAGAGTCCCAT